>DATITN010000030.1:0-2054 GCA_035467795.1 Arachnia sp. | reverse complement strand
GGATGTGCCAGAGGTCGCTGGACAAGATGTCGGGAACCTGGCTGGCGGCCTCCGTGAGACGCCGGATGGCGTGCGTCACGGAGCCGGAGGAGCTGCCGTCGACGACGGCGGGGCGGAGCCGCTTCAGCGCCCCGCCGACGTCACCAGCGGACAGGTCCAGGCCGGTGATCCGCTCCCCGGCGACGAGGACGGCGGCGAGCACCTGGCCGCCGCGTGAGGCTGGGCTCTGGCCGTGGTCGTGGGCGAGGTCCACGGCCAGGCGCAGCAGCCGCACCGTGCCGTCGGCGCGCTCCGCGTAGCGGCCGAACCAGAACAGGTTGTCGGCGATGCGGGGCGCGAGCGTGGCCACGCGCTGGATGGCGATCGGTCCCCCTTCGAAGGTGGGGGTCCACGTCTCCTGGACATCGTCGGGGTCCAGCACCCAGACGTCCTTGGTCAGGGCGCCGTTCATCGTGGTGATCCGGAACCGTTCGTCCGGCGCGACCCGCGCCAGGCCACCGGCCAGGATCTCGTGCGAGTGGTCCACCTGGGCGGCGAAGCAGCGCAGCACCACGCGTCGCGGCTGCACGCCGTCGGCGGTGACCACCGGGGTGGTGGAGAGTTCGACGTTGTCCTGCCCGCACCACGCCCACGGCTCGGCCTCGATGCGGGAAACCAGCTCCGCCTTCTGGGCAGCGGTGAGCTCCCACCCGGCGAGGGTCGAGCCTCCGAAGCCTCGGTTGATGGGCTTGAGGAGCAGGCTGTCCATGTGGGTCAGGACGTGGCTGCGCTGCGCCTCGTCGCCGCACCACCACGTCTGGGCTGAGGGCAGGAGGAGTTCCTCCCCGAGGATCTGGACTGCCAGCCCCGGCAGCAGGCCGAGCAGGGCCGGGTTCTCCAACACGCCGCTGCCCAGAGGGTTGAGGGTGGCGACGTTGCCCAGGCGCGCGGATTCGACGAGGCCGGCCACGCCGAGCTGGGAGTCGCTGCGGAACTCGAGCGGGTCGCACAGATCTGAGTCCACGCGGCGGAGGATGACGTCGACCAGTGCCCTTCCCTCGGGGGAGTTCACCCACACCTGCCCGTCGCGGAGCACCAGGTCCTCGGCCTCCACAAGGGCATAGCCGAGCAGCGTGGCGAGGAAACCCTGTTCGTAGGCGGTCTCGGCGCCGGCGCCGGACCAGAGGAGGACCCCCTTGGGGGTGTGTCCGGTGCGGGGGGCGAGCTGCTGCAGCCCGGCCCGCATCGCCGAGAAGTAGCTGCGCAGCCGAGCCGGGCGGGCGTCGTGGTGCAGGTCGGCCATCACGCGGGAGGTGAGCCTGCGGTTCGCCATCGCGTAGCCCATGCCCGAGGGTGCATCGGTGCGGTCGGCCAGCACGGTCCACGCTCCCCCGGCGTCGCGGCCCAGGTCCGCGGCGGCCAGCGGCAGCCAGGCGTGGCTCGGCGCCTCGATGCCGCTGGCGCGGTGCAGGAAACCGTGATGGCCCCACACGATCTCCGCCGGCAGCGCGCCCGAGGAGAGAAGCCGCTGCTCGCCGTACAGGTCACGCAGCACCAGGCCGAGCAGGCGGGACCGCTGCTTGAGGCCGGCCTCGAGCGCGTCCCATTCGTCGGCCCCGATGACGAGGGGAAGCGGATCGATCATCCAGGCGAGGCGCAATTCGCCGCCGTAGTGGATGCCCTCGTCCTGGACCAGGCGGTCCATCTCCTCACGGGCCGCCTGCAGCCCCCGCAGGCCGAGCGTGCCGATGGCGCCCTCGAGGAGCGATTTCCCGGGCGTGGTCTCGGCCCCGGAGGTCAGCTCGTCCCACCCCGTGGTCAGACGCCCACGGTAGGCCGCCACATGGCTGGTCGGGGCTGCCTGGGCTGTCACACCCGCCACCTTAGTCGTGGTCCCGGTGGGGGGCGCTGCCGTCGGCGGTGGTGGACGAGCCGGCCGCTACGCGAAATCCTCCCACCACGCAGGGCTCAACCCTGGAAGCCGCCGAGCCGGCTCAGCCCGGGCTAGTGGTCATCTTCGTTTGCTCGTCGGGGTTCGGGTCCAGTCGGTGGGGGCGGTCCCCGTAGCTCCCTGA
>DATITN010000029.1:0-2159 GCA_035467795.1 Arachnia sp. | reverse complement strand
TGCACGAAGGCCTAACAGTGCACGGAGGCTTGATGGTGCAGGGGGTTTCGACGCAGCTGGCGCTTCGCGCCGGCTGGCTCAACCAGCTGGATGGGGACCAGCCTCGCGTGGGGGAGAACGCGGGCGGGGGTCCGCTGGGTGAGCGTGCCGCGGGCGGAGCCCGTGCCGCGTCGAAGCCCCGTGACATCAGCAGGGATCCGGCCCCCAAGGGGTCGATCACCGCCCGCGTCGGGTACCTGCCGCAGCGGCTCGACCACCTAGACGATGCCCGCGCCGTCCTCGACTGCATCCGCGACGCCGCCCCCACCGTCGAGCCGGGCGCCATCCGCAACCGGCTTGCCCGCTTCGGCCTCCGCGGCGACGCGGCCCTCCGCCCCCTGGGCACCCTCTCCGGCGGCGAACGGTTCCGCGCCTCCCTGGCCGCGCTCCTCCTCGCGGAGCCGCCCGCGCAGTTGCTCATCCTCGACGAGCCCACCAACAACCTCGACCTCGCCACGGTGGAGGTCCTCGTCGACGCCCTGAGGCAGTACCGCGGCGGCCTCCTCGTCGTCTCGCACGACGACGATTTCCTCGCCCGCCTCGCCGTCGGGAGGCGCCTGGAGCTACACCACGACGGCTCGATCTCGGACGTCGTCGAACCTGTGGACAGGGCGGACGGCGGAAAATCTGGGGTCTACCATCAATGACCATGGCCACGTTCTCGCTCACCCGCACCACCACCCCCACAGCGGACGCCGCTCGCCTGGCGGCGCTCGCGGACCCGGGCTTCGGCCGTTATTACGTGGACCACATGGCGGTCATCGACTATCAGGGCGGCGACGGCTGGCAGGAGCCTCGCCTCATGCCGATGACGGAGTGGGCGCTGCACCCCGCGGCCGCCGTCCTGCACTACGGGCAGGAGATCTTCGAGGGCCTCAAGGCGTACCGCCGCGACGACGACTCCATCTGGCTGTTCCGTCCCGAACGCAACGCCGCGCGCTTCGTCCAGTCCGCCAAGCGGATGGGCATGGCGGTGCTGCCGGAAGAGCTGTTCCTGGACTCGGTCACCCAGCTCGTCGAGCTGGAGAGGGACTGGGTGCCGGTGGGCGAGAACGAGCAGAGCCTGTACCTGCGCCCGTTCATGATTGCCTCGGAGCCGTACCTCGGCGTCCGCGAGGCCAACACCTACCGCTTCGCCGTCATCGCCACGCCGGCCGGCCCGTACTATTCGGAGCCGGTGAAGCTGTGGATCACACCCAACTACACCCGCGCCGCCCCCGGCGGCACCGGCACCGCGAAGTGCGGCGGCAACTACGCAGCCAGCCTCGTCGCCACGCAGGAGGCTGCGGCCAACGGCTGCGGACAGGTGCTGTGGACCGACGGCGCCGAGCACAAGTGGGTGGAGGAGTGCGGCACGATGAACATCATGTTCGTCACCGCCGACGACGAACTGATCACCCCGTCGCTGGGTTCCATCCTCGCCGGCGTGACCCGCGAATCCATCCTGGCGCTCGCAACCGAGCACGGGCTTGAGCCCGTGGAGCGGCCCATCTCGGTCGACGAGGTGCTCGACGGCGTGGAATCGGGTCAGATCCCGGAGGTGTTCGCCTGCGGGACGGCCGCCGTCGTCACCCCCATAACCGGGTTCAACTCGCCGGCTCGGGGTGTGCAGACGGTGGCCGACGGCGTCCCGGGACGCAAGACCCGTGAGATCCGCCAGCACCTTGTCGACATCCAGTTCGGCCGCGCCGAGGACAAGTTCGGCTGGACCCGAAAGGTCTGCTGAGGCGGTGGCATAGTGGCGGCATGAGCGCACCTCAGCCGCCGTCGAACCCGCAGCCCCCGTGGGGCGGCGGGCCTGGTCAGCCACCGTATGGTCAGGGGCAGCCGCCCTATGGCCAAGGTCAGCCGTCGTACGGACAGGGTCAGCCTCCTTACGGTCAAGCGCAGCCGTCGTACGGCCAGGCCCAGCCTCCTTACGGTCAGTCCCAGCCGTCCGGTCAGTGGCCCGGGCAGCCCGAGGGTTGGCAGCCGCCGGGGAAACCGCGCAGCAAGCTGGGGCCCATCCTGCTCGCCGTCGGCGCGGTGATGCTGGTGGCCGGTGTGGTGCTGGGGATCTCCGTCGGGCGGAGTTTCATGCAGATCATTCCGTCGGCCAGCCAGAGCACCCCGGTGATGGG
>DATITN010000028.1:0-5022 GCA_035467795.1 Arachnia sp. | reverse complement strand
TCGGCGACCCGCTGGAGGGGCCCGAGGACCAGATCGAACACCCAGCTGAGGACGTATCCGATGATCAGCGACAGGAAGATGGCGATGCGGCCCATGAAGCCACGCAGCCCGATGCTCAGCGCGATCACGATCAGCATCACGGTGAACGCCACCCACGGATCCACCGGCCAGTAGACCGACGCCACCACCGGGGCCAGGTTGAAACCGATCAGCATCACGACGGCGCCGGTGACCACCGGCGGCAGCGCCTTGTGGATCACGCGGGCCCCGGCGAAGTGGATGATCAGACCCACCATGAAGAGGGTCAGACCCACCACGAACAGCGCGCCCGTCAGGTCTGCGGGGTCACCGCCGGCGGTGTAGATCGCGGTGGCCACGCCGACGAAGGAGGCCGACGATCCCAGGTAGCTCGGCACCCGGTGCTGGACGGCGAACAGGAACACCAGCGTCGCGACGCCGGACATCATCACCGCGAGCTGCGGGTTGAGGCCCATCAGCAGGGGGAACACGAACGTGGCTCCGAACATCGCCACCACGTGCTGAGCGCCGAGCCCGACGGTGCGGCCCCAACTGAGCCTCTCCGTCGGCTTCACCACCGCGTCCGGCGCGAGAATTCCGTTGTTGTGCAGCTTCCACATGGGGCGCTTCCTTTCGTCGGCCAGACTTTACTGCCTGCGGGTGGAGGGCCTGTCACCGGTCCCGCCGTCGTGGTCTCGGGTTAGGCTGAACCCATGGCGCACGACGTGGTTGTCCTGGGGGCGAGCGTCGCGGGGCTGACGGTGGCCCGCCGCCTGGCGGCGGAGGGCTACGACGTGCTGGTGCTCGACCCCAATCAGGAGTTCCGCAGCGCCGCGATCGGACACGGGGTCGCGGCGGTGGGCCACGCGTCCACCGTGGCCGCCATGGCCATCGCCTACGGGGTCGCGGGGGCGCTGGAGCACGCGCGGCGCAACCTCGCCGCCATGGAGGAGATCAGGCAGATCCACCCTGGCCTGACCACCATGGCGCTCCGCGACAGCTCGCTGCCCGGGGGCGACGAGCGGGAGACGCGGGAGGTGGCGGAGCTGTTCCGCACCGCGGGCGCGGAGGCGCAGGTCGATCGCGGGCCCGGTGGGGCGGCGCTGGTCACCAATGCGTTGTGCGTGGACACCGACGAGTACGCCCGGCTGCTGAGGGCGGCCGCAGTGGCCGCGGGCGCGCAGGTGGTGCACGAGGTGACCGTGACGCACCTGACGCGACGCGAGGGCATCACCCGGATCGGGTTCCGCAACAACCTCGCCTGGGTGCGCGACGCCGGCACGGTGGGCGGGGTCGCCGTCATCGACACCTTGGGCATCAGCCCGTGGGGGAGGGCGGCGCGCATCGGCCCGGCGCAATGGGTTCCGGTGCTCCGATGCACCCCCGCCCGCCCTCGCACGGAGATCAGCCTGCACGCCACGGGGCCCGCGTGGATGATCCGCCCGGTGGGGGAGGCGGCCCTCGTGGTGGGGCAGAAAGTGAGCCTGTCCTCGATCGAGGCCGCGACGGCGGGGCTGGCGGAGTGGGCGCGCTCCGAGCTTGGCGCCTCAGACATCGAGACGGGGCGGATGGCCATTGATCCCAGCGACCACGGCCGTCCCGTCGTCGGCGCCTCCGCGATCCCGGGCGGGTTCTACGCGCGCGGCAACGGTCGCGGTGAGCTGATGAACGGCACCGCCAGCGGCTACTACCTCGCGGGCCTGCTGTTGGGGGACTCGCCGGCCAACGCTCTTCCCCGGTTCAGCAGGATGCGTGCCTACGGGTCCCGGCTGCTCAGGCAGCGCGGTGCGGAGGCGTAGGCCGGGCCGCGGCCTAGATCCAGGCGTTGCCGAACCACATGCGCATCAGCCAGGCCGGCCGCGTCATGATCTCCGCGGTGAGGATGGGGTAGAAGAACGCGAAGTTGAGGATGATCAGGGCCAGCAGCACGCCCACCGCCATCGCCCGCACGCGCCGTCGAGGATGGTGGGCCGGTCCCAGGATCTTGCCCATGGCCATCGCCAGCACCGTGGCGCTGAACGGGATGATCATGATGGCGTAGAAGAAGAACAGGGGCCGGCCGGCGTAGCGGAACCACGGCAGGTAGGTGGCCGCGACGGCCAGCAGCGGAACGGAGAACCGCCAGTCCCGGCCCATCAGCCACCACACCAGCCCCGCGCCCAGCGCTAGCGCCGCCGCCCACCACAGCAGCGGGGTGCCGATGCCGTTGACGATGCTCACGCAGGTGGTGCCCACGGCCTCGCACCCGTCCACCCCGGGCTCGATGTCGTTGACGGCGTAGATCGCGATGGGGCGCTGCAGGAACAGCCATCCGGCCGGGTGGGCCTCGTAGGAGTGCGTGGCGTCCACCATCATCCCGTCGCCGGTGTGGAAGCGGTACATCTCAACGTGGTAGTGCCACAGCGAGCCGAGCGCCTCGCCGAAGCGCTGCACGACGGGGTCCTCGGGGTTGTCCGCCCCCCAGCCGCGGTAATAGCCGCCGTCGGTGGTGAGCCAGCCGAACCAGGAGCCGAGGTAGATCGGCACGATCACCACGACCAGGTTGACGAACGCCATCGGGGCGTCCACCAGCAGCGACCACCACTGGGCGCGCCCGGCGCCGGCCAGCCGCCGCGCGCCCAGGTCCCAGAAGACGACGACGATCCCGAACACGGCGATGAGGAACAGCGAGTTCCACTTCACGGACACTGACAGCGCCAGCATCACGCCGGCCGCCACCCGCCAGGGCCGCCACAGCAGGACCGGCCCGAACGAGCCGCCCAGGTCCGGCAGGTCGCGGGCCCGCAGGTGGTCGGCGAGCTTGTGCCGCATCCAGTCCCGGTCCGCCACCAGTGCCGCGACACCCGCCACCGCGAAGGTGGCCTGGAAGATGTCCAGCAGGGCGATGCGGCTCATCATGAAGGCCAGGCCGTCGAACGTGAGCAGCAGCCCCGCGACACCCCCGATCAGCGTGGAGCGCGACAGGCGCCGGGCCATCCGGATGGTGAAGAACACCAGCAGCGTGCCGAAGATCAGCGCCATGAACCGCCACCCGAACGGATTCATCCCGAACATGGCCTCGCCGGCGGCGATCAGCCACTTCCCCACCGGCGGGTGCACGATGTAGGCGGCCGCCTCCTTCATGCCGGAGAGATCCCCGGCCAGGATCATGTCGTTGGCGTCCTCGACCCACTGCCGCTCGTAGCCGGACTGCAGGAGCGCCCACGCATCCTTGGCGTAGTAGGTCTCGTCGAACATGATGGCGTGGGGCTGGCCCAGGTTGTAGAAGCGCAGCAGGAACGCCATCAGCGTGATGCTGAGCGTGACCACCCACCCGGCGGTGCGGTCGCGGAGCCGGCCGTCGTCGAGAGCCTGGAGCGTGGTCAGCACCCATGCATCATAGGCTGAGCCCATGCACCCCCTTCCCGACGGAGCTCTGATCCTGGCGGCCACGCCCATCGGGTCCTCCGACGACGCCAGCCAGAGCCTGCGCACCGCCCTGGCTTCGGCGGATGTCATCGCGGCGGAGGACACCCGCCGATTCCTCCTGCTCACCAAGCGGCTGGGGATCGAGCCCACGGCGCGGGTGGTCAGCTACTTCGAGGGCAACGAGGCCTCGCGCACCGTGGAGCTGGCGGCCGCCGTCGCGGCGGGGCAGCGGGTGGTGCTGGTCACCGATGCCGGCATGCCGTCGGTCAGCGACCCGGGGTATCGGCTGGTGGTGGCCTGCATCGACGCGAACCTTCGGGTGACGGCGGTGCCCGGGCCCTCCGCCGTTCTGACCGCTCTGGCCGTCTCCGGCCTGCCCGTGGACCGGTTCTGCTTCGAGGGGTTCCTGCCCCGCAAGGCCGGCGAGCGGGGCCGTCGACTGGCGGCACTGGCAGGCGAGGAACGCACGATGGTGTTCTTCGAGGCCCCCCACCGCCTTGAGGAGTTCCTCCGCGACGGCGCCCGCGAGCTGGGCGCGGACCGCCCGGCGGCCGTGTGCCGCGAGCTGACCAAGCCCTACGAAGAGGTGATTCGTGGACCGCTGGCCGAGCTGGCGGAGTGGGCCGCCGGCGGGGTCCGCGGCGAGGTCACCGTCGTGATCGCCGGGGCGCCCCCGTCGACGGCATCTGCTGACGACGCGTTGGAGCTGGTGCGGCGGGCTCGGGCCGGTGGTGCGAGACTGTCCGAGGCGGTGGCGGACGTGGCGAAGGTCACGGGAGCCAACCGTAAGGAGCTGTACGCGGCCGCGTTGGCAGACAAGGAGAGCGCCAAGTGAATCCCCTCGACACCCTCGGCCTGCCGCCCCTGCCGGAGGCGCTGCCCCGCCCCGTCGTCGACAACCACACCCACCTGTGGTCCACCCACGAGTACTCGGGTCTGCCGGTGGGCGACTCGCTTCGGCTGGCCGCCCAGGTGGGGGTGTCGCGGGTGATCGAGGTGGGCTGCGACGTGGAGTCGTCGCGGGCGGCGATCGAGCTGGCCGAGCGCCTGCCCTCGGTGCGCGCTGCGGTGGCGCTGCACCCCAACGACGCCGCCCGGGTGTTCCTCCGCGACGGGGCCGCGGGCCTCGCCGCGGTGCTGGCCGAGCTGGAGCCGCTGGTCGCGGCGCCCGAGGTGGTCGCGGTGGGGGAGACCGGCCTGGACTACTACCGGACGCGGGAGGCGGCGGGCCACGAGGCCCAGGAGGCCTCCTTCCGCGAGCACATCGGATGGGCGAAGACCTATGACCGGACGCTGGTGATCCACGACCGCGACGCCCACGACGACATCCTGCGCGTGCTCGACGACGAGGGCCTCCCGGGCCGGGTGGTGATGCACTGCTTCTCCGGCGACGCCGACTTCGCGCGGCGCTGCGTGGAGCGCGGAGCGTTCCTGTCGTTCCCCGGGGTGGTCACCTTCGGCTCCGCCGGGGCGCTGCGGGAGGCCGCGCTGGCCACCCCGCTGGACCGGATCCTCGTCGAGACCGACGCCCCCTATCTCACGCCCGCGCCGCAGCGGGGCAAGGCGAACGCGCCGTACCTGCTGCCGCACACCGTC
>DATITN010000027.1:0-28228 GCA_035467795.1 Arachnia sp. | reverse complement strand
GAACTATCGCAAGAACCTCAAACAACTGCCGACGGGCAATGAGCGCTTCAACGCGATCTGGGTCAAGTTGACTGAGGATCGACCAGCCGTGTGGGCGTGGAAGCGTGCTGATTTCGACAAGTTGAACTCCGAGTATCGGACGAAGGGTTTCCGTTTGATGGAGCTCAACGCATTCGTGTTGCCCGGTGGGCAGGATGAGCGCTACAACGCGATCTGGGTCAAGTCGACTGAGGACCGACCAGCCGTGTGGGCATGGAAGCGTGCTGATTTCGACAAGTTGAACTCCGAGTATCGGGCAAAGGGTTTCCGTTTGATGGAACTCAACGCATTCGTGTTGCCCGGTGGGCGTGAAGAGCGCTACAACGCCATCTGGGTCAAGTCGACTGAGGACCGACCAGCCGTGCGGGCATGGGTGCGCTGGGATTTCGAAAGCCTTCACTCCGAGCATCACGCGAAAGGTTATCGATTGCACAGCCTGAGGTGTTTTGTCGTATCCTGACGCCACCCGAAGGGGCCAACACGATGTTCCGGCGGATCTGGTGGCTGTCCTCTCAACGCCCGACCTTTCGTGCTGTGGGGCCTCGATCATGCGGCAGCTGAGACGTACCGATCATGCTGAGCGAGATCGACAAGCTCTCGAGTATCATGAGTGGTAGGAACTCGCCTTCGGGAGGAGGGCTATCTCGGCCCGGTGACAAGCTACCCGACGGGATAGAAGCCAGCGCGAGCAGCCGAGAGACCAACACCACTGCCGGCGTCGACGCATGTTACCCCGGTGTCCCGTGACACGCATGTGACACCGTCCACGCTCAACTGCTCACCGTCAGTCCGTCACGAGACAGGCAGATAGGGCACCTACCGAAGTCAGTGAAACTCAGATGGGCCTGGAGAGGTTCCACTGGCACCAGCTCACCTCGCGGTCCACGCATGCGAATCCTCATCGGTACGTTGCCTTGCTTGAGCTCGGCATGGAGCATGTCTGGAACGCCCTTCTTGGTTCGGCGCCGGGCTAGCTCCCCAACGAGCCGATCTCGCACACGGCTCGCGCGATCATCGCCATCGTCGTCGGTCCCGCCGCTGACCGCTCCTGAGTCACTCATCCTGTTCCATTCCCACGCGCATGCGCGCCCAGATTGTCGGACGACGCTACCCCCCGGCGCTGCTCCAAACTAGCCCAGTCCCTACAGCCCAGATCGTGGTCAGCTGCAGTGACTGCTTCCTGCAAGTCTGCTCAGGAAGGAGGTAGCAGAACAAATTGACGAAGACCAGAACATACCGTCATGCCGATGCCGGGAACATCTCGGGGTCCGGGCAGGACGACAACCCGAGCTGCAAACTCCATGGCAGGGGGTATCCGAGCGCTGGCTGGCCCATGTTGGCATCCAAGGTGGGTTTGCGCGTGATCAATTTCGAGGTCAGCGAGAATGCCGATAGAGAGCCCTCTATTTCGATTCAGAACCAGCCCTGCAACCCACAGAACTCACAACACAATGAGTCCCCGGACATGCTGGGGCGATTCAGGCGCCTCCTCCACGGAGGGGGCGAGGATCGCAACGATGTGAAGAACCGTGACCGCGCGCGGGTCCCACGTCGGGGTACCAAGGCTGCGGCCGGGTCATCGTCACTGGATCGGCCCTCTCCCGGTGCTGCGCATCTGCCAGATGGTCAGATTGGCGCTCGCCTCTCCGTCGGCGGTCACCCGGACTCCGCCGGCATCGGGCCGCGACGGGTACACCCGCGCGGTCAGGGGGACTCCGTTGGCGAAGACCTCCAGCATCGAGTGGTCGACCAGGACCCTCAGCGTCAGGGTGTCATCGCTGTGTGTGGGGAGGGTACCGCCGAGCTCGCTGAGGTCGTAGCCGTCGGCTAGCGAGGCGACCCTGCTGTGGCTGCGGTCGAGGGTCAGTCGGGTGGTCCCGTCCTGCTCTCGCTCTAGACGCACGAAGGTTGCCTCGCTCAGATCTTTTGTCGCCCTGATCGCCAGCTCCAGACGTCCTCCAGCTGGCAGTTGCACGTCGGCGCTCACATCGAGCTGGTCACCGGAGGTTTCGGTCCACACGTTGCCTGCAGTCACGGGCACCTGTTCGCCGCTGCCGACGCGCAGGTCAGTCACCTCTTTGACCGGAGCGGCCATCAGCCCGCGATCAGGGCTCAACTCGACCGTGCGCGGCATCGACATCACCCCGGACCAGCCCGCCTCGATTGCGGCCGCGTCCGGCCTGGCCTCTTGTGCCCAGCCGAACTGGATACGCCGACCGTCTGTGGCGGTGAAGCTCTGTGGTGCGTAGAAGTGGCGCAGTCCCAGGTCCAGGTTCTTGGGCGGGCCGTCTGGAAGGAACTTGCCCTCGGAGAGTTGTCCGATGAGGTACATCGGGTAGAGAGTGACACCTTCGTGCCAGGCGGAGAACACCAGGACGCGGCGGTCGGGGTCAGCAGGATCCAGGGCGAACAGGTCGGGACATTCCCAGGTCGAGCCGTTGAAGCCACCGTCGGTCGGCACGTCGAGCGCGTCCAGCAGGACTCCTTCGTAGGTCCAGTCGGTCAGCGTGGGGCCGCTGTAGTGCAGCAGCGCCCCGCCGCGTCCGATCAACCCGGACCCCATCGCCTGGTGCCAGCGCCCTCCTTCACGCCACACGGTGTGGTCGCGCAGTTCGGTCACTGCCAGGCCGGCGGGGGGGCCGGGGATCACCGGGTTGGCGGTGTGTTTCGTCCAGTTCCTGAGGTCGGCACTGCCGGTCGCCACGCAGCAGCTCTGGGTCCGGCCCATCTCGGGCGCGTGGCCCGAGTAGACCAGGGTCGGTGTCCCGCCATCGTCGACCAGGACGCCGCTCCAGCAGCCCGAGGCGTCCGGCCCGGCGGACGGGGTGAGTGCGATGGGTTCGTCCTGCCAGTGGAGCAGGTCGCTGCTGGTGGCGTGCCCCCACTGGATCCGGTGATGGACGGCCGCCTCCGGGTTGTACTGGTAGAACAGGTGAAAGACCCCGTCCCACTCGCCCACGCCGTTCGGGTCGTTCAACCAGCCTCCGGGTGCGACGAAGTGGAAGCCAGGACGGTGAGGGTCACGCTCCGCCCTCATCCGCAGCTCGGGTGATGGCAGCTCACGCTCGAGCGTTTGGGACGCGACCAGATCCCGCATCACGACGCCACCGCCGCTCCCGCGCCCACGAGTTCCCGTCGACGCACCCGGTGTCCGGGGCCGACGACGACTTGGACGATCTCAGTTCGGGCGTCCGGCGCGCCGGGCTTCCCACCCGGGCCGTACATGGCGGTCTGTACCTCTGCACGGAGTTGGGCCCGCGTGTCCGCGTCGAGGCCGCGGGACCGGTTCGGGTCCGGCACCGCGGAGGTCAGGAGCCGGGTGTAAGGGTGCGCAGGCTTCGCCATCACGTCCATCGAGGGCCCGTCCTCGACGATCTCGCCGGCGAACAGCACGATGGTGCGATCCGCCACGTAGCGGGCGGAGGCCAGATCGTGGGTGATGTACAGGATCGAGATTCCGCGCTGGTCGCACAGGTCCCGCATCAGGTTCAGCACCCCGATTCTCACGGAGACGTCCAACATCGAGGTCGGCTCGTCGGCCAGGATGACCTCGGGTTCTACGGCCAGTGCGCGGGCAATGGCGACCCTCTGTCGCTGGCCTCCGGACAGTTGGTGCGGAAAGCTGTCCAGCATGTCGGGGGTCAGCCCGACGTCGGTCATCAGCTTCTCGGAACGCTCCCGGAGATCCCGGCTGCCACGGGCCAGGCCGTGGAGCCGGAGCGGTCGCTCCAGGAAGTGGCTGATCCGTTGGCTCGGGTTGAGGGAGCCGAAGGGGTCCTGGAAGACCATCTGGACCTGTCGTCGGTAGGCCTTGCTGGCTCGGCGGCCCTCGCTTGAAATGATGTCCCGGCCGTCCAGCAGAAAGGTGCCTGCGGTGGGCTGTTCCAGCCGTGCGACGATTCGGGCGATGGTGGACTTGCCGGATCCGGACTCGCCCACCAGGGAAAGGATCTCTCCCTTGCCGAGGCTGAAGCTGACGTCACGAAGGGCGGTGACGGATCTGCGCGATAGCGGGCCTCCTTGGCTGAATTCCTTGGTCAAGGAGCGCACCTCCAGAACCGGGGTGGGTTCCTGGGTCGGGGCGGTGGTGTTCATCGTGCTGCTCCTGTCGTGCTGGCGTGTCGCGGTGTCTCCGGGTCGGCGATGAAGCGTCCGGGTCGGATCTCGCTGAGGTCGGGGATCGAGTGGGGGTCGAAGCCGAGCCGGTGTCGGGCATCGGTTGAGCTGGTGATGCTGGCTCGATCGGCCAGACCGGTCAACCGTCGCCGGGGTCCGCTCAGCGGGGGGAACGACCCCATCAGTGCCTGGGTGTAGGGGTGCAGCGGCTCGGCGAAGATTTCCGCGGACGGGGCGAGTTCGACGATCCGGCCGTTGTACATCACCGCCATTCGGTTGGTGAGCTCGATCATCAGTGAGATGTCGTGAGTGATGAACAACAGCGAGAAGCCGAACTCGGAGCGCAGGGCTTGGATCTGCTGCATGATTTCCTGCTGCACCACCACGTCCAGTGCGGTGGTCGGCTCATCGAGGATCAGCAGCTCTGGGTCCAGGGCGAGGGCGATGGCGATCACCACCCGCTGTCGCATGCCGCCGGAGAGCTGGTGCGGGTAGGAGTCGAGCCGATCGGTGGGGATCCCGACCAGTGTGAGCAGGTCACCGGCCTTGTCGCGAGCGGACCGTCGACTCACCCGACCGTGGGCGGTGAAGGCGTCGACGATCTGGTCACTGACTGTCATGACGGGGTTGAGCGCGTTCATCGCCGACTGGAAGACCATCGCGATCCGGGTCCACCGGAATTCGCGGAGCGGCTCGCCGGATAGCTTCAGAAGGTCGATGTCGCCGAACTGGATCGCCCCGCCCACGACCTTGGCCGGGGGTTTGAGCAGCCGCATGATGGTGTTCGCGATGGTCGACTTGCCGCAGCCGGATTCGCCGGCCAGACCGAAGGCCTCGCCGCGTCCGATGGAGAAAGTGACGTCGTCGGCGCCGCGGATGACCCGGGTGTCGGACTGGTACTCCACCGAGAGACGGTCGACCCGCAGCAGTGTGTCGTGGTGTGGGTTGTTGCTGGGTGCAGGGTTGCTGGGCAGGGGGGTGATCACACCGACTCCTTTCGGGCGGACCGGAGCGCCCGGAGCCGCGGGTTTGTCACTTCGTCAACGGCGTAGTTGACCAGGGCGAGGGCGAATGCCACCGCGGCGATGGCGGCACCGGAGGGCAGGAAGATCCACCACTGGCCCTTGAGCAGGGCGCCGTCGTTGCTGGCCCAGTACAGGTTGGTGCCCCAGGAGACGGTGGCGGTGTCTCCGAGCCCGAGGAACTCAAGGCCTGCCTGCGCTCCAATGGCTCCGATTACTACCGACAGGAAGGTGCCCATCATGATGGAGGCCATGTTCGGCAGCATCTCGGCGAACATGATCCGCAGCGGTCGCTCGCCGGTGACCAGGCAGGCGGCGATGAAGTCCTTGGACCTAATCGACAGTGCTTGGCTGCGTAGGACGCGGGCGGCGCCGGCCCAGCCGGTCAGCACCAGCACGAAGATCACCGTCGCCGGGCCCTGGGGCAGGAAGGCGGCCAGCAGCACCAGCAGTGGTAGGCCGGGGATCAGCAGGAAGACGTTGGTGACCAGCGACAAGACGTCGTCGATGGTCCGACCGAAGAACGCGGACGCGAGGCCGACCAGGGCGGCCACCAAGGTGGCCGCGATGCCGACCACAAAGCCGACCAGCAGCGAGGAGCGGGAACCGTAGACGGTCAAAGCCAGCACGTCTTGTCCCTTGGCGGTGGTGCCGAACAGGTGCTCCAGGCTCGGCGGCTGGGAGAGCGGGTATCCACCGATGATGGAGGGGTCGCCTGGGAAGATGATGGGCGCGGCGAGCGCTAGGAGGACGAAGATCGTCAGGATGATCAGCCCGGCTGTCGCCTTGCGGTTGGTCAGCAACAGCCGCACGATTCCGATTCGTCCGGATGGCCTCGTGGCGGTCCCTCCGGAAGGGGAGGCGGGCCCGGCCTTGGCGGCGGTGTCGACGGGAGGTGGGGTGGTCAGTGGGTTGCTCATTGCGGACTCCTTTCAGGCCGTGCGGACGCGGGGGTCGAGCCGGACGTAGGCGATGTCGACGACGAAGTTCGCCAGCAGTACGGCGGTGGTGATGGTCAGGAAGATGCCCTGCATCAAGGGGTAGTCGAGGGCGTTCACTGCGTTGAGCAGCTGGTAGCCGATGCCTGGGTAGGCAAAGACGACCTCGGTCAGCAGCGCGCCGCCGACGATGAACCCGATGGTGAGGCCCAGTCCCGTGACCTGGGGCAGGATGGCGTTCCGGGCGGCGTAGCGCAGCATGATCCGGTTCGGGCGCAGGCCCTTCGCCTCGGCCATGGTGATGTAGTCCTCGGATGAGGTCGTGATCATGGCGTTGCGCATGCCGAGCATCCAGCCGCCGATCGAGACCAGCACGATGGTGGCGGCGGGCAAGACGAGGTGGTAAGCGACGTCGGCCAGGAAGGCGGGATCCCAACTCGGTGTGGAACCCGCCGCGAAGCCGTGCCGCAGGGGGAACCAGTCGAGGGTGACGCCGAACAGGAACAGGGCGCCCATGGCGAGCCAGAAGTATGGGAACGAGCCGATGAAGATGAGTCCGGGTGGCAGAACCGAGTCCACCCACCCGCCGCGGCGCCATGCGGCGATGATGCCGAGGCCGTTTCCGATCAGCACCGCGATCAACAGCGAGGTGCCGCCCAGCAGGAGCGTCCAGGGCAGCTGGCTGCCGATCACGTCGATGACCGGGGTCGGGAAGCGGCTGATGGAGATGCCCATCTCACCGGTGAACAGGTTCTTGAGGTAGCTGAGGTACTGCTGCCACAGCGGCTGGTCGTCCAGACCGAACAGCTTGCGCATCTGCTCGATCTGGTCCGGATTCATCCTGCCTTGGACCTTGGCGAACATCCGTGACACGGGGTCGCCGGGCATGAGCCGCGGGAGCATGAAGTTCAGCGTGATGGAGGTCCAGAAGGCGATCAGGTAGAAGCCGAGGCGTCGGAGGACGTAGGTCACAATCAACCCTTTCTGTGGGTCACGGAGGGGTGCGCGGGCATGTTCGCAGGTGATGGAGGCCGCGCTGGGGTGGCCGCGCGAGTTCGTCGTGCGAACCCGCAGCGGCTGGTGACGCAGGAGCGTCTGCGGAGGCAGGGGGTGCACGTCTCGAGTCAGTGCGCTCGCTGCGTCGGCGGGGCTCTCGCTTGCGGTGCAGCCGAGATGGGCCGGCCCGCCGATTTCCCGGCGGGCCGGCCCTGCCGGTCAGGGGGCAGGTACGAGCGAGGTCAGCACCAGAGTGGTCGTCGCCGACCGGGTGCTGAGCGTCGCGTACGGATCGCTCTCGGACGGCCAGCCGGTGAACCGGGCGTCGGAGTAGGCGCCCCACTCCGGTCCGGTGAACAACGGCACCAGCGGAGCCTCCGTGTTGTAGATCTGCTGCAGCTGGTTGATCACGTCGTGCTGCTGGGCCTCGTCCCCGGCGGCGGCAAACTGGCTGAGCAGCTCGGTGCCCGCGTCAGATCCGTAGCGGTGGTAGTTTTCGGTCGCCTTCGTGCCGACCGGCTTGACGGTGTCGTTGCTCAGCGTGTTGCGGAAGTACTGGTACGGAGTGGCCGCGTTCGGTGACCAGACGATGCCGGAGTCGAAGGTGCCGTTCTCGTAGCCCGACACCACCGAGGCCCAGTCCGGCGCGTCGACGGTGGCCTTCACGTTCACGTCGGCGAGGTTCTGGGCGATGATGTTCATCACCGACAGCCAGTCCGACGACGCCGAGCCAACACTCAGGGCAACGTTCAGGGGCGACCCGTCCTTGTTGGTGCGGACCCCGTCGCTGCCGACCTTGTAACCGGCGTCGTCGAGCAGTTGGTTGGCCGCATCGACGTCACGCTCTGTCCACGTGCAGGAGTCGGCGACGGTGGAGTCCACCCAGGAGGCGTAGGCGTTGGAGAGACCGGTGCAGTCGGCGGGGCTGGTGTAGTTGTTCATCGCGATCGAGGTGATCTGCTCGCGGTCGATGGCCATGCTCATCGCCTTGCGGAAGTCGACGTCGTCGTAGGGTGCCTTGGTGGTGTTGAACTGCCAGGACACCGTCGAGCCGGCCTTGGCGAACCAGAAGTGGTGATGGTCGGGGTTGGCCGCCACGAAGGTGTTCTCCACATCCGGGATGAACTGGTCGCCCCAGTCGGCGTCGCCGGTCTGCAGGGCCAGGTTAGCGCCATCGTTACCCGCGAAGGCGAGCATACGGATGCCAGCGATCTTCAGCTTCTCGGGCTGCCAGTAGTTGGGGTTGGGGCCGAGGTCGAAGGACTGGGAGGAGAACTGCTCCACGGTGGCGTAGGGGCCGGAGCCGACCGGTTCCTCGTTGGTGCTGGTCGCCGGATCGGACAACTTTGACCAGATGTGGTCAGGCACGATGACCTGCGCCCCGATCTCGTACAGGCCGGGCGAGTAGGAGCGGTTGAAGTCGACCTGGACGGTGTGGTCATCGACCGCGGTGACGTCCTCCACGTAGTCGAAGCTGCCCAAGATCTCCTGTTGAAGCTTGATGCTGGTGACCACGTCCTGCGCGACGAGCGGCTGCCCATCGGACCACTTCACGCCGTCCCGCAGGGTGAAGGTCAACTGTGTGGAGTCGGCGTTCGCCTTCCACTCCGTCGCCAGCCACGGCGTGATCGTCGAGTTGGTGGTGCTGTAGATGAACATTGGCTCGTAGATGGCCTGGTTGGTCATCGGCAACGACTGGGTCGAGAACGGGTTGAAGTTGCGCGAGAACGTGCCCATGTCCTCGCGGGGGATGGTGAGTAGGGCGCCGGTGGCCGAGCCGGCGGAGGTGGGACTGGTCGATGATTCGCCGGTGCTGGTGCAGCCGGATAGCATGGCCAGAGCAGAAGCCGCGACCAGCGCTGCTCCTATTCGGAGTTTTCGAGTGAGTTGCATGTGCGTTCCTTCGTCTGTCGAAGTGGTTGTGGTGGTTCGTGCGGCGGAGGGCTTGAGACGTCCAGGTCGGCAACCCAATGCACGGTTTACTGCGGGCAGGTCCCGTCGCTCGGTTATCTGGGCGGCGGGACCTGGCTTCTCGGTGGCCCCACCGAGGATCGCTCGATCAAGGGGCACCGCATCCGTTCTGACTCGATCGTGACGTGCGGGTCGAGAAGCTGCCGGGCCAGCAGCTCCATCGCCCGATCCGCCATCTCGCGGAACGGAAGTCTCATTGTGGTGAGTCCCGGTCGGAGGAACTCGGTGAGGATCTGCTGGTCATCGAATCCGATCACAGACAGATCACCCGGAATCGACCGCCCAGACTCCTTGATGGCGTCGTAGGCGCCCATCGCGATGCGGTCAGTGGCACAGAACACCGCGGTCGGCGGCTGCTCCAGAGTCAGGAGCTCGCGCATCGCGTCGTAGCCGTGGTGCGCGTCGGCGGGTCCCTCTTGGACCAAGACCGGGTCGATCTGGATGCCGGCGTTGCGCAGCGCAGTCATGTACCCGGCTCGCCGGTCAATGGCGGCGATCCTGTCGGACTCGAGGTTGATCATCGCGATGCGCCGATGACCTGCGGCGATCAGGTGCTCAGTGGCCTCGCGGCCTCCCGATTCCTCGTCCGGGACAACGGCCGGCACGATGCCGTCCTCGTCAACGCTATTGACCAGCACGGCAGGCAGGGATCGGACGCTGTCCGGAAGGTGAAGTCGCCTGTGGGAGGTCATGATGACCGCCAGTCCCTCGATCTGCCGGTCCATCAGCACGTCAAATGGTTCCGGGTCGAGCGTGCTCTGTTGCTCCACGCTGGTGATCAGTACCTGCAGACCGTTGGCCCATGCCCTCGCCTGCGCCCCCAGGATGGCATCACCGGCGAACGGGCTAGTCACCACATCAGTGACTACGCCGACCAGATGGGTCCGGCTCATGGCCAGCGCCCTGGCTGCCGCGTTGGACCGGTATCCCAGCTCGGCTGCCGCCAACCGCACCCGCTCGGCGGTCTCTTCAGAAATCGCGGCACCGGGACGTTCCGACAGGACGAATGACACCGTGGTCGGCGACACGCCGGCACGGGCGGCGACTCCCGCCATCGTGACTCGTGTTGAGCCTTTGCTCTTTCGCGTCTTCATCGACGTTTCCCTTTGAGTAAAGCGCACTAGTAAAGCGCGTTAGTAGACCGTAGCACCTCCCCCCTGCGCAGCGCAAGAGACGAACTTGATATTTCACGACTGAAGTGACGGCCGCTGACTTTGGGTGCTGCCGGGAGACGGCCGGGCCGGCGGGAGGCGCACATCAGAGAGGCGAGGATCAAGTGACCAGGTCCTCGATGCCACGGCAGCCGTGCTCGAACGAGAACGAGTCGTCGGTGAGTGCGAGCGACGGATCGGTCGCGCTGTGCATGCGTTGACTGTCACCGAGGCCTTGCCTGTCAGTGAGGTTGCCGAACTGTGCGGTCTCGACGTCCGCGAAGTCAACCGTCTCCTTCGGGCGGGCCCCCACGGCTCAGGGTCGGTGCACGCGGGGGGACAGTCGGCGGCGGATGCTGGCGGCTCAGGGGAGTGATCGGGCGGGGCGGGGGCTCATCCGCGCTACTGAGCCGCCGATGAGCAGCTCGGCGTCTAACTGCAGGGCCGCGACCTGGTCCCGTTGAGAGCGGAGCCGGGCGAGGATTTGCTCGGCCGCAGCTCGGGCCAATTGCGGGGTTGGCTGTTGGAGCGTCGTGATCCGGGGAGTGAAGAGCCCGGCGAGGTCACCGACGTCGAAGCGCTGCCTCTGCCCTTCCTCGGATGCCAACGCTTCGGGAGCCTGATCGCCTCCCACAGCGGGGCTCGGGCCGGGGTCGTCTCCGGAGACATCATCGGTCTCGAGTTGCTGGCCGGTTTGTCGCCGCTGGGGGCGTTCCGGGGCGCTGCCGAGGCGCCCAATGGCGGACTCGACGAGCGGCACCGTACCCGCTCGACTGCCTCCCAACCGCGGTACCTGGGTGGTACCTGGCTTCGCTCGGCTGGAGTCATGCCTTGTCAACGCCAGGTGAGGGATATTCCCGCCACATCCACCCCTTACACGGCCCTGACGTGCCCGTCTCCGTAGCGCAGGCGGGCACGTCGGCGTCTGGGCACAGATAGAGTGAGGAGCGTGATGCACACGGGAGCAGTCGGCGTCGGACAGCTGCTGATCGCCACGCAGCCCGGTCGAGGTGGCTACTTCGATCGCTCCGTGCTGCTGCTCCTGGAGCACACCGTGGAAGGCAGCCTCGGCGTGTGCCTCAACCGCCTCTCCGAGCTTCCGGCAGACAGCATCCAGGAGAGCTTCCGGGACCACCTGACCCCGCCGGCCCGCGTCTTCGAGGGCGGTCCGGTCAATCCCAATGTCGCGATCGTGCTGGGCGAGCCCGCCACCCCGGAAGCCCCGCCGCCGGGCTGGGAACGCGTCATCGATGAGATCGGTGTGGTGGATCTCAACTTCCCGCCCGAGCTCATGGAGTCGTCGTTCAGCCAGCTGCGCCTTTTCGTGGGGTTGTCCGGATGGGCCGCCGGGCAGCTGGAGAGCGAGCTTATCCGCGGATCCTGGTTCAGGGCCCCGGCGAGACCCGAGGATGTCTTCGGTCATCCGGCCGGGCTCTGGCGACGGGTCCTGCGCAGATTGGGCGGGGCCACCGGCCGGTGGTCCACTTGGACGGAAGAGCCGAGCCTCAACTAGTGATTCGCGCGGCTACCATGGACAACCGGCAAGCAAGGAGGCCTGGGTGACCGACGCCAAGGGCAAAGCCCGCATTCTCGTCATCGATGACGACGCGGCGCTCTCGGAGATGCTGCAGATCGTCCTGAGGCAGGAAGGCTTCGACACGGTTCGCTGCAGCACCGGGGAGGTCGCCCTCCAGGAGTTCCGGCAGTCCCGCCCAGACCTGGTACTCCTCGATCTGATGCTGCCCGGCCGCGACGGAGTCGCCGTCTGCCGCGACATTCGCGCCGAATCGGGTGTGCCGATCATCATGTTGACCGCGAAATCCGACACCGCTGACGTGGTCGGTGGGCTCGAGGCGGGCGCGGATGACTACGTGGCGAAACCGTTCAAGTCCAAGGAGCTGATCGCCAGGATTCGTACGCGCCTGCGCCGCACCAACGGCGATGCGGGTGACGACACGCTGATGGTTGGGGACCTCACGATTTCGGTGTCGTCCCACGTGGTTCGTCGCGGCGGCACCCCTCTGCCCCTGACGCCGCTGGAGTTCGACCTCCTGCTCGCATTGGCGAAGCGACCCACGCACGTCTTCACGCGGGAGGCGCTCCTCGACGAGGTGTGGGGGTACCGCAACTCGGCAGACACCCGGCTGGTCAACGTGCACGTTCAGCGTCTCCGTGCGAAGGTCGAGCGGGACCCCGAGCGCCCGGAGATCGTCATCACGGTGAGAGGAATCGGGTACAGGGCCGGTGAACCGACGCAGTAAGCCCGCGGTGGGAGTCCGTCGGCTCTGGTGGGGGTCGCTGCCGCTTCGAGTGCTCATCTCAACGCTCGGGCTGTCCATCGTCCTGATGTTGCTGGCGGGCATGGCGCTCCTCCAGCAGGCCACCGCTGGGGTCGTAGCGGCGAAGAAGGCATCCTCGCTGAACGAGGCCGCGGGTGTCTTCGCCTTCATGCAGGCACAGCTGCGCGGGCCGGAGAACCGCGGCGTGGCCGTTCACGAATCCCTGAACCGGCTTGCGGATCTCGCCGACGCGCAGGCAGCCCAGTACCGGGTGGTGATCCAGGGCCCCGCCTCGCGCCTGGTCTCGGCAGGAATCCGCCCGGAGTCGGTGCCGGAGTCCCTCATTGCGCAGGTCGAGAACGGTGAGGGGATGTTCGTCACACCCACCGAGGTGATCTTCACCGAACCCGCGGCCGAGTCGGAGCCCGGGTGGGCCATCGGAACGGTGCTGCTCGGGGCCAACGGCGAACGCTACCCCGTGTACTACATCTTCCCCATGACCACCGAGACGCAGACACTCAGGGCGCTCCAGGGCGCCGTGTCCGGAACGGGCATTGCTCTGGTGGCTGCCCTCGCGCTGGTGGCCTACCTCGTCACCAACCAGGTGGTTCGCCCCGTCCGACGCGCGAGTCAGACAGCGCTCCGGCTGGCCTCTGGCCAACTGGGGGAGCGGATGGCGGTGCGGGGGACCGACGATCTGGCCAGCCTTGCGAAGTCGATGAACCGCATGGCGGCCCAGCTGCAGCAGCGCATCCGTGAGCTGGAGACGCTCTCAACCCTCCAGCAACGTTTCGTCAGTGACGTCTCGCACGAGCTGCGCACCCCCATGACCACCATCAAGATGGCCTCGGACATGATCTACGACTCCCGCTACGCGCTGGACCCGCTGACGGCCCGTTCGGCCGAGCTGATGAGTCTCGAGATCGACCGGTTCGACGGCATGCTGGCTGACCTGTTGGAGATCTCCCGGTTCGACGCCGGCGCGGCGGTCCTGACCCTTGACGAAACGGACGTGGGCTCCCTCGTCGAGGCTGAACTGGCCGCGGCCCGTCGGATGGCGGAGAAGGTCGGCGTCGAACTGATCCTCGAGCGGCGCAGCGCCGACACCACGGCTGCGGTGGACTCACGCCGCATCCGGCGCATCCTCCGCAACCTCATCACCAACGCCATCGAGCACGCGGAGCAGCAACCAGTCGAGGTGGTGGTGGCCTCGAACGACCAGGCTGTCGCTGTGACGGTGCGGGACCATGGCGTCGGGTTTGCGGCGGAGGACGCGGCGCGGGTGTTCGACCGCTTCTGGCGTGCAGACCCCAGCCGGACGCGCATCGTGGGTGGTTCGGGGTTGGGCTTAGCCATTTCGATGGAGGACGCCCGCCTCCACCGTGGGTGGCTGACGGCGTGGGGCCGCCCCAACCGCGGGGCTCAGTTCCGCCTGACCCTTCCCCGGGAGCCCGGTCATGAGCTCACGATCTCACCGCTGTCGGTCATCCCCGTCGACGACAAGCCGAAGGAGGTGCACCGGTGAGACTGCTGCTGGCCGCCCTGCTGGGTGTCGTCCTTGTCACCGGATGCACCCACATTCCCACGGCCGGACCGGTGGAGGAGGTGCCGGTGTCCGCCGAACCCAGAGGGATCGACATCGCGCCTCAACCACCCGTCGCGGGCATGCTCCCGGCCCGCCTCGTCGACGGCTTCCTCCAGGCGATGGCGTCCCCCGAGGGCGATTACGCGATCGCACGGCAGTACCTGACCGATGACGCGGCGCAGCGGTGGGAGCCCATCGATGCCGTGGTCTTCGATGGGCTGGTGGTGGGTGGGGCAGCCACCGCGACCCTGGACGCCACCCAGCTGGGCACGATCGACCAGCACGGCCGCTATTCCTCTGAGCCGCGGGACCTCGAGCACGACTTTGGTGTGGTCAACCAGGACGGGGAGTGGCGCATCGCCTCGCCGTTGCCTTCGCTGATGGTGTCGCGCTACATCTTCGAACGCTATTACGAGCGGGTGCCCCTCTACTTCATGAGCCGCTCCGGAACCCATGTGGTACCAGACCCCATCCACCTGCCGGAGATGCTCGTCACCCCCACGGCTGTGGTCGAGGCACTACTCAACGGGCCGTCGGAGGCGATTGACCAGGCCGTCACCGACGCCATCCCCAGCGGAATCAGCCTCTCAGACGAAGGCGCCACCATCGATCAGTCCGGGGTGGTCACGGTCAACTTCGAGGGCCTCTTCGATCGGCTGGGCGACGATGCGCGCAGGAGGTTGGGAGCCCAGTTGTTGTGGTCGCTGACTGCCATTCCCCGCGTGACCGGGCTCGTGGTGACCAGCGGAGGGGTCCCGTTCACGTTGCCGGGGGCCCGCGCCGACGGGGCTCTCGAGCTGGCCAGTCAGCAGGGCTATCAGATCCTTTCGCGCGCCGCCACCGTCGACCTGTTCGGAATCCGGGAAGGGACACCCGGCCGCGTGACCGGCGAGAGCCGATTCGAGCCGTGGGAGGGCACGGTCTCCAACGCGGCCGACCTGGCGGTGTCCCTGGACGGCGACACCGCCGCCCTCATCGACGCCACCCGCCGCACGCTTCTCATGGGCAGCATGCGCGGCGAGTTCGGGGAGGTCGAGGTTCCCGTCACCAACCTCAGATCGCCACAATTCGTCCTGGGGACCCTCTGGGTGATGGGCGACGACGCGGAGGGCGTGGCCAGGCTACTGACCGTGGACCGCATGGGCTCGGTGACGGAGGTCCAGGTGTCGCTCCCTGAGGGGCGAGAGCTCGAGGACTTCGCAGTGTCACCGGCGCAGGCCAGGGCGGCTCTCCTGCTGTCGGAGCAGGGGACCCGGACGATGGGAATCGCCACCGTCGTGCCCGTTGGGGAGGTGGAGATCGTGGACTGGCGTGCCCTACCGATGATGGCCGCCTCGGGAGACATGGTCGGCGACGTGCTGGCGCTGGCCTGGCACGCCGAGACGTCGATCGCGGTGGCCGGCTCCGCCGGCGGGGTCAGGTCGGTGTTCGCCGTCGAGGTTGACGGGTCGCTGGTCGAGGAACTGGGGCCCTTCACCGGAGCGGTGGAGGAGCTCACCGCCATGGCCCGCCTTGGCGGTGGTTCGATCGCGCTGCGTACCGACGCCGGAGTCACGTGGCGCTACGAGGCGCGGACCCGATGGACCAGACTCGCCGAAGGGATCACCGCCATCGCCTACGCCAGCTGAGTGCTGCGTTGACCAACTGTGGATAACGGGAAATCGGGCGTGGTCGCGCCCATCATGGACCATGATCACTCTCCTCCACACCGCCGCCGACATGTTTCTGGGTGCTTCCTGCCCGGGCTGTGGAGCCGCCTGGTTCGGAGTGTGCGCCGAATGCCGCACTGCGCTGGAGCTTCCGGTCCGCCTGGTGCACCGCGACCTTCCGGTGCCCCTGTACGCCGCGTGCCCCTACCGGCCGATCCTCGCCCATGTGGTGCCCCGGTACAAGGATGACGGAGCGCTGCATCTGGACCGTGTGCTCGGGCACCTGCTGGCCAGGGCCGTCATGGCCGTCGAGCCGGAGCCTGGCGCCGTCGTGGTGCCGGTGCCGTCGAGGCCAACCTCCACCCGAGCCCGGGGATATGACCACGCGTACCGCCTGGCACGCATCGCGGCCCGGGAGGTGGGGCTGCAGGCGAAACGGGTGGCGCGTCGCCTGCCCAGCGGATCAGACCAGGAGGGGCTGACCCGCCAGGAGCGGGCCGAGAACCTCTTCTCCAGCATGGAGGCCCGGCCGATGACCGCGAGCGCCCTTGTCGTCGACGACGTGGTGACCACCGGGGCGTCACTGCGGGAGACCATTCGTTGCCTGAGCGCGGCCGGCGTCCACGTGGTGGGAGCTGCGGTGGTGGCCGACGCCGACTATCGGTGAATGGTCGGGCAAGTCGATGACAGCGTTGCCCTGGAGGGGTAGCGTTGATTCATGGACGAGCCGCAGGGGAGAGATCACCTGCGGCTCTGTGCATCAGCTTCAGGGACGCTCCCTGGAGTGGTGTTCGAGTCGGGTTCCTAGAGAGCCCCACGACAGACGGAGGAAGCATGGATATCGTCGTCACCGGTCGGCATTGCACGATCAATCCCGAGCTGAAGGAACTGGTCAACGAGCGTTTGGCCGCCGTGGAGCGATTGCAGGATCGAGTGATCCGCATCGAGGTCGAGTTCCACGCCTCGGAGGGCACGAAGGATCCCTCGGACGCCGTCGTCGTCCAGCTGACCCTGCGCAGCAGCCGTGGGCCCGTGATCCGCGCCGAGGCGCGTTCCAACGACAAGACCGCCGCCTTCGACATGGCGTTGGAGCGGCTCATGAGCCAGCTCCGCAAGGCGGCAGACCGCAGGAAGACCCATCGCGGGCTCCGCGCAGGCAACATCGCCGAGATCGTCCGTCCGGTGGCTGAGGTCAACGGGCACGGAGCCGACGATGTCGAGACGCGGGAGGTGGCCGGGCTCGTGGTCACAGGCGACGGGCCCCTCGTCGTGCGCGAGAAGGAGTTCAGCACCGCACCGCTCACCCTCGCCCAAGCGCTCGATGAGATGGAACTGGTGGGGCACGACTTCTTCCTCTACCAGGATGCTGACAGCGGCCGCCCCTCAGTGGTCTACCGGCGCAAGGCCTACAACTATGGCGTGATCCACCTCAACCTCACCTGAGGCCCGAACCACGGCGGCGCCCCGGATCGGTCCGGGCGCCGCCGTGTGCCGTGCGTTGGTGGCGGGCGTTAGGATGGCTGGCGGTACCGCCGCGAGCTGTCGCGGTGTTTTCGAGATGAAAAGGAACCGACCTGTGGGTGTCATGGATTTTCTGAGCGGCATAGGCTCCGGGGCCCAGCTCCGCAAGCTGCAGAAAGTGGCCGATCAGGTCAACTCCATCGAGGAGGAGTTCCAGGCCATGTCGGACGCCGAGTTGCGCGCCGAGACGGACACCTTCCGCGCCCGCATCGAGGACGGCGAGTCGCTGGACCGCATCATGCCGGAGGCGTTCGCCACCGTGCGGGAAGCGTCTGTCCGGGTGCTCGGCAAGCGCCACTTCGACGTCCAGCTGATGGGCGGCGCTGCGCTCCACTGGGGCAACATCGCTGAGATGAAGACCGGTGAGGGCAAGACGCTCGTCGGCACGCTCCCCGCGTATCTCAACGGGCTCACCGGCAAGGGCGTCCACATCGTCACCACCAACGACTACCTGGCCAAGTACCAGTCCGAGCAGATGGGCCGCATCCACCACTTCCTGGGGCTGGAGGTGGGCGCGATCCTGGCGTCCATGACGCCCGAGGAGCGTCGAGTCGCGTACGCATCGGACGTCACCTACGGCACCAACAACGAATTCGGGTTCGACTACCTCCGCGACAACATGGCGCTTCGCAAGGAGGACCTGGTGCAGCGGGGACATCACTTCGCACTCGTCGACGAGGTGGACTCCATCCTCGTCGACGAAGCCCGCACACCGCTCATCATCTCCGGTCCCGCAGAGGACACCCACGAGTGGTACCCCGTCTTCGCCAAGCTGGTGCGGACCCTGCGCCGCGACGTGGACTACGAGGTCGACGAGAAGAAGCGCACCATCGCAGTCCTGGCGCCCGGGATCGAGAAGGTCGAGGACCGGCTGGGCATCGAGAACCTCTACGAATCGGCCAACACGCCGCTGATCTCCTACCTCAACAACGCCATCAAGGCCCAGGAGCTGTTCAAGCGGGACAAGGACTACGTCCTCGCCGGGGACGAAGTGCTCATCGTCGATGAGCACACCGGCCGCACACTCGCCGGTCGACGCTACAACGAGGGCCTCCACCAGGCGCTGGAGGCCAAGGAGGGCGTCCGGATCAAGGACGAGTACCAGACCCTGGCAACCATCACGCTGCAGAACTACTTCCGCATGTACGACAAGCTGGCCGGCATGACGGGCACCGCGAAGACGGAGGAGTCCGAGTTCCAGAAGATCTACGGGCTCGGCGTGATCCCCATCCCCACCAACCGACCCATGATCCGCCTCGATCAGCCGGACCTGATCTACCGCACCGAAGAGGCGAAGTACGAGGCCATCGTCAAGGACGTCGTCGAACGCCACGGGCAGGGCCAGCCGATCCTCCTGGGCACGGCTTCCGTGGCGAAATCCGAGCTGCTCTCCGGGCTCCTCAAGCGAGCCAACGTCCCTCATGAGGTACTCAACGCCAAGCATCACGAGCGGGAGGCCTCGATCGTCGCTGAGGCTGGACGCAAGGCGGCGGTGACCGTCTCCACGAACATGGCAGGCCGAGGCACGGACATCATGCTCGGCGGCAACCCCGAGTTTCTCGCGGATCTGCAGCTGCGCAAGGCCGGACTGGACCCACACGAGACGCCCGAGGAGTACGAGGCGCAGTGGTCCGAGACGTTGGCGTCGCTGGAGGCGCAGGTGAAGTCTGAGCACGACGAGGTCGTTGGGACCGGCGGCCTCTATGTGATCGGCTCCGAGCGCCATGAGTCGCGCCGCATCGACAACCAGCTGCGAGGCCGCTCCGGCCGCCAGGGTGATCCGGGGGAGAGCCGCTTCTACCTCTCGCTGAGCGACGACCTGATGCGACTCTTCCGCCCCGAGCTGCTGGAGCGGGCGCTGCTCATGATGAAGGTGCCCGACGACGTCCCCATCGACATGAAGTCCGTGTCGCGGTCCATCGAAGGGGCTCAGAAGCAGGTCGAGGGTCAGAACTTCGAGATGCGCAAGAACGTGCTGAAGTACGACGATGTCCTCAACAGGCAGCGCCACGCGATCTACGGCGATCGCCGGCGGGTCCTGGACGGTGCAGATGTCTCCGAGCAGCTGAAGAACAGCGTCAGTCGAGTCGTCACGGACGTGGTCCGCGCGCACACCACCGGCATCCCGGAGGACTGGGACCTGGACACCATGCTCACCGAGCTGCGGACCCTGTACCCGGTCACCATCACGATGGAGGCGCTTGAGGAGGAGCTTCCAGAGCAGAACGAGTTGGTCGAGATGTTCGCCGACGATGCGTTGCGGGCCTACGCGGCACGGGAGGAGCAGCTCGGCGAGACCACCATGCGCGAGCTGGAGCGCCAAGTGCTTTTGACGGTCCTGGATCGTAAGTGGCGCGAGCACCTCTACGAGATGGACTACCTCCGAGAGGGAATCGGTTTGCGGGCCATGGCCCAGCGTGACCCACTCGTGGAGTATCAACGCGAAGGTGGCGACATGTTCGCCGCGATGATGGATGCCTTCATGGAAGAGGTGGTGGGCTTCCTGTTCAACCTGGAGGTGACGGTCCGTCCCGCGGAGCCGAAACTGACCGTCGGACTGATCACCGATGAGACCGGCGCGCCCGTCCAGGTACCCAGCGTCGGGGCGGCCACCCCGGTGCCCGCGGCGCCGCTCGCGAAGGGTCTGGAACGGCGATCGGATACCAACCTCACCTATTCGGCGCCGGACGAAACCGGTGAGGTCACGCAGACAGCCGCCGCTCCGGCCGCCGCCACCGACAAGGTGGGCCGCAACCAGCCCTGCCCCTGCGGTTCTGGGAAGAAATACAAGATGTGCCACGGACGGCCCGGGGTCTAGGCCGCGACCTGCTCCAGCACCCCGACGGGGGCCAGCACGATCAGCTCCGTGCACCGCCAGGACGTCCGCGTGGCGTCGAGACGCAGCACGCAGCTGATCGACCGGCCGTTGACGTCTACACAGACGGTGGCTTCGACGGCCCTGACCGTAGGCATCTGTGAGCGCACCCTGCCCACCTTGATGCGCTTGAAAACGCCGCTGTCCACGTAGCGTGACAGGTTCTCGAACGCAGCATGCCCCATGTGGGGACGGACCTGATGCAGCGGCCGGCGCCCCATCAGCGCCTCCACGACCACGCGGATGAGGTTCATGGCCTGCGGAGGGGCTGGCTGATGAGCCGGCGCTGGGACCAGGACGGGTGTGGTGAGGACGGTGATCGGCATCGGGAAGTTCATGGCCCTGACGCTAGGTCGGTGCCGGCCGACGGGCCAGGCTCTACGGGCGGCCTGACAACACCTCCGCGGCTCCGGACAACACCTCGGCCAGCTCGGACAACACCTCGGGTGGTTCGGACAACACCTCGGGCTGTTCCGACACAGCCTCAGCCGCCGCCGAACATCAGCACCAGGCCGCCGACCGTGAACGCCACCATCATCGACAGCAGCGGCACATGCGCCCAGACCCGGTCCGGATGTGTGCGCAACGCGATGTCGTGGGTGACCAGCACCGCGGCCACATGCCCCCCGACAATGAGGAGGACCTGCGCGACGGCGATCAGGGTGGGGTAGGCGAACAGGCCTGTACCCGGCGCGGCCTCTGCCAGCCCGAACACGTTCCAGCCGAGACCCATCGGGTCGCTGAAGCGGATCACGGTGCGCTGACCCTCGAGGTAGAGCATCGTCGAGTAGTGGGCTAGCGCGTAGCCGGCCACCAGCGGGATCAGGCCCGGCGCCAGCGCGTCCACGCGGCCCCGGCCGTAGGCCCGGCTGCCGAGCCAGAACAACGCGTAGACCGCCCCCACACTGCCCAGCAGACCCGCCAGTGCGGCGGGCCAGGCCCACACATCCAGGTCCTGCGTGGCACGCACCCACCACGCGGTGTTGGACAGTGCGTCGAACAGGGTGCCACCCAACAGGACGCTGGCCAACGCCGCCAGGTGTGCGGGTGCACGCCACGAAGCCAGATTCCGCAGGGGATGCATCCAGAGCAGGATTCCTCTGGCGTTTCGACCCCAGGGAGAGAGCCTGGCAACAGCTGAGGCGTAGGCCTCGAAGGGATCCGCCTGGGCTATCCACCGCTGTCCACGCACCATCACCCCGACGACGACCCAGGCCACCCAAGCCGCGGCGAACCCACGCAGCACAGGCAGCGTCGCTCCGTCGGGCTGCACGAGTTCGAGATAGAGGAAGGCCATCAGCGCCCCGGCGGCCGGCAGCCGCGACCCCTGCGCCCCACCGGGGATGGCCGCTCCCGTGGCGCCGGCGAACCTCAGCAGAAGCCGGAGCGGATTGGTGCGTCGGTAGACGCCGCCGAAGATCAGGGACATCGGAACCAGACCCACCCACAGCAGGACGTAGACGAATCCGAAGACGGGATTGTCGATCCGGTCCACACCGAAGGTGAGCGCGAGGGCGGCCCACAGCCACACCAGGCCCACCGCGATCCGCAAGGGACGCGAGAACCAGGGCGAATCCACCACCCGGGTGAGCCGGGGCAACTCGACACCCGTGTGGTCTCGGAAGCGCGGAGTCCTCCAGGCATAGAGCGCCACCCAGAAGGTCACGATCAGGACAACAGCAGCACCGCCCAGGACGAGCTCGAACGGGAGCGGAAGATCGCCCCGGGAGGCGATCCCGTGGAGCAGGATCACTTCACCACCAGATCGAGCCAGATGGCGTCGGTGACGTGGGATTCCACCTCATAGGTGCCTGCCATGGTGGCGTCGAACACGATCTCGGTGGGGACCCCCGCCACCAGATCCTGTTCGATCTCGTAGCCGTGGACGTGGGCGCGATCCTCGGTGGGAACGGTGATCCGCAGCGTCACTTCGGCACCCAGCGGAACGTCCACCCGGCGGGTAGCGGCCGGAGGGTCTGTGACCTCCAGCTCGATCGTCAACGGTGCTGCGGTGGGAGCCGCGCACGCGGTGAGGGCGCTGAACGCGGCCCACGTGATGAGAATAAGGATCTTGCGCACCATGTCGTCGTCGAACCTACTCCGATCACGCGCCGCCTGCATCTAGGCTGGTCACGTGAAGCGTCACCTGGTGTTCATCCCCATCGCGGAAGACGAGTTGGGCGTCCTCGCGGGCGACCCCCCCGTCGTCGACAGGCCCGCCTACACGGTGACGCCTGAGCTGCTGGCCGAGCTGGGATACGCCGAAGCGGAGTCCGAGGATGCCGAGTACGCGGCGCTGATTTTGGCCTCGCTGGCGGGTCTGGCCGCCCACGGCGTGCGGTTGGTGGTGGTGGCAGAGGTGACCGAGGACCTGATCGGGCCGGCCGAGGATCCCGCCAACGGTGAGGTGCGCCTGAGCAGCTGCCCCGTGTCCGCGATGACGGCCTGGTTCGCCGAGGAGGAGGGTGTGGACTATGCCGACGCGGCCGCGATCGCCCGAGGCCTCACGATCGACCAGGCATGGGATCTGCCTGAGGTGCAGGCGTTGCTGCAATCCCACGAACTGCTGTGGAACGACCGCGTCGAGTACCGGCGAGGAACCTGAGGAAGGGAAGGCGCGAGCATGCCACGATCCATCTGGAAGGGCGCCGTGTCCTTCGGGCTGGTGTCCATCCCGGTCAAGCTGTACGGGGCCACCGAGGACAAGGACGTGTCATTTCGGCAGGTCCACTCCAGCGACGGCGGCCGGGTCCGTCAGCAACGCATCTGCGAGAAGTGCGGCGAGGTGGTGCCCTACGCGGACATCGCCAAAGGCTACGAGTCGGCCGACGGCAGGGTCGCGGTCCTGACGGACGAGGACTTCGCCAATCTTCCGCTGAGCACCCTCAAGACGGTGGACGTGGTGCAGTTCGTCGACCAGGACGAGGTGGATCCCGGGTTCTTTCAGCGCACCTACTTCCTGGAGGCAGAGGCCGCCGGGCAGAAGCCGTACGTGTTGCTGCGGGAGGCGCTCGCCAAGGAGGACAAGGTGGCGGTGGTGAAGGTGGCCCTCCGCAGCCGCGAGTCGCTTGCCCTGATTCGGCCCAAGGGCGATCTGCTGCTCCTGCACACCATGTACTGGCCCGATGAGCTGCGCGACGGTGAGTTCGCGGCCCCGTCGGCAGAGGTGAAGATCTCGGACGCGGAGATGGAGATGGCCAAGCTGCTCATCGCCCAGTTGGAGGGCACGTTCGAGCCGGAGGCCTATCAGGACTCCTACCGGGAGGCCCTGCTGGAGGTGGTCGAGGCGAAGCTCGCAGGGGCACCGGCACCGGCCTCGTCGGACACCTCAGCCCCGTCGGGTGACGTCGTGGACCTCATGGCGGCGCTCAAGGCCTCCGTGGAGGCGGCGAAGAAGCGGCGTGAGGCCGCCGCAAGCTGACCCCGGTCAGCGTGCCAGCCACACGGCGGCGCGGCGCTCCAGCCCGGCGAACGCGTCACGGATGAAGGGCTCGATGAGTCCCTCGACCTTCTTGCCCACCAGCGGAATCCGCACCGCCAGGTCGCCCGTGTAGCGACCCCGCGTGCCCGCGCCTTCGGGGCTCAACAGTGCTACGGCGTTGACTGCGATCGGCATGCCCGGCACCTCAACGTCCACCATGCCGCGGACGCTGCCGTCCGCCTCCTCAGGCTGGAATCGGAAGATCTGCGTCAGCGATACCGTCTGCCCCACAAACTTGGACAGGTTTCCCGGGACAGGCAGCTTCATCTCCAGCCGCGTGGCCTCCTGGCCGATGGAGACGTTGTGCTCGAGCGCCCCGGCGTGCCGGGCCACGTCAGCGATGAACTCCTCGTTGCGCATCAGTGCAACCACCGAGGACGGGGCGGCAGCGTACTGGTGGGTGTAATCCAAATCCATGCCGCCAGCCTAGTGGCCACACCAGATCCCTAGGATTGCCCCATGAAGATCGACCTGCACACGCATTCCCGGGTCAGCGACGGGACAGACACCCCGACCAGCCTGGTGATGAAGGCCTTCGAGGCGGGGCTGGACGTCATCGCCCTCACGGATCACGACACCTTCGGCGGCGTCGGCGAGGCGCAGGAGGCAGGCAAGCGCATCGGGGTCAAGGTGATGGGCGGGATCGAGATGTCCACCGAGCACGACGGCAGCTCGGTCCACCTGCTCGGTTACGGCTGCGACCCGTTTGACAGGGAGCTCAATGCAGAGCTCGCCCGCATCCGGTACGGGCGCACCCACAGACTGCCGGCCATGGTGGCCAAGCTCAACGAGGCCGGGCTCGCGATCACCCTCGACGACGTGATGACCGCGGCCAACGGCGCGCCCGTGTTGGGCCGTCCCCACGTGGCGGATGCCTTGGTGGCGAAGGGCTACGTGGTTGACCGCGACGAGGCGTTCGCGCTGTGGATCGGCGACGACAGGCCGGGCTACGTGCACCGCTACGCGTGCCCACTGGAGCGCGCCATCGACCTGGTGCACGCAGCCAGGGGTGTGGCCGTCATCGCCCATCCCTGGGGCCGTGGCGGGCAGGCCGTGCTGCCCGCGCCGTACCTGGAGTCCCTGGCGCGGGAGCATGGATTGGAGGGAATCGAGGTGGAGCATCCCGACCATGATGAGGAGACCCGCTCCCTGCTCTTCGAGATGGGCGCCCGGGTGGGACTGGTGCGCACCGGCTCGAGCGACTACCACGGTCTCGGGAAGAAGCGGAACCCGCTGGGCGCCAATCTGACCCGACCCTCCGCCTACCGCGACCTTGTGGCCCGCATCCGGCGCCGGGGAGGCGTGGTCTAGGACGCTATTCTTGGGCCTCGCATCCCATCGCTTCCGGTTTAGGCAGGTAAGGCCCATGTCGCTCTCCCTCGATGACACGTTCGATCCCGAGGCCTCGCTGGCCCGTTCGACTCAGCGCAGCGTCGAGATCGAGCAGAAGATCGCGCAGGATCCCAGCGGCTTCAGGATCCTGACCGGGGACCGTCCCACCGGAAACCTGCACATCGGGCACTACTTCGGCTCGCTTCAGAACCGGGTGCGCCTGGCTGCCCTCGGGGTGGAGACCTTCGTGGTGATCGCCGACTATCAGGTGATCACGGATCGCGACGGGCTGGGGCCGATCAGGGAACGCGTCTACTCGCTGCTGGCGGACTACCTCGCCGTCGGTCTAGACCCGGAGCAGGTGACGATCTTCACCCACTCCCAGATCCCAGCCCTCAATCAGCTGATGCTCCCGTTCCTCTCCGTGGTCACCGATGCCGAGCTGCGACGAAACCCCACGGTGAAGACCGAACTCGACGACACGGGGGACCGACCCATGTCCGGGCTCATGCTCACCTATCCGGTGCACCAGGCCGCGGACATCCTCTTCTGCAAGGCAAACCTCGTACCAGTCGGCAAGGACCAGCTGCCGCACCTGGAACAGGCCCGGGTGATCGCCCGTCGCTTCGACGAGCGCTACGGCCGCGTGGACGAGGCGAGGGCCGTCTTCCCCGCGCCCGAGGCGCTGCTCAGCAAGTCCGGGACCGTGCTCGGCCTGGACGGCACCAAGATGTCGAAGTCGAAGGGCAACACCATCGAGCTCGGCATGACAGCCGACGAGACGGCGAGGCTCCTCAAGCGGGCAGTGACGGATTCGGACCGGCACATCACCTACGATCCCGTTGTCCGCCCAGAGGTGTCCAACCTGGTCAACCTCGCCGCGCTGTGCCTCGACCGCGACCCCGTCGAGGTGGCCGACGAGATCGGCGACGGGGGAGGAGGCGGGCTGAAGAAGCTCGTCACCGCGGCCGTCAACGACTTCTTCGCGCCCATCCGCGCGCGCCGGGCCGAGTTGGTGGGGGAACCCGGCTATCTGGAGCAGGTCCTGGCTGCCGGGAACCGCCGCGCCACCGACGTCGCCGAACAGACCCTCAGCGAGGTCCGGCAGGCGATGCAGATGGTGTACTGAGCCTCACTCGGCGGCGGGCGTCTCCGCGGCAACCTCGACCCCACCGCGGGTGCGGCGGCGACGACGGCGGGGCTTGCGCTCGGCCTCGACGTGCTTGTCCGGCGCCGGGTGGTCGCCGGCGGGCTCCGTCGAACGCCGTGACCGGTGCTTGGGCCCCTCCGCGGGGGAGTGCCGCGCGTCGACTGCCTTCGCCCGCGACGCCACGTGGCCCGGCATCCGTCCCTTGGTGCCTTCGGGGATGTCGAGGTCCGTGTAGAAGTGCGGCGACGACGAGTAGGTCTCTGCCGGCTCCGCCAACTCGAGGTTGAGGGACTGGTTGATCAACTTCCAGCGGTGGAGGTCTGCCCAGTCCACGAACGTGACCGAGACACCGGAGTTCCCGGCGCGACCGGTCCGCCCGATGCGGTGGACGTAGGTGGCGTCCGTGTCCGGGCACTCGTAGTTGATGACATGGCTGACGCCGACGATGTCGATGCCTCGAGCCGCAACATCCGTGGCCACCAGGACCGAGATGGTGTTGGCGCGGAACTTCTTCAGGGACCGTTCGCGGGCCTCCTGGTTGAGGTCCCCGTGGATGGCGGCCGCGGCGAACCCGCGATCCACCAGCTCGTCCGTGAGCCGCTGCGCTGCGCGCTTGGTGCGGCAGAAGATCATGACCTTCGTGGTCTGATTGCCTTGCAGCAGGCGCCCGACCATCTCGGGCTTGTCCAGGTCGTGGGCCTGGTAGACGTACTGGTCGATGTCCGGCACGGTCATCTTCGCGTCGTGCCCCTCGGCGCGGATGTTGACCGGCCTGTTGAGGGTGGCACGGGCCAGGGTCAGGATGGGTGCGGGCATCGTGGCCGAGAACAGCATCGTCTGGCGGTCCTTGGGTGCCTTGCGCTGGAGGCGCTCGATGTCTGGGAGGAAGCCGAGGTCCAGCATCTCGTCGGCCTCGTCGAGGACCAGCACCTGCACGCGACCGAGGTCCAGTGCGCCGCGGTCTGCAAGGTCGAGCAGGCGGCCGGGGGTGCCGACCGCGATGTCGATGCCCGACTCGAGCGCACCGAGCTGTTCGTCGTAGCCGGTGCCGCCGTAGATGGTGAGGACCCGCATCTTCAGGTGCTTCCCGGCGATGTCGAGGTCCCGGCCGACCTGGAGGGCCAACTCTCGGGTGGGGCACACCACCAGAGCGCGCGGCTTGCCGTGCGTGGGCTTCTCACCGCCGGAGGTGGTGACCATGCGGTGGAGGAGGCTGACGCCGAAAGCCAGCGTCTTGCCGGTTCCGGTGCGGGCCTGACCGATCAGGTCCGTGCCGCTGATGGCCAGGGGGATGGCCAACGTCTGGATGGCGAAGGGGTGGACGATCCCCACCTCGGCCAGTGCCGAGGTGATGGATTCGTGAATGCCGAGGTCGGCGAAGGTCTCGTCGACCGGAGTCTCGTTGTCGCTCAGGGCTCAAACCAATCTGGAAGAACTCACGGCACGGTTGGCGCACCGGAGGCGGAGCGTTGCTGCCCGCAGGCCCTCAGTCTAACGCAGGCCGGCTACACCGCGCCGAAGCCCACCCTGCCCGAGCTGGGGGAGCCCAGGTCGAGGTAGGCGATCCGCTGGCCCGGGATGAGCACGCGGCGCCCCTTGTCGTCGGTGAGCTCCAGCAGCGTGGAGTGCTCGACGGCCTCACGGAGCTGGACGATCAGCTCATCCGGGGACGCCGTGGCGTCGATGGTGACCTCACGGGGGATGTCGGTGATGCCGATCTTGACTTCCATGTGGCCACTCTAGCCAGAGCTGCCAAGCTCATGGTTCCAGGCGCACCAGGATGACCGTCACATTGTCCTTGCCGCCCTGACGGTTGGCCCACAGCGCGAGTTCCTCAGCCAAGGCCCCCGCCCCTTCGGTCCCCGAGTACCCGGCCACCAGCTGCGCCATCGCCTCGGGTGAGCTGGCGTAGTTCCACAGCCCGTCGGTGCACAGGAGAAGCCATCCCCCGCAGGTGGGGCGCAGCGTCACCACCGACGGGGTCACGTCGGAGGCTTGGCGCCCCAGCCACTTGGTGATGGCATGGGCCTGGATGGACTGCTCCGCCTCCTCGCGGGTCATCCCGAGCAGTATCCGGGCCTGCGCCAGGGAGTCGTCCGTCGACAGTTGTCGCGCCACAGCGT
>DATITN010000026.1:0-3295 GCA_035467795.1 Arachnia sp. | reverse complement strand
CCCAACTGCCCCCGTGGAAGCGCGTCCTTGTCGTGGTGGCGCACCCCGACGATGAGTCCTTCGGAGTGGGCGGAGTCCTCGGTCGCCTGGTCGACGACGGGGCCGAGGTCAGCGTCCTCTGCCTCACCGCCGGTGAGGCGTCAACTTTGGGCGCCGCTCCCGACCTGGCTCACACGCGCGCGCTCGAACTCGAGGCCGCGGCTGAGGTGCTCGGCTGCCGGACCACCGCCCTGCTCAACCATCCCGACGGCGGGCTGGGCGGCCGGGAGGCGGAGTTGATCGCCGACATTGAGCTCGCCCTCGACACCACAGGCCCCGACGGCCTGCTCGTCTTCGCCGTCGAGGGCGGGGTGACCGGCCATCCGGACCATGAGGCGGCCAGCCGGGCCGCCATCACTGTCGCGGGGAGGAGGGGGTTGTCGGTGCTGGAGTGGGGGCTGCCGGCCTCCGTGGCGTCGACGCTGCGCGACGAGTTCGGGGGAGGATTCACGGGGCATGACAACGAAGCCCTGCCCATCGTCGTGGCCGTCGATCGCAGCAGGCAGGTGGCCGCCGCGCATCTCCACGTCACTCAGGCGGTGCCGGGCAGCGTGCTCTGGCGACGCCTGGAATTGTTGGGGGACCGCGAGTATCTGCGGCTCACCCCGCCCGCCTGACTTCACGAAAGCTTCACATTCCCATGGCGGGAGCTTCACGACGGCGCGGTGAACTGGATACATCACCAACCAGTGATCACATCCAGAAGGAGCTCATCATGAAGCGCACCGTTTCCCTCATCACCGCAGGGCTGGCCGTGGCTGCCCTCACCTTCGGCGGGGCCAGCCTCGCCTCGGCCGACACCACCACCCCCGACGCCGACGAGAAGTCGGCCCTCGCGTTCAGCCGCGAGGAGGAGAAGATGGCCCACGACCTCTACACCGCCTTTGGCGACAAGTACGACAGCGCAGTGTGGGACCGCATCGCGAACAGCGAGCAGCGCCACTTCGACGCCATCGGGCGGCTCCTCGACCAGTTCGACGTCGCGGATCCCAGCGAAGACAACAAGGCCGGCGTGTACGACAACGGCGACGTCCAGGCGCTGTACGACCGCTGGCTGGCCCAGGGCGAGAAGTCCGAAGCCGACGCGTTCAAGGCCGCCATCGAGCTGGAGGAGCGCGACATCGCCGACCTGAAGGTGCAGATCGAGGCCACCGACAACGATGACATCGACGCCGTGTACGAGCGCCTGCTCGCCGGCTCCGAGAACCATCTGGCGGCGTTCACCGCCTGGGCCAACGGCGAGCCCGTCACCGGGCTGCAGCAGGGCCAGGGCATGCAGCAGGGTCAGCAGAACGAGGCGCGCCGTGCGCAGCGCAGCGCGGTCTGCGACGGTACCGGCATGGACGACACCGACCGCGGCAACGCGGACGCCCTGCGCGACGGCTCGGGCGACCGGCTGCTAGACGGCTCGGGCAACGAGGACGCCCCGCGTCGTGGAATGAACCGCGGCAACGCCTGATCGCTGATCCCGTCGGCTGAGGTGCCGCGAAGCGGCCCATCCGCGGGCTGAGGTGCCGCGAAGCGGCCTCGAAGCCTAAGAAACGTGAGTTGACAAGGTGCGTTTCTGAGGCTTCGAGGCTCGTCGCTTCGCTCCTCGCACCTCAGCCAGCGGTTGGGGCTCGCGTCAGCTTGGGGAGACGGGCAGCGTCAGGGTGAACGTCGCGCCCCGGCCCGGGCCCGCAGACGCCGCGACCAGGTCCCCGCCGTGGGCCCGCGCGATCTGCCGCGCGATCGTCAGGCCGATGCCCGATCCTCCGCCTCGCTGATCCCCTTGCCTGCGATCCACCCGGTAGAACCGCTCGAACACCCTCTCCAGATCCTCGGCGGCCAGGCCCACCCCGTCGTCAGCGACGGTGACCATCACCCGCCCGGACTCCGCGCGGCACTTCACCGCGACACTCCCGCCCCGCTGCACCGCCCGCAGCGCGTTGCCAACCAGGTTCGTCACGACCTGCCCGATGCGTTGAGCGTCGGCGTCGGCCCAGGCGGGCGTGGAGTCGACTGTGAGGCTGACGCCCGCGTCGACCGCCTGGGGGCGCAGCCGCTCCGCAGCCTCGGCGGCCGTGGCCCCGACGTCGATCCGCTCCAGCCGCAGCTCCGTGCCCGCCTCCTGTGACTTCGACAGTGCCCCGAGATCGTCGGCCAGACGACGCATCCGCTCGACCTCCCGCCCGATGAGGCCAAGGTGCTCAGCATCCGCCGGGACCATTCCGTCGGTCATCGCTTCGACGTACCCGCCCATGACCGTGAGGGGGGTGCGGAGCTCATGGGCGACGTCGCCGAGCAGCCTGACGCGGCGGGCCTCGGTGCTGGCCAGCGACTGGCCGAGCGTCTGAAGGTCGGAACCCAGGTCGCTCAGTTCCTGTTCACGAACCACGGGCACGGTTACGTCGTAGTGGCCGACCGCCATCTGGCGCGCGGCCTCCTGCAGTTGGCGGATGGGGCGCATGAAGCGGCGGGCGACGAGGATGCCGAGAGTCGCGGCGACGAGAACCCCCGCGGCCGTGCCGATGAGCAACGCCAGGTCCATCGTCTCGACGATCTGCTGCCGGAAGCCCTGCCCCTGGCCGGCGCGAGGACCGCGCTGTTCCATGCGGTCGTACAGCGCCGGGGCCAGTGCCCGCGAGAGGAGGAACGTGACCAGGGCGCCGATCGCCACCACCGCGACATGGCTCAGCGCCAGCCGCACCGCCAGGCTCCTCACGGCTTCCCCGCAGGGCTCTTGAGGAACCTGTAGCCCACCCCTCGGACGGTCCCGATCGCGACGGTGCCGTCGTCGCCGAGGGCCGCGCGGATGGTGCGGACGTGGACGTCGACGACCCGCTCGTCGCCGTAGAAGGCGTAGCCCCAGACCTGCTCAAGCAGCTGCGCGCGGGAGAAGACGCGGCCGGGCTTGCGGGCGAGGGCGAGAAGGAGATCGAAGTCGAGGGCGCTGAGGGTGATGGGCTCGCCGTCGAGCGTGACCTCTCGGGCTGCCGGGTCCAACGTGAGGCCCGGGAAGCGGAGGGTCTCGTCGGGTGCCTCGTCGGTGCCGCGCGGCCTACGCATCATGGCGTGCACGCGGGCCACCACCTCGCGGGGGCTGAAGGGCTTGACGATGTAGTCGTCGGCCCCGAGGCTGAGGCTGACGATCTTGTCCACCTCCTCGGCCCGTGCGGTCACCACGATGACGTAGACAGACGAGTTGGCGCGGATCCTGCCGAGTACGTCAAGGCCTGAGAGGTCTGGGAGGCCGAGGTCGAGCAGGACCACGTCG
>DATITN010000025.1:0-8066 GCA_035467795.1 Arachnia sp. | reverse complement strand
GGACGATGCCGTCCTCGGAGCGCTTGTAGATCGCACCGGACGGGCAGGAGGCCATGCATGACGGGTTCAGGCAGTGCTCGCAGATACGGGGAAGGAAGAACATGAAGCTCTTCTCGTACTCGAACTTCACCTGCTCGTTGGCCCTGGACCGCAGCTTCTCCACGATCGGGTCGGTATCCCCGGTGGCGTGCACTCCACCGAGGGAGTCGTCCCAGTTGGCCGACCAGGTGATCTGGGTGTCCTCGCCGGTGATCAGGGACTTGGGCCGGGCCACCGGGAAGTCGTCGCCGAGCGGGGCGCTGATCAGGTTCGCGTAGTCGTAGGTCCAGGGCTCGTAGTAGTCGCTCAGTTCCGGCTGGACGGGGGAGGCGAAGATGCTGAGCAGCTTGGCGAACCGCCCGCCGGACCGGAGCTTCAGCCCTCCCGACTTGGTCCGCACCCACCCGCCGCGCCACTTCTCCTGGTCCTCGTAGCGGCGCGGGTAGCCAAGCCCGGGCCGGGTCTCGACATTGTTGAACCACACGTACTCGGTGCCGGCCCGGTTGGTCCAGGCCTGCTTGCAGGTGACCGAGCAGGTGTGGCAGCCGATGCACTTGTCGAGGTTCATCACCATGGCCACCTGGGCCATCACGCGTCGCTGCTTGGCCATCAGTACTGGACCTCCTGGGAGCGGCGGCGCACCGTCGACACGATGTCGCGTTGAACGCCGGTGGGGCCGATGTAGTTGAAGGCGTACGCCTGGTGCGCGTATCCGCCGATGAGGTGGGTGGGTTTGAGCAGGATTCGGGTCACCGAGTTGTGGATGCCGCCGCGCCTGCCGGTGGCCTCGGACTTCGGCACGTCGATGGTGCGCTCCTGCGCGTGCTGCACGTAGCAGATCCCGTCCGGCAGCTTCGGCGTGACGACGGCGCGGGCCACGAACACGCCGTTGGCGTTGGCCAGCTCGATCCAGTCGTTGTCCTTGACACTGATGCTGGCGGCGTCGGCAACGCTGAGCCAGGCCTGGGGCCCGCCCCTGCCGAGGCTGAGCATGAACAGGTTGTCCTGGTACTCGGAGTGGATGGACCACTTGTTGTGCACCGTGAGGTAGCGCAGCGTGATGGCCTTCTCGCCGTTGGGCCCCAGCTCCGGCTCGCCGTAGTCGCGGCCCATGTCCAGCGGCGGGCGGAAGATAGGCAGCTGCTCGCCCGCGTCGGCCATCCAGTCGTGATCCAGGAAGAAGTGCATGCGGCCCGAGAGCGTGTGCCACGGCTTGAGCCGCTCGGTGTTGATGGTGAACGCGGCGTAGCGGCGGCCACCGGTCTCCGACCCCGACCACTCCGGGGAGGTGATGACGGGCTGCGGCGACTGCTGGGTCTGGATGAAGGTGATCTGCTTCTCCTCGGACCCCTCCGACAGGTCCGCCAGCCTGCGGCCGGTCTTGCGCTCCAGGTCCCGGAAGCCCTGCGTGGCCAACTCTCCGTTGGTGGTGCCGGAGAACATCAGGATGGCCTCGGCGAGCCGCTGGTCGGTGTTGATCGCCGGGCGCCCCTCGGCCGGGCCGGAGGGGTACACGCCGTGCAGCTTGCCGAGCTTGGTCACCTGGTGGCCCACGTCGTAGGTGATGTTCTTGACGGTGAAGCCCAGCTTCTCCGCCAGTGGGCCGACGGTGAGCAGCTTGTCGGCGATGGCCGTGTAGTCGCGCTCGACGACGGCGAGCACCGGCATGTTCTTCCCGGGCACGCCCTCCAGATCGGTGCCGCGCCAATCAGGCACGTGGCCGCCGGGCTGGGCGATCTGGCCTGGGGTGTCGTGCTGAAGCGCGACGGCCACCAGGTCCTTGCGGGTGTCCAGGCGGCCCTTGGCCAGCTCGGAGAACTTGATGGCGAGCTCGGCGAAGACGTCGAAGTCGCTCTTGGTCTCCCACGGCGGGTCGATCGCGGGCGTGAACGCGTGCACGAAGGGGTGCATGTCGGTGGAGCTGAGGTCGTACTTCTCGTACCAGGTGGCGGCGGGGAGCACGATTTCGCTGAGCAGCGTGGAGCTGGTCATGCGGAAGTCCGCGGTGATCAGCAGGTCCAGCTTCCCCTCGGGGGCCTCGTCATGCCACTTCACGACATCTGGGCGGAGGTGCGCCCCGTGGCCGTTCTCCATCACGTTGTTGTGCGTGCCGAGGAGGTGCTTGAGGAAGTACTCGTTGCCCTTGGCCGAGGAGCCGAACAGGTTCGAGCGCCACAGGATCATGGTGCGCGGCCAGTTCTCAGGCGCGTCGATGTCCTCGACGGCGCTCTTCAGCTCTCCGGAGTTGAGCTTCGCGGCCACGTAGGCCTGCGGTGTCTCGTACTCGCCGCGCCCGACGGCGGCGATCGCCTCGTCCGCCAGGTCCAGCGGATTGGCGTCGAACTGCGGGTAGAACGGCATCCAGCCCAAGCGGTGCGACAGCGCGATGGCGTCGGCCGAGTGGGTGCCGTCGAGGCTGCCGGTGGACAGCGGGGACTTGATCCGGTCGGCAGAGAATCCGTCGGTGCGCCACTGGTCGGTGTGCATGTACCAGTAGGCCGTGCCGATCATGGTGCGCGGTGGCCGCGACCAGTCCGTGGCGTTGGCCATGTTGAACCAGCCCGTCATGGGGCGGCACTTCTCCTGCCCCACGTAGTGCGCCCAGCCGCCGCCGTTCTTGCCGATGCAGCCGGTCATCATGAGGAGCGCGATGATGGCGCGGTAGGTGACGTCCGCGTGGAACCAGTGGCAGATGCCGGCGCCGATGATGATCATCGTGCGGCCCTTCGACTCCTCCGAGTTGGCCGCGAACTCGCGGGCGATGCGGAGGCACGCCTCGGCCGGCACGGAGGTGATCTCCGCCTGCCAGGCGGGGGTGTAGGGAACCGTGGCGTCGTCGTAGCCGGTGGGCCACACGCCGGGCAGCCCGTCGCGCGGCACGCCGTACTGGGCGAGCATGAGGTCGAAGACAGTGGTGACGAGCTTGCCCTCGACGACGCGGGCGGGGACGCCGCGGTGGATGATGCTGCCCTCCCCCTTCGGGTCCTCGAAGCAGGGCAGGGAGATCTCAACCTTGTCCGCGTCTGCCTGATCGATCAGGGTGAGCGCGGGGCGGATCTCGCCGAGGTCCAGGTTCCAGAGGCCGGCCCCGTCCTCGGAGTAGCGGTAGCCCATGGAGCCGTTGGGCACCGCGGGGCTGGAGGTGGCGTCGTCCCACACCACGGTCTTGAAGGCGGCATCGGAGACGGTGGCGGTGGCCGGGAGATCCGCGGCCGTGAGGAACTTGCCCGGCACCAGCCCATGGCCGTCTGGGTGATCCACCAGCGTGATCAGCATGCCCAGGTCGGTGTACTGCTTGACGTAGTCGTCGAAGTACTCGACCTTCTTGTCGACGAAGTTCTCCTTGAGGATGACGTGGCCCATGGCCATGGCCAGCGCGGCGTCCGTGCCGGCCTGGGCGGGCAGCCACTCGTCGGCGAACTTCACGTTGTCCGCGTAGTCCGGCGCGACGGTGACCACCTTGGTGCCGCGGTAGCGGACCTCGGCCATCCAGTGCGCGTCCGGGGTGCGCGTGACGGGGACGTTGGAGCCCCACATCATCAGGTAGGTGGAATCCCACCAGTCGCCGGACTCCGGCACGTCGGTCTGGTCGCCGAACACCTGCGGGGAGGCGACGGGGAGGTCCGCGTACCAGTCGTAGAAGCTGGTCATCGCGCCGCCGATGAGGTGCGTGAAGCGGGTGCCGATGGCGTGGGAGACCATGCTCATCGCCGGGATGGGCGAGAAGGAGACGCAGCGGTCCGGGCCGTAGAACTTGATGGTGTTGACGTAGCTGGCGGCGGAGATCTCCAGGGCCTCTTCCCAGGAGATGCGCACCAGTCCGCCCTTGCCTCGGGCCTGCTGGTAGCGGCGGCGCTTGACCGGATCGGTGGAGATCTCGCGGAAGGCGGCCACCGGGTCACCCAGGCGCTTCTTCGCCTCGCGGTACATCTCGATGAGCACGCCGCGGCCGTACGGGTAGCGGACCCGGGTGGGCGAGTAGGTATACCACGAAAAGGCGGCCCCACGGGGGCATCCGCGGGGCTCGTACTCCGGCCGATCCGGCCCGGTGGTGGGATAGTCCGTCTGCTGGGACTCCCAGGTGATGATCCCGTCCTTGACGTAGACCTTCCAGGAGCAGGAGCCGGTGCAGTTGACGCCGTGAGTGGAGCGGACCACCTTGTCGTGGCTCCAGCGGTCGCGGTAGAAGACGTCTCCCGCGCGCCCACCCTGGCGGAAGACGGCCCGGCCGTCGTCGGTCTGGTCCCACTTGGTGAAGAAGCGGCCAAGCTTCAGCAGGGCATCGGAGGCGGGGCCGTCAACGCGCGCGGAATCGGTGCTCATGGGCGTCAGCCTTCCATGCCGGAGAGTGATACGTCCAAACTTCTCGGAAAAAAGTCTTACGCACCGTCGTAGTTGCGAAATTCAGCGCCGGCGAGTCGGGCCTGACTAGGGGTGTCGACGTCCTGGACGAGGGCGGGCCGGGCTGCCACCCGGGCCAGATCCAGCGTCCCGAGGAGGCGACGGACGGACACATCGCGCAGGGCTGGAGCACGGCCCACTGCGAGCCTCAGAGCCGCCGCGCGGTAGCGCCCCGCCAACAGCTGCGGCCAGCCCTCTTCGTCCTCGAGCACCACGCCGTCGACCCCCATCGGCGCCGAGCGCAGCGCTTCCACGACGGCGTGGGGATCAGCCAGGTCACCCGCCAGCAGGAGCACCTCCTCTGCCTCGCCGGGAAGGGCGGCAACCGCCGCCGCGATGCCTGCCACCGGGCCGCCGAATGGAGGATCCTCCAGCACGAAGGCGATGCGCTGGTCCGGGAACCCGGCACGGACGGGTGAGGCGACGATGACCTGGTCGGCCCAGCCGAGGGAGGCATCGCAGGTGCGCTGCAGCAGCGAACGGTTCCCGACGGTGAGCTCCAGCTTGTCCGTGCCCATCCGCGAGGAGCGACCCCCGCCCAACACGATCGCGCAGCGGACCCGGGGGGATTCGGGAGTCATCCGCCGATGGCGCTCATCGTGCGGGCGGGTTGGACGAACCCGATGTCGTCGATGCCGTGGGCCCGCGACTTTGTTGCGTGGGCGCCCGCCCAGGCCGCGACAATGTCGTCGTCCGAGCCGCCCCCGCGCAGGATGGCGCGCAGGTCCGTCTCCGTCCTGGAGAAGAGGCAGGTGCGGACCTGTCCGTCCGAGGTGAGCCGCGTGCGGTCGCAGGCGGCGCAGAAGGGATTGGTCACCGAGGCGATCACCCCGACGGTGCCACCCGGCTGCTCGGCGTCCGGGTCCACCCGCCACAGCTCCGCCGGTGCCGCGCCCCGAGGCTCGTCCAGCGGGGTGAGACGGAAGCGGGTCTCCAGCGCGCCGAGTATCTCGGCGGAGGTGACCATCTGGGAGCGATCCCACTCATGCTTCGGGCCGAGCGGCATCTGCTCGATGAAACGGAGCTGGTAGCCGCGCTCGAGACAGAACTGGGCCAGCGGCACGATGTCCGCCTCGTTCTCGCCACGCATGACCACAGAGTTGACTTTGAGCGGGCGCAGACCCGCGGCGTCGACGGCCGCGATGCTGGTGAGCACGTCGCCCAACCTGTCTCGCCGCGACAGCCTGGCGTAGCGCACGGGATCCAGCGAGTCCAGCGAGATGTTGACCCGGTCCAGTCCCGCGGCGACCAGCGCAGCGATCCGCTTGTCGAGGCCGAGCCCGTTGGTGGTCAAGGCAAGCTCGGGGCGGCCGGAGGGACCAGAGAGGGCGGCCGCCGCCGCGACGATGCGCTCCAGTCCCGGCCTGAGCAGGGGCTCTCCCCCGGTGAACCTGATCCTCTCCACACCCAGGCGTAGAACAGCCACCCCGATCAGCCGCACCACCTCGTCGTCGGTGAGGGTCTCCTCGACGGGGAGCCAGGCGAGGCCTTCTGCGGGCATGCAGTAGGTGCATCTCAGGTTGCAGCGGTCGGTCAGGGACACGCGCACGTCGCGGGCGACCCTCCCGTGGCTGTCCAACAATCGATGCTCCTGCATGGGCGCATGCTACCCCGACCGGGGAGGGGTGCCCCGAGCATGAGAAACTGGATCGGTGACCAGCGAACCCCACGGGCTCGGACCGACCCGCACGCGAGTGCTGGCGCTGCTCCAATCCGCCAAGGGCCCGGTGGCGGTCGCGGAGGTCGCGGACCAGCTGGGTCTGCACCGCAACTCCGCCAGGTTCCACCTCGAAGGGCTGCGCGACGCCGGCTACGCGGTCAGCGCAGCGGCGCCGCACGGGCAGGCAGGGCGCCCCCCGCTGCTGTTCGCTGCCACGAGCGACTCCCCCAATGTCAGCAACTCCCACCTGATGGAGCTCGCGCAGGTGCTGATCCACAACTTCGTCGCCACCCTCCCGGACGGGTCGCGGCTGGCCGAGCAGGCGGGCCGTAACTGGGGCGCCTCGATGGTCGACGACGAGCCCGAGGCCACCGATCCCGTCGAGGGACTGGTAGCTCATCTCGCCGAACGAGGGTTCGGCACCGTCGCCGTCGGGGAGCAGCTCACGTTCACCCGCTGCCCGTTCCGGGCCGAGGTGGGCCTCAAGGAACTCCCGATCGTGTGCGCCATCCATCAGGGTTTCGTCGACGGCTACCTCGATGCCAGCGCGAGCGGGATGGTGGCGGGTCGGATCGACATCGGCCCCAGACTGTGCAACCTGGCCCTCCACCCGGCAGACGCTTCGCCACTAGACGTGACCACGCCGGGGGGCTGAGCGACCCATTGGGGGTCGCCCGCCCACCGGCGTGGATCGGTTGAGGCCTCGATCAGCCCTTCACGCCGCCGGACAGGAGTCCGCCGACGATGTAGCGCTGCAGGAACATGAACAGCAGGATGATCGGGATGGCGGCCAACACCGCGCCGGCCGCGAACAGCGACCAAGGCGCGTTGCGCTCGTCGGAGCCCCACACGTAGAGGGCAACCGCGAGCGTGTAGTTCTCCGGGCGGGCCAGCACGATGCGGGCCAGGATGAACTCGCCGTAGGAGGCCACGAAGCTCAGCAGGCCGACGACGGCGAGGATCGGGGTCACGAGGCGCATGACCATGCCCCAGAAGATCTGGGCGTGACTGGCGCCGTCGATCTTGGCAGCCTCGTCCAGCTCGATCGGGATGGTGTTGAAGAACCCGTACATGAGGAACGTGTTCCCGCCGAGCGCGCCGCCCAGGTAGATGGCGATCAGCTGCAGGTGAGAGCCCACCCCGAGGAACGGGAAGATGTCGCCCAGCGTGAGCGCCAGCAGGAAGATGGCGACGAAGGCCAGGATCTGCGGGAACATCTGGATGATCAGCAGTGCGGTCAGGCTGCCGCGGCGCCCCTTGAATCGGAACCTGCTGAAGGCGTATGCGGCCGCCGCCGCCATGAGGACGGTACCCACCGCCGTCACGCCGCTGACGTAGAGCGAATGCCATGCCCAGCGGGGGTAGTCCGTTGTCATGAGGTTGGCGTAGTGCTCAGTGGTGAAGGCGGTGAACAACCTCAATGAGCCGGTCAGGGTGCCGATGGGGTTAAGAGAGGCGGAGAGCACGTACAACAGCGGGAAGGTGCAGTAGATGATCACGAGGATTCCGACGATATGCTTCCAGCCGACCTCGGCCCACCACCTGCCGCCGCGCAGCCGGGTGTCGTTGTCGCCGTTGGCTAGCTTCCTGGCCATCACATGATCTCCTCGAGCTTGCGGGTCTGCCGGAATCCCAACCAGGAGATGAAGCCGACCACGAAGAAGATGACGATCGACATGGCGCTGGCGAGGCCGTACTGCCTGTTACCACCCTCGAACGCGATGGCGTACACCATCGAGATGAGGATGTCGGTCTCACCGACGAGATAGGGCGATCCCGGATAGTTGGGGCCGCCTCCGGTGAGCATGTAGATGAGCGTGAAGTTGTTGAAGTTGAACGCGAAGCTGGCGATGAGCAGCGGCGCAACCGACACGAGCAGCAGTGGCAGGGTGATGCTCCAGAACCTCCGCATGGGCCCGGCACCATCCATGATCCCGGCCTCGGTGAGCTCCTGCGGGATGGCCTG
>DATITN010000024.1:0-8089 GCA_035467795.1 Arachnia sp. | reverse complement strand
CGTCGCGGATGCAGTCGAGGACGGCGCGGGCATCGTCTAGGTGGTCGAGCCGCTGCGGCAGGTACCCGACGCGGGCGCTGATCGAGCCGGCTGATCCGTCCCCTGAGGGGACCCACCCGCGAAGCGGCGTGGCCCGTCTCGAAGGGTCGTGACCGAGAGTGTCCGCCGACGCCACCATCGACTCGATCAGCAGGGTCTTCCCGACGCCGTTGGGGCCGACCAACGCGACACGCTCCGGGCCTTGGATGACGTGGACGTTGCCTGCCGCGTCGACGATCTCGGCCAGCCGCCGGCCCGTCCCGACGCCGGGGTCGGGCAGGTCGATCCTCACCCGCTCGTCGTCGCGGAGCCTCGCCTCGGCGTCGTCGACGGCGGAGCGCGCGGCGGCGATCTTGTCGTCGAACTCCCCGCGCGCCTTGCCGACGGCCTTCTCGGAGCGGTTGGCGTAGAAGTCGCGGGCGGCCTTGCCGACCCCGCGCGCGGCGGCGGGCTTGCCCGCGTTCCCGCGCCTGGCCAGGCGCTTCTCCGCCTCGGCCTTCTGGCGCCTCTCGGTGCGCAGCTGCTGCTCGGCCGCCCGCAGTGCGCGCTCGGCAGCCTCCTGCGAGATGCCCACCGCCTCGCGGTAGACATCCCAGTTGCCGCCGAACAGCTCGACCCCGCCGTCGCGCACCTCGACGATCGAGCCGACGCGACGCAGCAGTTCGACGTCGTGGCTGACCACCACCGCGGTGCCGCGCCAGCGCTCGATCAGCGAGTAGACGCGGGCGCGGGTGTCGCGGTCCAGGTTGTTGGTGGGCTCGTCGAGGAGCACGACGTCGAGGCGCCGCACGCTGAGGCCGACGAGCGCCACCAGCATCGCCTCGCCGCCGGAGAGCGTGCCGACGGGCCGGTCGAGGCCCAGATCCAGGCCGACGGCGCCGAGTTCCTCGGCGGCGCGGGGCTCGATGTCCCAGTCGTCGCCCACGGCGTCGAAGTGGGCGGGATCCGGGTCCCCGGCGACGATCGCGCGCACGCCGTCGACCTGCGCTCGGATGCCCAGGAGGTCGGCCACCGTGTCGCCGGTGCGGAGGGTCAGGTTCTGGGGAAGGACGCCCACGCTCCCGCCGACGGTGACGGTGCCCGCCGTCGGGGCGATCTCGCCGGTGATGAGCTTCAGCAGCGTGGACTTGCCGGACCCGTTGTCGCCGACGACCCCGGTGACGCCGGGGGAGAAGGCGAGCGTGACGTCCTCGAGGCAGGGGATGCCGTCGGGCCAGGTGAGGCGGACGTGGTTCAACGTGACTGAAAACAAAAGAGCTCCGATCGATCAGCGGGACGCGCTGAGACCGGAGCGGACAGCTCGACGGGTCAGCGCAGGGTGGCGGTGCCGATCAGATCTGTCACTGGAGTTCTCCTCGTGCGGGAATACGTCATGAACATGATGCCACGCCCTCCGTCGTCCACCAACCTCTGCTGGCCGAGGCACGAGCCCACCCCGCGGGGGGCAGGGCTCAGCCCACGACGAAGGTGGCGCGGAGGAGATCCCCTTCCCGGGAGCTCGGGCCCACAAGCAGCGCGAAGGTCCCGGGCTCGACGACGCGGATCCCACGTGCGTTGACGATGCTGCACGCCGCCACTGGCACCTCGACCTGCACGTCCATCCGTTGACCCGGATCCAGCTGCACCTGAGTGAACGCCTTCAGCTCACGGTTGGCCCACGTGGCGCTCGTGACAAGGTCCGAGACGTACGCCTGCACCGTCTCCAAGGCAGGCCTGGAGCCCGTGTTGGCCAGCGTCACGGTGGCCTTGACCACGCCGTCTGTGGGCACCTCCTCCGGCGCGAGCCGAAGATCCGAGTACTCGACGGTGGTATAGCTGATGCCCTCCCCGAAGACGAAGAGGGGCTCCTGGGTGAGGTCGGCGTAGCGCTCGCCGTGCTGCCCGCGCACCTGGTTGTAGAACACGGGCAGCTGCCCGGCGTGGCGGGGGAACGAGATCGGCAGGCGACCCGCCGGCTCGATCAGCCCCAGCAGCAGCTCGGCGATGGCCCGCCCGCCCTGCATCCCGGGGTTGAACGCCTCGACGATGGCGGTGGCGCGCTCGGCGGACGGCGGCAGCACCGAGGGCTTCGAGTGGATCAGCACCAGGATGACAGGCGTCTCGGTGGCGACAAGTGCGTCGAGGAGCGCCACCTGGGCGCCCTGGAGCTCAAGGGTCGCGGTCGAGCAGTTCTCTCCCGTCAGTGCCACCGTGTCTCCGAGGACGACGACGGCCCAGTCGGCCTCCCACGCGGCGCGCACTGCCTCGTCGATCAGTCTCTGGTCGGGTCTGGCGGGAACGAACAACTTGGGCCGGGGCTGGCCGTCGCGGAGGACCTCTCCGGCGGGATCGACGATCTCCTCGCCGATGTCGGCCCCGCGCGAGTACGTCACGGCCCAGTGGTCCGGAGTGAATCGTCGAAGCCCGTCCAGCACCGTCGTGGTGAGCTCCCGCGGGTGCCCGGTCGGCATCCAGTTGACCTGACCCGAGGCACCGGCCCAGTCGCCGAGCTGCGCGTGCTGATCGTCGGCGTTCGGGCCGATCACCGCGATCCTCGGCGCATCCCCGGACGGCTGCAGCGGCAGGGTGCCGTCGTTGCGGAGGAGCACGAGGGACCGGCGGGCCACGTCGAGGTTGAGCTGGGTGTGTTCGGCGCTGCCGATGGTGTCGAGGGCCTGGATCAGCGGCCGGGCACCGTCGAAGAGGCCGAGCTCGAACTTCAGGGTGAGGATGCGGCGCACGGCGTCGTCGATCAGGGCCTCATCGAGCAACCCCTGGTGGACGGCCTGTTGCGCGGCCTCGAAGAACTCAGGCGTGGTCATCACGAAGTCGTTGCCGGCTTCCACCGCGACGACGGCGGCCTCCACGTAGGTGTCGCAGACGTTCTGCTCCCACACCATGCGGCCGACGTTGTCCCAGTCGGTGACCAAGGTCCCGGTGAAGCCCCACTCGCCCTTGAGGACGTCGTTGAGCAACCACGTGTTGGCGGTGATGGGGACGCCGTCGATGGCCTGGTAGCCCAACATGAAGGTCTTGCAGCCGGCCTCGACCGCCCGCTGGAACGGCGGCAGGAACCAGGAGCGCAGCTTGCGTGGGCTGAGGTCGGCCTCGCTGGCGTCCCTGCCGCCCTGCGTCTCCGAGTAGCCGGCGAAGTGCTTCGCCGTCGCCAGGACGGCGGTCGGATCGGCGAGTCCCTCGCCCTGATAGCCGCGGATCATCGCGGCACCCAGCTCTCCGATCAGGTACGGGTCCTCGCCGAAGGTCTCGTTCACGCGGCCCCAGCGGGGGTCGCGGGCGATACACAGGACCGGCGAGAAGGTCCAGTGCAGGCCCGTCGCGGCGACCTCCTCCGCGGTGACGCGGGCGCCGCGCTCGAGCAGGTCGGGATCCCAGGTGCAGGCCATGCCGAGTTGCGTGGGGAAGATCGTTGCTCCCGGCCAGAACGAGTGGCCGTGGATGCAGTCGTCGGCCATCAGAAGCGGGATCCTCAGTCGCGTGGCGGCGACGAGCTCCTCGGCCTCCAGGATCCGCTCGGGCGAGGCGTGCAGCAGTGACCCGGCCAGCTTGGCGGAGACCAGATCGGCGAGGTCGCCGCGCGCGTCGAGCTGAAGCATCTGCCCCACCTTCTCGGCCAAGGTCATCCGCGACAGGAGGTCGCTGACCCGCTGCTCGACGCCCAGCGCGGGGTCGCGGAAGGGCGTGGCCACGCCCGCGTCGGTTCCTGGCTGAAAGGACATGGCTAGGCCACCACCTTGTCGTTGATGCGCTGCGGGTTCGGAAGAGTGAGCGTGTGGTCGCCGGCCAGGAGCTCGGCGTCGGGGAGCCTTTGCCACCGGACGACGGCCGACGAGCCCGCAGGAACGCGGACGTGGAGCCGGACCTCGTCGCCATCGCGTGACCACGCGACGGAGACGGTCCCGTGGGGCGTGTCCAGCGAGGTGCGTGCCCAGTCGATCCCAGTGCCGAGGTGAGGGGCGACGAGGATCCGGCGGTAGCCGGGCTCGAGGGGGGCGAGCCCTCCGACGACGCGGTGCAGCCAGTCCGCGACCGCCCCGAGCGCGTAGTGGTTGAAGCTGGTCATGTCGCCAGGGTTGATGGAGCCGTCGGGCAGCATCGAGTCCCAGCGCTCCCAGATCGTCGTCGCGCCCATGGTCACCGGATACAGCCACGACGGGCATTCCCGCTGAAGGAGCAGCCGGAACGCGGCGTCATCGTGGCCGGTGGAGGTCAGAGCTTCGGCGATGAACGGGGTGCCGGCGAAACCTGTGGAGATGTGGAAGCCGCTGCGCTCCACCAGCTCGGCGAGCCGTGCACCGGCCCACACCTGCTGCGGCTGGTCCAGCAGCCCGAACGCGATGGCCAGCGAGTAGACCGTGGTGCAGTCGCTGAGGATGCGCTCCCCCGTGAGGTACTCCCGTCGGAACGACTCCCGCAGCCCCGAGGCCATCGCGGCGAACTCCAGCGCCGCGGCCGGGCGGCCCAGCACCTCGGCCGCGGCGCGGATGCGATCGGCCGTGCGGAAGGCGCAGGCGGTGGCGACCACGCCCTTGTCCGCCTTGGCGGCGCCAGGGGCGTCGGCGGGGGCGTCGGGGTCCAGCCAGTCGCCGTACTGGAAGCCCGCTTCCCACACGCCGGAGTGAGACAGGAGCGAGCGCACCCGTCGGCCGTGGGCCGTCATGGAGTCGAAGGTCGCCTCCAGCACCGAAGGGTCTCCGTAGGCCTCCCACAGCGCCCACGGGACCCAGACGGCGGCGTCGCTCCAGAAGGCCGCCGCCTCGGTGCCACCGATGCCGGCCTCCGCCCCCGTGGCGTACTTGAGGATGTCAGGCACGACGAAGGGGACGATGCCGTCGCGGTCTGCCTGCTCCAGCGCGAGGTCGCGGAGCCAGTCTGCGAGGAAGTCCTTCACGTCGAAGAGGAACGCCGCCGTCGGCGCGAAGGCCGAGATGTCGCCGGTCCAGCCCAGTCGCTCGTCGCGCTGGGGGCAGTCGGTGGGGATGTCGATGAAGTTGCCGCGCATCCCCCGGACCACATTGTCGTGCAGCTGATTGAGATCGGGCACCGAGCATTCGAAGTGCCCGATCCGGCGGAGGTCGGTGGAGATCGCCACGGCCGTCAGCGCGTCCGGAGCGATCGCCTCCATCCCGCCGGGCCAGCCGGTGACCTCCGCATAGCGGAAGCCGTGGAAAGTGAACGTGGGCTCGAACGTGTCCGCGGCCCCGCTGAGCGTGAACACATCGGTAGACGTCGCCGACCGCAGTGGCCGGACCCCCAGCTCGCCGTCCTCGAGCACCTCCGCGTGGCGCACGGTGACGGTGGCGCCCGCCTCACCACGTACGCGCACCCGGAGCCACCCGACGAGGTTCTCGCCGAAGTCGACGAGCACGGCGCCGGAGGCGCTCCGCCAGATCTTCCGGGGTGGGATCTCCTGGACCCGACGCACCGGCGGTGCGGGATCGGGCGCAAGCTGCTCCACGTCGTAGTCGACGATGTGGACGGTGCCCCACCCCGGAGACGCAAACCCGGGCGTGGACCACCCGGGGGTGAGTCGACGAGCGTCGATGCTCTCACCGTCGTAGAAGTCGTTCGCCGTCACTGCGCTGGGGCCCACGCTCCAGGACTCGTCCGTCGAGATGACCTGCTCGTGCCCGTCCGCGAACCGGATCCGCAGCTCGGCGAAGGCTGCGATCTCGTCGCCGTACCGAGCCGTCTCCACCCAGCCCAGCCGCCCCCGGTACCACCCGTTCCCCACCGCGATGCCGAGGGTGGACTCCTCCTCGAGGAGGCTGGTCACATCGTGTTCGGCGTAGTGAACGCGCCATTCGTAGCTCGTCCACCCGGGGGTGAGGACGTGGTCCGAGACGGCGGTGCCGTTGATCCAGGCCTCGCACACGCCGAGCGCGCTGAGGCTGAGGGTCGCCGTCGCCACCGGCCCGTGGCCAGGGTCCAGGTTGAGGTCACGCCGGAAGAGGGGTGCGCTGTCGGGTTCGACGTCGGCGGCGATGAAGCGGGCGCTCCACGGGGTCATCTCGGTGTCCTTCTCGGAGGTTCGCGGGGTAGGGGTCGGCGGACGGTCGGTCCGGGAAGAGGGCGATCAGCCCTTGATCGCCCCGGCCGTCATGCCGGCGACGATCTGCCGGTTGAAGAAGATGAACATCACCAGGGGCGGGATCGTGATGAGGAGGATGTCCATGAACAGCAGGTTGTACTGGCTCAACCCTTGAGCCGAGAAGTTGTACAGGGTGAGCTGCACGGTCGCGTTGGCCTCCCCGGGCAGGAAGTACAGCGCGTTCTGGAACTGGTTGAACACAGCCACCGACTGGACAACGACGATCGTCACGATCACCGGCTTGAGGAGCGGAAGAACCACGAGGAAGAACAACCGGAGGGGCCCCGCACCGTCGATGATGGCGGCCTCGTCGAGTTCCTTGGGGATGGTCGCCACGAAGGCGCGGAACATGAGCACGCAGAACGAGAGCCCGAAGGTGGCCTCGATCAGGATCAGACCGGGGATGGTCTTGAACAACCCGAGCCCCTGCAGCACCCAGATCGTGGGGACCACCGCGGGGGGGATGATGAGTCCGGCCAGAACGAAGAAGTTGATGACCCCGTTGATTCGCGACTTCTTCCGCTGCAGGACGTAGCCCACCATCGCCGCGAGGAGCACCATGATGGCCACGCTGACCACCGTGATGATGGTGCTGTTGATGAAGGCGCGCACGACGACGCCGTCGCGGTGGCCGAGGACCGTGGTGAGGTTCTCCCAGATCGCCCACTGGGTGGGCAGCGTGAAGGCCAGTTCGTTGGCCTCCTGGGTGGTCTTCGAGGCGGTGAGGAAGATGAAGACGAACGGGACGATGAACACCACGATCGTCAGGAGGATCGCGATGACGCCGATGACGCGTCCGCGGAGGACTGCTGCTCTCATGACTCGTCCGCCTGTCGGTTGAGGATGAAGGAAAGGGGGAAGATGATCGCGGCGACCACCAGGAAGAGGACGACATTGCCCGCGGTCGACAGGCCGTAGAAGCCCGCCTGGTACTGCTTGTAGATCACGGAGGCGAGGACGTCGCTGGCGAACCCGGGGCCGCCGCCTGTGGTGGCCCAGATGAGGTCGAAGGACCGGAGCCCGCCGATGAGGGACAGGATCACGACGGTGACCGTGGCCGGGCGGGCCAGCGGAAGCGTGATGTTGCGGAACACCTGCCAACCCGTGGCGCCGTCGACCCGCGCCGCCTCGTAGTACTCCTGCGGGATCGCGACGATCCCGGCGATGAAGATGAGGGTCGCGATGCCGACGCCCTTCCAGATGTCGATTGCGGCCACCGTGAGCAGCGCCATGCTCGGGTCCGTCAGCCACCCCGGTCCGTCGATACCCACCAGGGACAGCACCTGGTTCACGGCGCCGTCGAACGGGTCGAGGAGCACCTTGAAGGTGAGGCCGACGCCGATCGTCGAGACGAGGACCGGGAAGAAGACCGTGGAACGGAGGAACCCCCGCCCGATGATCTGCGACGACAACAGCATGGCGAGCGCGAACCCGATGACCACCTTGGCGCCCGAGGTCACCACCGCGTAGACGAAGGTGTTGATGAAGGCCTGGACGAACTGGCGCTCACTGAAGAACTGCACGAAGTTGTCGAGACCGATGAACTCGACTTCGAACAGGGTCCAGCGGGTCAGGCTGAAGTAGAGCGACGCGAAGGTCGGGATGGCGAAAAGGGCGATGTAGAGCGTGGCCGCCGGGAAGTGGAACCAGGTCGGGTAGGGGCTCTTCATCTTCTGGCGCTTGCCGGGAGGGTCGAGCTTCGACTCCTCGATGGGCGCAATGGTCTCTGACAGGGATGACATCGTTGTTCTCCTCTAGTGGGGGGCCGGTGGCGGCGGGCCACCGGCCCCCTTCCGTGGAACTCTCACCAAGGGCGAGAGGCTGAGGTCACCAGCCCTCAAGGCCCAGCTGCTGCGCCTGCTTCTTGACGTCCTCGTCGTAGGCCGCGGCGCCTTCTTCGGCGGTGGTGATCTTGGAGCCGACCTCCACGAGGATGCCCTCGAGGTTCGGGCCCTTGATCGG
>DATITN010000023.1:0-2469 GCA_035467795.1 Arachnia sp. | reverse complement strand
TCCCGGTGCGGCGGCGGCTCAGCTCCACCGGTTCGCAGATCGCGGACACGCCCGTCGCCGTGCTCACCCGGCACACCAACCTGAGCGAGGCGCGCACGCCGAGTCGGCAGGAACTGACCTTCAACGACTGTGCCAATGACCTCTTCGCCATGATCGCGTCCGGCGACTTCCCCGATCTGGGCGCGCCCACCGGCCCGAGGCGCGGCGCCCCGCGTGCCTCGGACGGGCTCATCCGTCTCGACGTCGACGGCGTGACCACCTTCGCCAGCCCGAACGCCCTCTCCGCGTTCAACCGGATGGGGTTCGCCGACGAGCTCGAGGGCGAATCGCTCGCCGAGGTGACCACCAGCCTGCTCACCGGAACGGCGGTCGTCGACGAGACCCTGCCGCTCGTGGTCACCGGCCGGGCGCCGTGGCGCACCGACGTGGAGGCCCGCGGGGTGACGGTCTCGCTGCGCGCCATCCCGATCCGCAACCGGGGCGAACGGATCGGGGCCATCGTGCTCTGCCGGGACGTCACCGAGCTGCGGCACCAGGAACGTGAACTGATCACGAAGGATGCCACCATCCGGGAGATCCACCACCGGGTCAAGAACAACCTGCAGACGGTGGCCTCGCTCCTGCGGATCCAGGCCCGCCGCACGCACTCCGACACGGCTCGGGAAGCGCTCAACCAGGCGATGCGCCGGGTGGCCGCCATCGCCGTCGTGCACGACACGCTGTCCGAGGGCCTCAGCCAGAAGGTCGACTTCGACGTGGTGTTCGACCGGGTGCTGCTGCTGATCATGGAGGTGGCGTCCGCGCACAACACGACGGCGCATCCGAAATCGTCCGGCAGTTTCGGAATCCTGCCCAGCGCCTACGCGACCCCGCTCGCCCTCGCTCTGACCGAGCTCGTGACGAACGCCGTCGAGCACGGGCTGGCCGGACGCGAGGGGGAGGTGTCGATCGAGGCCGAACGCAACGAGGAGACCCTCACCGTGCGGGTGCGCGACAACGGCACGGGCCTGCCGGAGGGCAAGGTCGGGTCAGGACTCGGCACCCAGATCGTGCGCACCCTGATCCAGGGCGAGCTCAGCGGCAGCATCGACTGGCACACCATGATGGGCAGCGGTACCGAGGTGACCATCGAGATCCCGCTGCGGTACATGCGCGAGGCGTAACGCCGGATGGGCCCGGCCGGTTTTGCGGCGCCGGGCGACACGATGAAAGGCCCGGCTCTTCAGCCGGGCCTTTCATCGTCGTGCTGTGGTGCTGGTGCGCTGTGGTGCGGGGCGCTGCGTTAGGACGCGCGCCGAGCGCGGGCCGCGCGGCGCTTGAGAGCGCGACGCTCGTCTTCGCTGAGGCCACCCCAGACGCCGGAGTCTTGACCGGTTTCGAGGGCGTACTGCAGACACACCTCGGTGACGTTGCAACGGGCGCAGACGGACTTCGCCTTCTCGATCTGGTCCACGGCGGGGCCAGTGTTACCGACGGGGAAGAAAAGTTCCGGGTCAGCGGTGAGGCAGGCAGCTTTGTCGCGCCAGTCCATAGGGGTGCTCCTTGATTGCGGGGATGCCTGGCCGATTGGCCGAAGATGAGAGGCTGCCGGTTGCAGGAAAGGTAATGGATCTACTCGTTCAGATCGACTCACGTCCCTGTGAGCGTCAACCGGGCCTCAAATATGGTCGCATAATGGTGGAGTCAAATCAATAGTCTTGAATGGGATATCTCTGTGAATGCACGGTCAGACCACAGCGGCGACGACGAGAACCAGGGCGGAACGGTGCGTCGGCCGCGGGCTGTGGTGCTCCTGGCCGCGATCCTCTACGCGGAAGCCGCCCTCCTCTGGGCCGCGGTCGTCTGGCTCATCCTCGAGCTGCTGACCGCCACGCCGACGTCTCTGGCCACGGCCCTCGCCATCCTGGTGCTGGTGCTCATCGCCGCGTCCTGGGTGACCGCCATCGCGGTCAATTCCCTGCGGCGACGGTCCTGGATCCGTGGAGCGGCCGTCACCTGGCAGCTGGTGCAGGTCGCGGTCGCCGTCGGCTCCTTCCAGGGGCTCTACGCCCGGCCCGATCTCGGCTGGGCGCTCCTCCTGCCCTCGATCGTGGTCCTCGCGCTGCTGTTCCGGCCGCGCGTGATCGCGGCGACGACGTCGGCCCGGTCAGAGGACGGCTCGCCGCTGTAGCGTCGGCTCCGGCGGCGGTGGCCGCATGGTGGGGCAGACGGCGGCCGGGCGCTCCGAAGGTCGCTACGGGCGGCCTGCGGCCCGTGGGGGCCGCGTGGCGGCATCCGTTTCGGTCAGGCAGGCAGGCCGAGCTTCTTGCGCAGGCTCGCGACATGGCCGGTGGCCTTCACGTTGTAGAGAGCCAGCTCGATGATGCCGGACTCGTCGATAACGAAGGTGGAACGCAGCACTCCCGTGACCGTCTTGCCGTAGAGGTTCTTCTCGCCCCAGGCGCCGTAGCTCGTGTGCACCGCGAGGTC
>DATITN010000022.1:0-6617 GCA_035467795.1 Arachnia sp. | reverse complement strand
GGCCCGCCCGCCGACCGATCCCAACAACCACAGGCCGAAGCCCGCCCCTCCAGCTCGCAAGATCGCGCGTCGCGGCACAGCCGACACGCCTCGCTCAACGGGAATGCTGTTCGTGTCCACTTCTTACCTTTCCGCTAGATACCGAGACGGGGTTCCTGAAGCACAGGCTAAAGCGGCGAGGTGCGATTCGAGGGGAATTGAGGAGAGTCCCCCGGACAGCCCTGGCGATCCTGCACGTCATCGAGGCTTCCTGACGAGGCCGGCCGCGGCCTTGAGCGGCCGATAGACTGACCCCGCCACCACGAACCCAAGGAGACGGGAGCTCTGGCGTGCTTCTCGCACTGATCGCCGCCCACGCGGTGCTCGGCGCACTCACACCACTCTTCGTCCGATGGCTCGGGGCCCGCTCCTTCTTCGTGCTGATGCTGGGCCCCCTGGCAGCGGCGGTGTGGCTCACCACCCTCGCCCCCACCGTCGTGGCCGGCGGCGAATACCTGGTGAGCTACCACTGGATCCCGCTGCTGGGCGTGGACCTCACCCTCCGGATCGGGCTGCTCCAATGGGTGCTCGCCATGATCGTGACCTGGATCGGCGCCCTGATCCTGCTCTACAGCCGGTGGTACTTCGACGGCATGACGGTGGCCCGGTCCGCGGCCATCCTCACGATCTTCGCCGGCACGATGCTGGGGCTGGTCACCGCGGACAACCTGGTGGTGCTCTACATCTTCTGGGAGCTGACCACGATCTTCTCCTACCTCCTCATCGCGCACGACCCCACCCGTCGGGCCAACCGCGGCGCCGCGCAGACCGCGCTGATCGTCACCACCACCGGCGGATTGGCCATGCTCGTGGGCATCGTCGCGCTGTGGCAGACCTCCGGCACGCTGTCCATGCAGGAGATCCTGGCGGAGCCGCCGACGGGCACGCTGGCCACCGTCGGCGCGCTGCTGATGCTGGTGGGCGCGCTCAGCAAGTCCGCCCTCGTCCCGTTCCACTTCTGGTTGCCCGGCGCGATGGCTGCCCCGACGCCCATCTCGGCCTACCTGCACGCCGCCGCCATGGTGAAGGCCGGCGTGTACCTGGTGGCCGCTCTCGCCCCAGCCTTCGCGTCGGTGCCATGGTGGCGGCCCACCATCATGCTGCTGGGCATCATCACCATGATCCTGGGCGGCTGGCGCGCCCTCCGCCAGACGGATCTCAAGCTCCTCCTCGCCTACGGCACGGTGAGCCAACTCGGATTCCTGGTGCTGCTGGTGGGGCTCGGCACGGAGGCGGCCGCCATCGCCGGGCTCGGGATGGTCATCGCGCACGCCCTGTTCAAATCAACCCTCTTCATGTGCGTGGGCATCATCGACCACTCCGCCGGCACCCGGGACCTCCGCGAGCTGAACGGCGTGGGGTACCGCGTGCCGTGGCTGGCCGCCCTCGGCGGGCTGGCCGTGCTGTCCATGGCGGGGGTGCCACCGCTGGTGGGGTTCGTCGCCAAAGAGGCCGCCTTCGAGTCCATCGAATACCTCGTCTCCGGAGACGTGGAAGCGGTCACCCCGCTGGCCGCCGCCGCCCTGGCCGCCGCGCTGGTCTTCGGCTCCGCGCTCACCGCGGCGTACTCGCTGCGCTGGTGGTGGGGGGCGTTCGCATCCAAGGACGGCGCCCCGGAGCTGTCCTGGCACCGGCCCGCCGTCGGGATCGCGGCGGTGCCGATGTTCCTGGGCCTGCTGTCCCTGATCGGCGGGTTTCTCGGCCCCCAGCTGACCGAACTGCTCGACCCGTACGCCCGCACCGTCGCCACCGGCAAGGCCAGCCATGGCTTCGCGCTGTGGCACGGCTTCACCCCGCCTCTGATCATGTCGATCGTCGCGTTGGCGGCCGGCGTGGCCCTCTTCGTGTTCCGCGAGCGCATCGCCCGCATCCAGGCCACGTTCCCGCAGGTCACCACTGCCGAGGAGTTCTACCACCGCTCGATGCACAACCTGGACCGGGTGTCGGTTGAGGTCACGGCCCGGTCCCAGCGCGGATCGCTGTCGATCTACCTGGGCACCATCCTCGTCACCCTTGTGGCCCTGGCCAGCTACGCGCTGCTGCGGGTCCGCCTCTGGCCCGAGATCCGGGTCTTCGATCACTGGGCACAGCTGCTGGTGGCGGCCGTCATGATCACCGCCGCCGTCCTGGCCGCAGGATCGCGGGGCCGCATCCGAGGCGTCCTCCTGGTCGGCGTCACGGGCTACGGGTTGGCGCTGATGTTCGCCATGGCCGGCGCCCCCGATCTGGCGCTCACGCAGGTCCTCGTCGAAACCGTCACGCTGGTGGTGTTCGTGCTGGTGGTGCGCAAGCTGCCCCGCTACTTCACCAACCGGCCCCTCAGCTCCACCCGCTGGTGGCGGGTGCTGGTCGCCGGAGCGATGGGCACCACGGTGACCCTGGTTGCGATCGTGGCCGCCGGAGCCCGGGTGGCCGATCCGGTGTCCGACGCCTGGTACGAGGCCGCCTACGAGATCGGCTACGGCAAGAACATCGTCAACGTGGCCCTGGTCGACACGCGCGCCTGGGACACCCTCGGCGAGATCGCGGTGCTGGTCATCGCAGCCACAGGGGTCGCCTCGCTGATCTTCCTCCGCTCCCGGGTGGGGGCTGTCACGCGCACCGACGAGGTCTTCGAGGACCGCGAAGACGCCCCCATGTCGGACACCGCTCCGGGCGTGTGGCTGCGGGCGGGCCAGACGCTGTCCCCGCTGGTCCGGTCGCTGGTGTTCGAGGTAATCACCCGGCTGCTGTTCGGCGTGATGATCATCATCTCCGTCTATCTCCTGCTGGCCGGCCACAACTCCCCGGGCGGCGGCTTCGCCGGAGGGCTGGTGGCGGGCATGGCCCTGATCATCCGCTACCTGGCAGCGGGGCGCCACGAACTCGACGAGGCCGCCCCGTTCGACGCCGGGCGCCTGCTGGGCGGAGGCCTGTCCCTGCTGCTGGGGACCGCCGTCGTCCCCGTGTTCTTCGGCGGCAAGGTGCTGGAGAGCTACGACTACTACTGGAACGTTCCGGGACCGGACGTGCTCCCCACGCCGTGGGGCGCGCTCCCCCTCTTCGGCGAGGTCCACCTGGTGTCGTCGACGATCTTCGACCTGGGCGTCTACCTCGTGGTGGTGGGCATGCTGCTCGACGTGGCCCGCAGCCTCGGCTCCGGAATCGACCAGCACGCCAGCGACCAGCTGGCCCCCATGCCGCTGCCAGACTCGACCCTCGCGCTGCCGGCGCGCCACGGCGGAGCGGCCGAGGACCGCGGCCGACCGGACGCGCACGACGACTCCCCACGCCACAATCGGCGCACCCGCCCCGGTGAGGAACTGCAATGACCGCCAACCTCGTCCTGGCCGTCACCGCAGGCATTCTGGTGGCCGCCGGCGTCTACCTGCTGCTCGAGCGGTCCCTCACCCGCGTCCTGCTGGGCGTCCTGATGGCCAGCAACGGGGTCAACCTGCTGTTCATCGTCGCGGCCGGGCAGCCCGGAGCTGCGCCCATCGTCGGGCTGGCGGACCCGGACCAGACGTCCGACCCGCTGCCTCAGGTGATGGTTCTCACGGCCATCGTCATCACCATGGCGGTCGCGGCGTTCGTGCTCACCGTCGCCTACCGCAGCTTCCAGTTGCACGGGCACGACGAGGTGGCCGACGACGTCGAGGATGCGCGTATCCGGCGGCTCGCAGAGGCGGACGTGGCCTCGGAGTCCTACGAGGACACCACCTTCTCCGACTCCGGCGAGGACGTGGTGAGCGAATGATGGAGAACCTGCTCCCCGTGCCGGTGCTGCTGGCCATCTTCGGAGCCGCCGTCGCCCTGGCGCTACCGCGGCGCCCGTCCACCCAGCGCATCGTGTCCGTGGCGAGCCTCTCGGGCATCGTCGTGGTGGCCGGCATCCTGATGTGGCACACGCATCAGGTGGGGCCGATCGCGTTGTGGCTGGCGAACTGGCCGGAGCCGCTCGGCATCGCGCTGGTGGCAGACCGACTGAGCTCGCTGATGCTGTTCGTGGCATCGGTGGTGGCCCTGTGCGTCCTCCTCTTCGCCACCGGCCAGGACAGCGACGAGGTGCGCCGCGAAACCCCCGTGTCGATCTTCCACCCCACCTTCCTGCTGCTGATGGCGGGCGTGTCGAACGCGTTCCTGGCCGGGGATCTGTTCAACCTGTTCGTGGGATTCGAGATCCTGCTGTTCGCCTCCTACGTGCTGCTCACGCTGGGCGGCACGGGGGACCGCATCCGCGCCGGCACCACATATGTGATCGTCTCCCTGCTCAGCTCGTCGCTGTTCCTCATCTCCATCTCGGCGGTCTACGCCGCCACAGGCACGGTCAACCTCGCTCACCTCGCGGTGCGTCTGCGGGACCTCAGCGAGCCGGTCCAGCTGCTGCTCGAGGTGCTTCTGATCGTCACCTTCGCCGTCAAGGCGGCGATGTTCCCGCTCGGGTCCTGGCTGCCGGACTCCTACCCCACCGCGCCCGCGCCCGTCACCGCCGTGTTCGCGGGCCTGCTCACCAAGGTGGGCGTCTACGCCATCATCCGCACCGAGACGCTGCTGTTCCCGTCGTCGCCGGTCAACGACGTCCTGATGGTGGCGTCGCTGCTGACGATGGTGGTCGGCATCCTGGGCGCCATCGCGCAGGTGGAGATCAAGCGCATGCTCTCCTTCACCCTGGTCAGCCACATCGGCTTCATGATCTTCGGCATCTCGCTCGGCAGCGACGCGGGGATGGCGGCCACCATTTTCTACACCGCCCACCACATCACCATTCAGGCCACCCTGTTCCTGGTCACGGGGCTCATCGAGCGTCGCGGCGGCACATCGTCGCTGGATGGCCTCGGCGGGCTCCTGAAAGTGGCTCCCCTGCTGGCCGTCCTGTTCTTCCTCCCGGCCATGAACCTGGCAGGGATCCCGCCCTTCTCCGGGTTCATCGGCAAGCTCGGCCTGCTCCAGGCCGGGGCCGCCCACGGCGGCGCGCTGGCCTGGGCAGTGGTGGCCGGCGGCGTGGCGACCAGCCTCCTCACCCTCATCGCCATGGCCAAGGTATGGAACCGGGCGTTCTGGGGCATCACCCCGGCCGAGCATCGCCGCGCGGAGTCGGAGCGGCTCAACGAGGACATCGACGAGCTCATCGACGACGACGCCCGCCCCATGCCGCCGCTCCAGGTGGGCGCCACGATGGCGTTGGTGGCGTTCGGTCTCGCGCTGACAGCCTTCGCCGGCCCGCTGTACGAGTACACGCACGCTGCCGCCGCCACCCTGCGGGACGGGTCATATCTCGTCGCCGTTCTCCCCGAGGGGTTGCGATGATGAAATCCGCCACCCCGTGGCGCCAACGGGTCAGGTTCCGGCCGCTGTCGGTGTTCGGCATGGCAGGCGTCTGGGTCCTCGCATGGGGCAGCGCATCCCCGCTGGTGCTGATCTCGGGGATCGCGCTGGGCTGGATCATCGGCGTGATGTTCCCGCTGCCCCCGATCTTCTGGCAGGGCAGATTCCGCCCCGTCGGGATCGCGAAGCTGACCTGGCACCTCCTCTATGACCTCGTGGTCTCGTCGGTGCGCCTGCTGCGCCTCGCCTTCCAACGGAAAGTGAACCTCCACGCCGGCATCGTGCGCGTGGACCTCCACACCGACGACGACCTCTATCAGGTCCAGGTGGCAGAAATCCTGTCCCTGGTGCCGGGCACAGTGGTGATCGAGGTGGTCCGCGAGCCGCGCCGCCTGTACATGCACGCCCTCGAGCTGGTCGACGACGCGGCCCTTGACCGGGTGCAGCACCGGGCCATGGCAGTCGAGTCGCGAGTGGTGCGCGCCTTCGGCTCCGACGAGGAGATCGCCGCCTTCGACGCGGCGTGCCTCACCCACCCCGTCAACGCGTCCCCCCGAATGGAGGAGTGACATGGTTCAAGTGCTCACAGATGTGATCCTGGGCGTCGCGGCCGTGGTGCTCACCGTATCCGCCCTCATCGGGGCCAACCGGATCGCCGAGGGCCCCACCCAGCTGGACCGCTCAGTGGCCGCGGACCTGATCGTGGCCATCGTGGTGGCCGCGCTGGGGTTGTGGACGGTGTGGTCAGACAGCTCCACAGAGGTCCTCATCCTGGTGCTGCTGTCCATGCTGGGCTTCACCAGCGCCGTGTCTGTGGCCCGGATGGTGGCCGACCGGATGGCCACCCGGCGTCATTACAGCGCGAACCGAGGTCGGAAGGGGGCGCAATGACAGATCAGATCTTCGACCTCATCGCGTCGGTGTTCGTGTTGGCGGGCGCGCTGCTGTGCTTCGGCGCCGCGGTCTCGTTGGTGCGCTTCCCCGACGTGCTGGGAAAGATGCACGCCATCACCAAACCCCAGGTCCTGGGTTTGATCTCGGTCACGGTGGGCATCACGCTCAGCCTGCGCACCTGGTGGTCCGTGGGTCTGTGCCTGCTCGTCATCGTGCTGCAGCTGCTGACCGCACCGGTGTCCGCGAACCTGGTGGCGCGCGGCGCCTACCGCGCAGGGTTGATCAAGGACGAGCTGCTGATCGTCGATCACCTCACGGAGGACCTTGAGGCGGCGGGCTACACCCGCCCCCCGGAGACCACCCGCTGAGCGCTCAGATCT
>DATITN010000021.1:0-5243 GCA_035467795.1 Arachnia sp. | reverse complement strand
CGAGGTCAGGGGATCCGCTTGGTCCACGCCTCGGACGAGAACTTCGTCTCCACCAGGTGCTGCGCCGCGGCCAGCTCCGCCTCGGTGTAGCCCCGGCGCTGGGTGGCGTAGCGCCCCTCGAAATGGGCGAGGAACGACGAGATGATCTCGTCGCGGGGGAGGCGGGTCTGCGAGCGGAGCGGGTCCACCCGCTTGTTCGCAGACTTCGTGCCCTTGTCCGAGAGTTTCTCGCGGCCGATGCGCAGCACCTCGAGCATCTTGTCCGCATCGATGTCGTAGGCCATCGTCACGTGGTGCACCACCACGCCACCGGTCACCCGGCGCTGAGCGGCGCCCGCGATCTTGCCCTTGTCCGAGGCGATGTCGTTGAGCGGCACGTAGCGGGCGTTGACGCCCAGCTCGGCGAGCGCCCCCATCACCCACTGATCCAGGAATTCGTAGCTGCGCTCGAAACTCAACCCCTCCACCAGGGACGCGGGCACGACGAGGGAGTAGGTCACGCAGTTGCCAGGCTCCATGAACATGGCGCCTCCACCGGTGATCCGGCGCACCACGTTGATGCCGTGCCGGGCGCGACCCTCCTCGTCGATCTCGTTGCGGTAGGACTGGAAGGATCCGATCACCACCAGCGGCTGGTCCCAGTCCCAGATGCGGAGGCTGGGGTTGGCCTCGCCTCGGGCGAGCCTGCCCGCGATCACCTCGTCGAGGGCGACGTGCATCCGCGGGTCCATCGATACCGGGCCGATCACGTCGAACGAGTGCTGCGACCAGTCCGTGGCGTGGCCCAGGGCGCGGCGGACCGCGATCCCCACCGCCTCGGGGGTGAAGCCGATCAGCGTCGCGGAGGGGTCCAGCCGGGCGACGATGGCGGCGGCGAGATCCGCGACCGACGACGTGTCCGGCATGCCGAGCAGGGCCCCGTTGATGTCATCGAGCGCGTCGTCGGGCTCGAGGAAGAAGTCTCCAGAGACCGACACCTCGGTGATCTGACTGTCGTCACTCTCGACGTCGACCGCGACCAGCTTGCCGCCTGGGACCTTGTACTCTCCACGCATGCCCCGACCCTAGCGGGGCATCGTCAGCGGGCTTGGATCAGCTCCGCGATCTGGGTGGGCGTGGGGACGCGGCCGTAGGAGACGACGTCGCCGTCGATGACCAACCCGGGGGTGGACATCACGCCGTGGGCCATGATGTCGGCGTAATCGGTGACCTTCTCCACCTCGGCGTCGACGCCGATCCTGGTGAGAGCCTCCCGCACGTTCTTCTCGAGGTTGACGCAGTTCTTGCAGCCGGGGCCGAGGACCTTGATCAGCATGGGGTTTCCTTCTTTCTTGTGTCAGGCGAACAGGTTGAATACGAATCCGATGGCCATGATGGCCAGCGCGACGCTGCCGAAGTACAGCGCCAGGAGCTTGGGCTTGAGCACCTGCTTGAGCAGGATGAACTCCGGCAGGGAGAGCGCGACGGTGGCCATCATGAACGACATCACCGTGCCGAGCGCCATGCCCTTGGTCCACAGCGCTTCAGCGATGGGGATCACCCCTGCCGCGTTGGCGTAGAGGGGCACGCCGGCCAGGGTGGCGAGCAGGACGGCGAACGGGTTGTCCGCGCCGGCATAGGTGGCGAAGAAGTCGGTGGGCACCCAGCCGTGGATGACCGCGCCCACTCCCACGCCGACGAGGATCCACTTCCAGACCCGGCCCACGATGTCGCGGGTCTCCTCGATCGCCGCCTCCACGCGCTCATGCAGTGTCGGGCGGTGGCCGTCGGCCTGCAGCACGGCGACGGGGGTCTTGAAGACGAAGTCGGCGACGAGGTGGTCGAGCTTGAGCCGGCTGAAGATGAAGCCCAGAGTCACGGCTGCGGTCAGCCCCGCGACCACGTAGGCGATGGTGTTGGGGATCCCGAAGGTGTCTGCCAGCAGCACCACGGCCACCTCGTTGACCAAGGGCGACGCGATGAGGAACGTCAGCGTGACCGCCAGCGGGATGCCCGCGCCCACGAAACCGATGAACAGCGGGATGGAGCTGCAGGAGCAGAACGGCGTGATGGCGCCGAACAGGGCGGCCAACACGAGCGAGAGCCACAGCGGCTTCCCCTCGAGGAACAGGCGCACCCGCTCGGGACGCAGCGTGGTGCGGACCATGCCGATCACGAAGATCATGCCCACCAGCAGCAGGAGGATCTTGGAGGTGTCGTACAGGAAGAAGTGGACGGCGCCCGGGATCCGCTGCGCAAGGTCCAGCCCGAGGGCACGCTCGAACAGCGCGTCCCAGACAACTTCGTTGAGCGCGTACAGCCCGGCCCAGACGACGGCGGCCGCCGCGAGGGCAGCGATCAGGGCTCTGGTGGAGCGGGGCGTGAGTGTCGCGGACACCGGTCAGCCTCTCAGCTCGCCGGGCAGGGCGGAGCGGACGAGCGCGGCGGCGCCGTCGGCCAGCGTGTAGTCGATCCAGCGGCCGCGACGGGTGCCGACGATCAGTCCGGCCTCGCGCAGCACCTTGAGGTGGTAGCTGAGCAGGTTGGGGGCGATGTCGATCGTGGCCTGGAGGTCGCAGACGCATTGTGTGGACGACGACAGCCGCGACAGCACCCGCCACCGGACGGGGTCCGCGACGGCCTGAAGCACCGCCACCGCGCGATCCTCGCGAAGAGACAGTTCGATGACGTTTGATTCAACCACGCTTGAACTATAGACCGGGGCGCTGGCCGGAGCGGGGGTGGGGGTGTCTTTGGGCTCAGGGAGCGGTGGAAGGCTCTGCGGGGACGGCGGCGTCAGGGGTGCCGAGGAGGCGCCGAACCCCGGCGCGGGCGAACATGAGGACGAGGATCAGCGCGGTGACGGCAAAGAAGCCGCCGAGCTTCACGCTGTCGCCGAAGAGCAGGGCGATCAGCTCGAGCACGACGAACTTGCTGCTGATGAGCAGCGCCCAGAGCAGGAGGCCCGCGACGATGCGGCCCACCGGCGTCGTGGCTGCCTTGAACCGCGCCTTGGCCCGATCCTTCAACGCCACCACAACCTCCAGCACCAGCTTGAGGATGACGGCCGTGAGCAACGAGAGCGTGAAAGTCTCCGAGATGACAGCGGGCATGTACTCCGCGGCCAGGTTGAGCACCACCACGTAGACGAAGACGTCGACCACATCTGCGGCCGACAGCCACCGACGCCGGGTTGCCACAGAATCTGCCATGGGGCTCATCCTAGGGACGCGTCCCCCCTGCTCGGGGGAGGCGCCCACGACGCGCACTGCCGTAGCCTGTGTGCCGGCGGTCACGCCCGGTGGGGGCGCTGGACCCGCACCGCACTCGGAGGGTCACATGAAGCAGCACCTTCAGCAGTACCTGCGCAGCCTGAACCCGGTTGGTGTCGCGATGGGGGCCGTGCTGCTGGCCCTGTCGCTCACGCCGTCGCTGCTTCCGAGGCCCGCGGTCCTGCAGGGGGTGGGCTCGGGCATCGTGTTCGGGCTCGGCTACCGTCTCGGCGTGGCGCTGGCCGTCCTGGGGGCGAGGCTGACCCGGTGGCGCCCACCGCAGGAGTGGCTGCGGTGGCTCCGTCTCGTGGGGTGGCCCCTGTACGGGGTGGTCCTGATCGCTGCCATGATCGGCGGCGTCGCGGCGCAGAACGAGGTGCGCCGCCTCGTCGAGCTGCCCCCGCAGGACAATGTCAGAATCCTCGCCTTCGTGGCGGCGTTGGCAGTCGCCAGCCTGGCGAGCCTCGGCCTCGGTCGCTTGGTCCGCTCAGCGTGGCGCCGGACGCTCAGCCGGATGGAGGAGGGCGGACGCACGCCCGCCGTCGCCCTCAAGCTGGCGAGCCTCCGTGCCGCGGTGGCGTCGGTCCTGATCCTGGCCCTGATAGGCATCGGCTTCTTCGGGCTGCTCAACGTCGCATACCGGGGCATCAACGGCCGGCCGGCCGACGGTGTCGTCGCGCCCGAGTCCGCGGAACGCTCAGGCGGGCCGGGGTCCGAGGTGTCGTTCGAGGAGCTGGGGCGCCAGGGCGGGGACTTCGTGGCAGGTGGCCCGACGGCCGACGAGATCACCGCGCTCACGGGGCGGCCCGCACTGACGCCTGTGCGCGTGTACGTCGGCGTCGGGGCCGGCGGAACGCTCGCGGACCGGGTGGCCACCGCCGTGCGCGAACTCGTGCGCACCGGCGGTTTCGAGCGCGAGGTGCTCGTGGTCGCGGCCACCACCGGCTCAGGCTGGGTGGAGCCGCAGGGCGTGGACTCCGTCGAATACCTCCACTCGGGTGACACGGCGACGGTGGCCCTCCAGTACGCCTACACCCCGAGCTTCGTGTCCGCGGTCACCGAGCCGGAGCTCACGGTCGAGGCCGCCTCCGCGCTGTTCACCGGGGTGCGGGGCCACTGGCTCACCCTCCCGGAGGACGAGCGTCCCAAGCTGGTGGTCTACGGGCTCAGCCTCGGCGCCCAGGGCCTGATGAACGCATTCGGCAGCGTGGATGCGCTCACCGAGCGCACCCAAGGTGCGCTGCTCGTCGGCCCCACCTACGCCACCCCACTGTGGCAGGAGCTGCAGGCGACGCGTGACGCGGGCTCACCGCCGTGGCAGCCGGTCCTCGACGAGGGGGAACGTGTGCGCTGGGCGTCGCAGTCCGGCGACTTCGACACGCTGGAGGGAGACTGGTCCGAGCCCCGGGTGGCCATCCTGCAGCACGCCACCGATCCGATCACCTGGTTGGGGCCCGAGCTCATCTGGCAGCGCCCGGAGTGGTTGACTGAGGGCGGCAGGGCGCCGGACGTTAGCCCGCACATGCGCTGGATCCCGGTGGTGACGGCGGTCCAGGTCTTCCTGGACATGCTTGTCAGCGTCGACGTCCCCGCCAGGCACGGGCACGCGTTCGGCGACGTGATGATCGACGGCTGGGTGGCCGTCACCGGCGACGGGGGCCTCGATGAGGCGACGATCGCGGAGATCCGCGCCGTCATCGAGGACTACTGGGTGATCAAGCCCGTCAACGTCTGAGCCAGGATCGCCAGCGAGGTCACGCCGAGCAGTGCCGCGAAACCGAGGCCAAGGGTCCTGGCCGGCAGTCGACGGCCCACCCTGCCGCCGGCGATCGCGCCGACGGCGGCCAGCGCGCTGAACCATCCGATCATCGCCCAGTCGATGTCGGTGGCGACCGTCAGCCTGGTGGCGAGCGCCACCAGCGAGTTCAGCACGATGACCAGCAGCGACGTGGCCACCGCCTGCTGCATCGTGAACCCGAGGGCGAGGACGAG
>DATITN010000020.1:0-4288 GCA_035467795.1 Arachnia sp. | reverse complement strand
GAAGCCGGCCAGCAGCACCAGCACGACTCCGAGGATGCCCCAGTGCTGGCTGGACTCCTGCGCGTCGCCCGTCACCGCGACACCCACCGCGATCATCAACCCGAACATCAACGGCGCCAGGAAGCTGACCGCGCGCCCCGTCGTCGCATACAGCCCGAACATCTCGCCACTCATGCCCTCCGGGATCAGACGCGCCAGGAAGGATCGGCTGGCCGACTGTGCCGGGCCCACGAACAGCGTCATGCCCAGGCCGAAGATCCAGAAGACGGTCTTGCCGCCGCCGTGGAAGTAGAAGATGCCAAGCCCCAGCGCCACCAGCATCCCGAGGGAGAACAGGATGACCCGCTTCGGGCCAAGGCGGTCGTCGAGGAGACCGAACAGCATGGTCGCCAGGCCCGCGACGACGTTGGCCACGACGCCGAAGATCACCACCTCGCCGAACGTGAAGCCGAACGTGCCTGCGGCCAGCACGCCGCCGAAGGTGAACACCCCGGCCAGACCGTCGCGGAACAGCGCGGAGGCGACGAGGAAGAACAGGGTGTTGGGGTTGTCCTTCCCGACGCGCCTGATGGAGCGGAACAGCTCACGGTAGGAGCCGACGATGCCCAGCGACGGCGGCACGTGATCCGGCTTGCGGTCCTTGAGCGCGATGAAGATGGGGATGGTGAACAGCAGCGTCCAGGCGCCGCAGATCAGCATCGAGAGGCGCACGTCGTCGGGCGTGAAGTCCGAGCCGAGTACCCCGATGATGACGAGCAGGATGGTGATGCCGCCGAGGTAGCCGAGCCCCCAGCCCAGGCCGCTCACCCGGCCCACGTCCGACGGGGTGCTGACCTGGTCCAGCGCCGAGTAGTAGTTGACGTTGGCGATCTCCGAGACCACATTGCCGGCGCCCAGCAGTACCGCGCCGAGCAGGAAGTACTCGGGCGCCGGGGCGACGAAGTACATCGCCGCGCAGATCGCGGCGAGCAGCCAGGTCTGCCAGCGCAGGTGGAACATCCGCTTTCCCGTGCGGTCCGCGCCTTGACCGAGCACCGGGGCCAGCAGTGCGATGAGCAGGCCCGCGGTCCCCGTCGCCCAGGCCAGCTGGATGGTGACCTGGTCCTTCTCCCCGAAGGCGGAGCTGGTGAGGTAGACCGAGAACACGAACGTGGTGATCACTGTGGCGAACGGCTGCGTGCCCCAGTCCCAGAACGCCCAGGCCACCACCTTCCTGCGCGGGGCTTTGGTGGATGACAGCGCGCCGGCGTGTGGCACGGCGTCGACGGCGGGGGGCTGCTCGATCGTCACGCGAGCAATGTATGCCGAACGGGTGAACGGTGAGCGTCATCCCGGGAAACGGCGGTTGCGGGGACGGCTGTGGGGCGGGGGCACTCAGGAAGCCTGTCCGGCAGAAGTGGTCTGGTAGTCGCCACCAGATCCGCCTCTCGGCCCGAGGTCGCGGCGGACTCGCCAGCGGCGGTGTTTGAAATCCGCCCAAGTGGGTATGAGGGGGAGGTACATCTGAACAACTAAGGAGCCACTCATGCGTATCGGTTCATCCGTCTTCCTCATCGCGCTCGGCGCCATTCTCACGTTCGCAGTGGAGGCCGACATCCCCTACATCAGCCTGGATCTCGTGGGCTACATCCTGATGGCGGCCGGTGTCGTCGGCCTCATCTGGGCGCTCCTCGCGTCCAACCGCAGCCGCAGCACCGAGACCCGCGTGGTCAACGACCCCGCCACCGGCGAGACTGTTCGCCGTTCGGAGTCCTCCGAGGGCATCTGACCCACAAACTCACAGCCCCCTCCCGTCGCTCAGACGGGTGGGGGCTGTTTTGTGTGGTCTCCACAACGAGAGTGGACGCTTTCCAGAGGTTCCCTCCAGCGTTGTAGGGTGGGGGTGCAGGCCAGTGAGTAGGCATCAACGGCGCCCACGACGGTCGCCGGGACCCAAAAGAAAGGCAACGCATGACCGACAGCGGATTCCTCAAGTACGGGGATCTCGAGCTTGAACTGCCGATCGTGGAGGCCACGCAGGGCAACGACGGATTCGACATTGGCAAGGTCCTGGCGCAGACCGGCGCCACCACCCTGGACCCCGGCTTCGTGAACACCGCGTCGTGCACGTCGTCGATCACGTTCATCGACGGTGACGAGGGCGTGCTGCAGTACCGCGGCTACCCCATCGAGCAGCTCGCCGAGAAGGCCACGTTCATCGAGGTCACCTACCTCCTCATCTATGGTCACCTCCCCTCGCAGGATGAGCTCGACGAGTTCAGCCTCAAGATCTCGCGCCGCATGATGCTCGACGAGCGCATGCGCGAGCTGTTCCGCTGCTTCCCGCGCGGCGCCCACCCCATGCAGGTGCTCGCCGCCGGCATCATGGCGCTCGGCTCGTTCCACCGCGACACCCTGTCGGTGCACGACACCAACCAGGTCGAGGAGGCGTCGCTCCGGCTGCTGGGCTCGATGCCCACGTTGGCCGCCTACGCGTACAAGAGCTCCGTCGGCGAGCCGTTCCTCTACCCGCAGACGGGGCTCGGCTACGTCGAGAACTACCTGCGCCTCTCCTTCGGCACGCCGCAGGAGGAGTACCACATCGACCCGGACATCGTCCGTGCCTTCGAGACGCTGTTCATCCTGCACGCGGACCACGAGCAGAACGCCTCCACCTCGACGGTGCGGCTCGTGGGTTCGGCAGATGCCAACATCTACGCCTCGGTCAGCTCCGGCGTCAACGCGCTGTCCGGCCCTCTGCACGGTGGCGCCAACCAGGCCGTGCTGGAGATGCTGTCGCGCATCCAGGATGAGGGCCTGGACATCAAGGAGTTCGTCAGCCAGGTCAAGGACAAGAAGTCCGGCGTGAAGCTGATGGGCTTCGGCCACCGGGTCTACAAGAACTACGACCCGCGCGCGAAGATCATCAAGGGTCACGCCGACGCGCTGCTGCGCATCTCCGGCCGCAACAACCGGCTGCTCGACATGGCGCTGGAGTTGGAGGAGACGGCGCTCAACGACGACTACTTCATCGAGCGCAAGCTGTACCCCAACGTGGACTTCTACACCGGCCTCATCTACGAGGCGATGGGATTCCCCTCGCAGCACTTCACGGCCCTGTTCGCGCTCGGCCGCCTCCCCGGCTGGATCGCACAGTGGCGCGAGCAGCACGCGGACCCCAACCGCAAGATCGGGCGTCCGCGCCAGATCTACATCGGCGAGAAGAAGCGCGACTACGTGCCGATCACCGAGCGCTGACGTACAAAGCGCAGGGCCCACCCCCGTCGGGGGTGGGCCCTGCGTCATTTCACCTGGAAGGTCGGGTGTGGGTTGACCCACCCCGGGTGAAGGGGCACTATTGGACCGGTATTTCAACGATGAAAGGTGTCTCGTGGCCACCCTCCCCCTCGTCGCCCCCGCTTCTCCCTTGGCCGCAGGCCCGCGTCGCCCCGTCGCCATCACCGCGGTCCGCCTCGATCCCTCCTCCCGGCTCGGCGCCTGGCAGCTGCGCAACGCGGCCGCGACCATCCCGCACTGCATCGCCCAGCTCGAGGAGGCCGGCAACCTCGACAACTACAGGCGTCTGATCGGCGAATCGACCGCAGAGTGGCGCGGCTTCTGGTTCGCCGATTCGGACCTCTACAAAACCATCGAGGCGGTCGCCTGGGAGATCGCCCGCACCGGCACCCGTGAGTTCGACGCCTGGCTCGACGACGTGATCGGCCTCGTGGCCCGCGTTCAGGAGGCGGACGGCTACGTCATGACCTGGATCCAGGGCGTGCACCCCGAGAAGAAGTTCGCAGAGCTTGACTGGACCCACGAGATGTACGTGCTCGGCCACATGGTGCAGGCCGCCGTCGCGCTGGCCCGCGCCGGGCGCACGGACCTCCTGGAGCTCACCGTCCGCTTCGTCGACCTCGTGGATGCCACCTTTGGACCCGCCGCTGACAAGGTGGGATACTGCGGGCACCCGGAGTTGGAGACCGCGCTCGTGGAGCTGTACAGGCACACCGGCGAGCGCCGCTTCCTGGACCTGGCCCGCCACCAGGTGGACCACCGCGGCAGCGGACTGCTCAAGGTGGGCTCCATGGGAGCCCGCTACTTCCAGGACCACGCGACCGTGCGGGAGTCCACCAGCGCCGTCGGCCACGCCGTCCGCCAGCTGTACCTCAATGCCGGAGTGACCGACCTGGTCCTCGAGGAGGGCGACGAGTCGCTGCTCGACGCGATGCGCGCCCAGTGGGACAGCGCCCACCACCGGAAGATGTACATCACGGGCGCCTTCGGCTCGCGGCACCGGGACGAGGCG
>DATITN010000019.1:0-2339 GCA_035467795.1 Arachnia sp. | reverse complement strand
CGACGGCGACACCTCGGCCGCCCCGTCGAGCAGCCGCGACACCTCCGCGGCATCCCCCCGTCGCGCCGCCGCCACGGATGGGTCCTGGCCGTCCTTCTGGGCTTGATACAGGTCGCGCAGCAGGCAGATCTCCGCGCCGTGGGCGATCACCTCGCGGTTGATGTGCATCACCAACGCCGCCATCGACTGGTCAGCGTGGTGCTCCCCCTTCGGCCCGAGGGGCTGGAGGAGGGCGTCGTCGTCGAGGGCTGCGACGCCGACGCGCCACAGCCCGTACGCCCGCTCGAGGAGCGCGAGGGCGCCGTCGGCGGTGGCGGGAAGGGGCTCGGGCCACCAGCGCGCGTCGAACATGATGGCGTCGTCGGCAGGGGGGGGTCCCCTCGGGCAGTGAGGGGTCACCGAAGAAGGCGCGGGCGCGCTTGCCGAGGACGTCGCGGCCCACGTGTGCGATCCGCCAGGCGATGGTAGTCACCGGCGGGACCAGCGGCTCCACCGGCAGCGACTCCGGCTGCAGGGCGCCGTCGGCATCAGGGCGAAGAGTCCAGGCGCCGTCGGCCGGCCCCCACCCGTACTCTTCGTCGGTGAGCCCCTCCCGTCGCGGCTACAAGTGCACTGCCCAGTAGAACTCCAGCTGGTCCCGCAACGTCTCGCCCCATGTCATGCCCCGACGGTAACGCCGTCGCCGGTCGCGCGCCGCCCGGATGGATCAACCACCGGGGCGGAATCTCGATCCGCGTGGCGGGACCGTGGGGTGGACGATCGGCCACTTTTCTGCGAAAGCCCTTGACGGGCGCGACGCCCTCCTCATAGGGTCTGTATTAGTTTGGTACTGAACGAAAACAATTACCAACACGGCTACTGGCCAACGCAGGCCTAGTCAACCCACAAGTGCAGCCACGGCATCCGGACGCCTGGCTCCACCGACGGGTCATTTCAGAGAGGACCACCCTTTTGTCCACGAACCGACTCAAGTCACGCACCCTCAGAAGCGCAGGGCTCGGCGTAGCCCTCGCTCTTGCCATGTCCGGGCTCGCGGCACCAGCGCACAGCAGCCCCGACGACGGCCTGATCCCACCGCTGAAGGACGTCTACTCCGACTACTTCAAGGTGGGAAACATCTACTCCGGTCAGCAGACCTACGCGGAGGGCTCGCAGAACTGGGCCCAGGTCGAGCGGCACTACAACATCATGACCGCCGAGAACATCATGAAGCCCGACCAGCTCCTGCCGAACAGGAACATCAACACCACCACGGGTGAGTGGACCTTCAACTTCGGCCCCGCCGACTACTTCGTCGACGAGAGCCTCGAGCGCGGCATCGACGTCCACGGCCACGTGCTGGTGTGGCACAGCCAGTCACCGTCCAAGATCTTCAGCGGCGAGTCGGGCGGCACCCGCGAGAAGGCCAGGGCCAACATGGAGCGCTACATCAAGGAGGTGCTGACCCACTTCAAGGGTCGGATCGTCTCTTGGGACGTCGTGAACGAGGCCTTCGTCGACGGCCTCGACAGCTTCGATCCCGAGACCCAGAACTGGGAGGACTTCCTGCGCGGCAACCCGGACGACTACAGCTACTCAGGGTGGTACAACGCCTACACCACGGACATGGATGTGGAGGCGGGCGAGCGCCCGGGGGACTTCATCTACGACGCCTTCGTCTTCGCCCGCAAGTACGGCCCGGAGGCCAAGCTCGAGTACAACGACTTCAACGTCTTCCAGTCCGAGGGCAAGGCCAAGGCCATCCTGGCGATGGCGACGGAGCTCAACGAGCGCTACGCCGCCGAGCATCCCGACGACCCGCGTCAGCTGATCGAGGGCATCGGTCTGCAGTCCCACAACTACATCAACCAGACGCCGGCCTTCGCCTGCGCAGACCTGACCCGTCTGCCCAAGCTGGTTGACGAAGCCGCCGAGGAATGGCAGCCCGGCGCCTGCTCCGACCATGCGTCGGTGGAACGCTCGCTGCAGTTGATCACCGAGGCCGGCTTCACGGCCAGCGTGAGCGAGCTGGATCTGCAGGTGTGGGAGGCGTGGAACGCCGAGCCGCAGGGCACCAACGGCCCCTACTACGATCTCGATGACCCAACCGCCGCGGACCTCATCTCCAAGGACGGCTTCACCTACTGGGTCGGCAAGATCGACAACCGCATGGAGCTGGAGGCCATCCAGGCGCAGCGCTTCGCTGAGTACTTCGCCGTCTACAAGAAGTACTCGCAGGATCTGGACCGCGTCACCTTCTGGGGCCTCACCGACGCCCTGAACTGGCGGCGCAACCACAACCCGCAGCTGTTCAACGGCGACTTCTCCCAGAAGCTCTCCGCGCCGGCGGTGGCCGATCC
>DATITN010000018.1:0-18214 GCA_035467795.1 Arachnia sp. | reverse complement strand
GCACCGCGCCGCGGCCATCGCTGCGCGCCCGGCGCCGCGGGGGATGGCGATCGACGACCTCACCGCGACGATGATCCTGGCCGGCCTGCCCACGTCGCGGCAGATCTGGACCGGACAGCCCGAGCACCTCGTCGAAATGCTCGACGAGGTGGCCGACTTCGTGATCCGCGCCAGCCGGGCGTCCTGAAAGGGCAGCCGTGCACGTCTCCCGGATCGGCTTCACCGCGCTGAAGGGAGCCCGCCACGTGGGTCGGCCCTTCGTCGACCTGACGCTGGACGGGCCGGTCGGCGACAGGATGTTCTGTCTTGTAGACCCAGCGCGGGGACGGGTGGTCCGCACCGTCGAGAACCCCACCCTCATGCAGACCACGGCCATGTGGAGCGACGGTGTGCTGACCTTCACGCTGCCAGGAGCGGTGGTGGACGGCGTGCCGACGTTCAGGGGCGAGACGCGCACGCTCGACTACTGGGGGCGTCGTGTGGAGCTCGAGATGGTCGAGGGGCCCTGGGCGGATGCGTTCTCCGCGTTCCTGGGATACGAGGTGGTGCTCGCCCGGGCCGGCGGGGGAGAGGTGGTCTACGGCGCCAGCGTCAGCCTGATCACCACCGGCTCCCTCGACGAGCTCTCCCGCCGGGTCCGCACCCGGGTGCTCGACTCGCAGCTGCGGGCGACGTTCACCGTGCACACGGACGCTCCGCACATCGAGGACGCGTGGATCGGTCGTCGGATTGTCCTCGGCGAGGCGGAGGTCGAAGTGCGCAGCGCCATCGCGCGGTGCCCGGTGATCGACCTCGATCCCGACACCGGGATCCGGCGCTCTGAGGCGCTGAGAGCGCTGGCGGATTACCGACGGCAGGGCGGCGAGCTGATCTTCGGCGTCGACGCCGTTGTGACGAGGGCGGGTCGCGTCCGCGTGGGCGACGGCGTCTGGGTCCACGGAAGCGGGCGGTTCGGCGGTCACCGGGACGGGCTGTAACCCCGCTTCGGCTGGTGGGTACAGGAGCGCTGGTCCGGCGCTCGGATGGGGGGCGCCTGTCTTAGGTTCCGTCGCCTGCTCTCCAGGACAGGCATCGAGCGCGAAGGCAGGCGCCTCGTGCGCCAAGGCAGGCCTCGCGACTTGGGACAGGCGTCGTAACTTTGGGCAGGCGCGTTGCCCCACAGGGGCGGTCGCGGAGTCGTGGACGGGCCTCGCGCCGACCCGGTCCCGGCTCAGGCGGCGACGGGGGCGGGGTGCTCCTCTGTCGAGGCGGCCTCGGCGGGGCGCAGCTCCCACCGGTCGACGATGGGCTGCGGGACGCGCACCGCGACGATCGCCGTCGAGAGCAGCATGAGTGCCACCACCGCGACGAACACCGCGGGGATGCCGAACCACTGCGCCACCTGCCCGCCTACAACGGCCCCCAGCGGCATGGCGCCGAAGCCGATCACCCGGGCTGCGCCGTGCACGCGGCCCAGCAGCCGCTCCTCGACCATCCGCGGCCGGAGCGACCCGCTGACGACGTTGCCGACGACGCCGAACACTCCCGCGCACATGAGGAACAGGGCGAAGGACCAGGCGCCGGGCCACAGCAGGGGGAGCAGGTTGATCAACCCGGCGGATCCCCAGCAGGCGACCAGCACCCGCATCTCCGGCCACCTCGACGTGAGCGGCCCCGCGATCACGCTGCCGAGCAGCCCGCCGACGGGCATGGCCAACAGGATCAGCGACCACTGCTGCGGCGTCAGCCCGCCGGCCGATCCCGGACCCACCATCCACAGGACGATGACGGCGGACAGCGCGGTGGAGGCGAAGTTCCAGAGGCCCGCGGCGATGAGCAGCGGGCGCAGCACCCGATGCCGCCACAGGACGCCGAGGCCCTCCCCGAGCTCGCGGCGGAGCGACGCGACTCCCACCCCGGCGCCGGCCTCACCCCCGGCCTCACCGCCGGCGTCGACGGCCGGGCGCGGGGCGGTGAACCGGCCCCGGAGCCCCAATGCGAGCACGGCCACCGCCGCGACGACGATGAGCGCCGGCACTCCTGTCACCCACGCCGCGCCGACGGCCACCAGCAGGCCGGCCACCGGCGGGGCCACGAATCCGCCGGCAGCCTGCTCGACGGCGAGCAGCCGCGAGTTCGCGCTCCGCAGTGATGCCCCGTCCCGGCCGACCAGCGCGGGAACCTGCGCCTGGGCGGCCAGGTCCGTGAACACCTCGGTGAACCCGTACGCCAGCGCGAAGCCGACGAGCCACCAGATGCTCAGCCCGCCCGCAGCGCCCACCACCGCGACCGTAGCGAGGAGGAGGGCGCGCACAGACAGCGCCACGAGCATCGTGCGACGGCGGTCCCAACGGTCCACCAGCACCCCCGCCGGGATGCCGGCCAGCAGCCAGGGCAGCCAGACGGCCGCGGTGAGAAGCCCGATGAGCGCGGGGGAGCGGGTCAGGGTGACGGCCAGCAGCGGCACGCCGGTGGCGACCACGCCGTCGGCCAGGTTCGCCAGCGCGACGGTGGACAGGTGGACGCGGAATCGTCGATCCAGGGGGCGCACGGCCATGAGATCCTCCAGTAGACTGATGCAGAAGAAGCTATGCAAAGATTTCTCTGCAAAGGTACCTCTGCATCATGTCCGAGCGCAAGACCCATTCCCGGCCCGCCACGGCCCAGCAGATCAAAGCGTTCGCGCACCCCCTGCGCATGCAGCTCTACCGCCTGCTCAGCGACCAGGGGCAGGCCACCGCGAGCGTCCTCGCACGCGAGACGGGGGAGAGCAGCGGCCAGACCAGCTACCACCTCCGGCAGCTCGCGAAGTTCGGCTTCGTCGAGGAGGTCGCGGGCGAGGGGACGGGGCGCGAACGCTGGTGGCGCGCCCTCGGCTTCTCCTACGACAAGGTGGCAGACCCGGACACCCACACCGTGCGCACCCTCAACCGGTGGATGATCGACAACCAGGCTGACACGCTGCACGCCGCCGTCGAGGCTCTGGAGGACGACCCGGACGGCTGGCGGGACGCCAGCGTGCTGGGATCCACCAGCGCCTGGCTCACCCGCGACGAGCTCGAGGCGCTCAGCGAGGAGTTGCTCGCCGTCGTCGAGCGGCACACCGAGCAGGCGAAGGGCCTGCGCGAGGCCGCGGGCCCCACCCCGGCCCACCTGGCCGCCCGCCCGGATGAGCGCCGGGTGCGGGTCTACGTCAGCGCTGTCCCGCTGCCGTCGGCGCCCGGAGAAGCCCCAGAAGCCGGGGCCGGGCGATGAGCCGCGGGGCACCCCGCCGGGTCGAGCGACCCGGCGAGCCCGACGGGCCGCGCGTCGAGCGGACCGAGAGGGTGTGGCGCGTCAGGTCGCTCGCCGCCGCCCAACAGGTGCTCCGCGCCCGGCACGCCACCACCCAGGCCGGATTCACCGCCGAGGCGATCCCCAAGGGCTACCTCACGCACCATCCCATCCTCATGTCGGACGGGCCGATGCACGACGAGCAGCGCAAGAAGGTTGCCCGGTTCTTCGCCCCCGTGGTGGTCACCAGGCGCTATGAGAAGCAGATGGAGGAGTGCGCGGACAGGCTGCTCGATGAGGCGGGCCCGGAGATCACGCTCGACGAGCTCGCGCTCCACTACACCGTGGAGGTGACAGCCGAGGTGGTGGGGCTCACGGCGGCGCCACCGAAGAAGATGGCCAGGCGGCTGGTGAGCTTCTTCAACCAGCCGCCGTTCGACATCACCAAGCCCGGTCTCGGCCGCACCAACCTGCAGTGGGCGAGGGCGGCCTTCAACGGGCTGCTGCCCATCGCGCGGTTCCATCTCCAGGACGCCCGCCCCGCCATCCGCGCCCGGCGCAAGGCGCCCCAGGACGACATCATCAGCCACCTCATCGCGGAGGACTACTCGGACGTCGAGATCCTCGTCGAGTGCGTCACCTACGGCACCGCCGGCATGGTGACCACCCGCGAGTTCATCTGCATGGCCGCGCTCCACCTGCTGAACGACGACGCTCTGAGCGAGCGATACCTGGTGGCGGGTCAGCCGGAGCGGCACGCAATCCTCAACGAGATCATCCGGTTGGAGCCCGTCGTCGGGCACCTCTACCGCCGCGTCCAGGAGCCCATCGAGGTGACCGACCGAGGCGAGACCTGCACCATGGCCGCGGGAGACCTTGTGGACATCTTCGTGCGCCCCGCGAACGCGGACCCCGACGCCGTCGGCGAGGACCCTCTCCACCTCTGCCCCCACCGCGACACTGCGGCCGGCGTCAACGAGGCCGGGCTCAGCTTCGGCGACGGCGCCCACAAGTGCCCAGGCCAACCGCTGGCGATCCTCGAATCCGACGTGCTCCTCACCCGCCTCCTCCGACGCCGGCCGCGGATCCTGCGGGAGCCCGACGTGGGCTGGGACGACCTCATCGCCGGATACTGGCTGCGCGGTTTCCGGCTGAGTATCGACAGCTGAGGGCGGCCACCTGCCATGATGACCCAATGACGAAACCGGTCACCGTCGCGAAGCCCTGGCGTCGCCCGCTGCGCAAGGTCAACCACGAGCCCGCCCCCTGGGTCTACCACCTGATCGGGCACCTGGCCCGGGCCGGCGTGCCGATCTTCGCCCGCCAGACGTGGGCCGGGCAGGAACACATCCCGCCCACCGGCGGTGTCATCATTGTGGCCAACCACATCTCCAACTTCGACCCCATCGTGCTGGGCGAGTTTGTGATCTGGAGCGGCCGGTGGCCTCGATTCCTGGGCAAATCGGACATCTGGAAGGTGCCGGTGCTCGGCTGGGTGGCCACCCAGTGCGAGCAGATCCCCGTGCACCGCGGAACCTACCGCGCGGGAGACTCACTCTCCCACGCCGCCAAGGCCTTGGAGAAGGGGCAGGCCGTGGCCATCTACCCCGAGGGCACCATCACGGCAGACCCGGACGTGTGGCCCATGACCGGCCGACGGGGGGCCGCCCGCCTGGCGCTCACCTCCGGGGCCCCCGTCGTCCCCGTCGCCCAGACCGGGGCCAACCTGATCCTCGGCCAGAAGAAGCTCGAGTTCCGCCGGATCTTCGGCCGCCGCAAGGACGTGGCCATCATGGCCGGCCCGCCCATCGACCTCAGCCGCTACATGGGCATGAAGCCCACCCCTGAGGTGCTCGACGCCGTGACCGACGAGATCCTCGACGTGCTGGCGGACATGGTGGGCAAGCTCCGCGGGGAGGAGCCGCCCACGGGCCGCTTCGACATCAGGGTGGGCAAGCGCGTGCCGAAGAAGCCGCGACCCTCCGAGTAGACTCGCGCTCGCATCACCCCTAGGAGGACAAGTGAGCGACCGCATCCGCGTGGCGTTGATCTTCGGCGGCCAGTCTTCGGAGCACGGCATCTCGTGCCTGACGGCCTCCGGGGTGCTCAAGGCCATCGACCGCAGTCGCTTCGACGTGGTGGGCGTGGGCATCAGCCGCAACGGCCGGTGGACGCAGGTCCCGCTCGAGGTGATCGCCGGCTACCGCATCGTCGACGGCAAGGTCCCCGAGGTCGCGGACCCCGAGCACGACGCGGTGTGGATGGTGGGTGAGCACGGCTGCGAGGTGGCCACCCGCTCCGGCGAGAAGCTGGTCGACATCAACGGGGTGGACGTGGCGTTCGCCCTCCTGCACGGCCCCTTCGGCGAGGACGGCACCATCCAGGGCATGTTCGAGCTGATGGGCATCAAGTACGTCGGCAGCGGCGTCACAGCGTCGGCCGTCGGCATGGACAAGCACTTCATGAAAGTGGCCTTCGAGGCCGCCGGGCTCCCTGTGTGGCCCTACGTGGCCGCGTCCGGCCACCGCCTCCGGCACGACCGGGCCGCCGTCGTCCGGGAGATCAACGAGAACCTCACCTACCCGCTGTTCGTCAAGCCCGCCCGCGGCGGGTCGTCGCTGGGCATCTCGCGGGTCACCGGCCCGGACCAGCTCGACGCGGCCATCGACGAGGCGCAGCGCTTCGACCCGAAGATCGTGGTGGAGCAGGGCTTCACCGGGGCGCGGGAGCTCGAGGTGGCCGTGCTGGGAGACCCGGAGGACCCTGAGGGCTGCCGAGCCTCGGGCGTCGGGGAGATCAGGGTCCAGGCGGCCGACGGCTTCTACGACTTCGAGGCCAAGTACATCGACGAGAACGGCGCCGCGCTGGACGCCTCCGCGGACATCCCCCCGCAGCTCGAGGCCCACCTCCAGGCCCTGGCCAAGCGCGCCTACGCCGCCGTCGACGCCGAGGGCCTCGTGCGCGCGGACTTCTTCGTCACTGATCAGGGCGCGTGGATCAACGAGGTCAACACGATGCCCGGGTTCACGCAGATCTCCATGTACCCCACCCTGTGGCAGGAGACGGGCATGACCTACCCCGAGCTGGTGGGGCGACTGATCGACCTGGCGCTGGCGCGCCCGGTGGGGCTGCGCTGACGTGGCTGGTGAGTTCGAGCTGATCGAACGGATTACCTCGGGGCTCGTCGTCGGCGACGACGTGGTGCTCTCGGTTGGCGACGACGCCGCGGTCCTGGACCTTGCCGGCCACGTCGTCGTCACCACCGACATGCTGAGCGAGAACGTCCACTTCAAGCGCCAGTGGTCGCCCGCCCGCGCGGTGGGCCGCAAGGCGGTGGCCGTCAACGTCTCCGACGTGGAGGCGATGGGAGCCCGACCCAGCTCCGTGGTGGTGGCACTGGCGTTTCCCAAGGACCTGGACCAGGACTGGGTGGCCGAGTTCGAGGAGGGCGCCAAGGAGGAGTGCGCCAAGGCCGGCGTGAGCCTGGTGGGCGGAGACCTGTCGTCGTCGGCGCATATCGCCATCTGCGTCACGGCCCTCGGAGACCTCGGCGGCAGGCCTGCCGTGACCAGGGCCGGCGCCCGGGCCGGAGACGTGGTGGCGGTCTGCGGGCGCCTCGGCTGGGCCGGTGCTGGGCTCGCGGTGCTGCAGCGGGGCTTCGGCTCACCCAAGGAACTGGTCGCGGAGCAGCAGACCCCCACCGTTCCGTACGGCCAGGGGGTCGCGGCCGCCCTGGCGGGGGCCACCGCGATGCTCGACGTCTCAGACGGGCTCCTGGGGGACCTCGGCCACATCGCCGAGGCCAGCCACGTGCTGATCGACGTCGACACCTCCGCCCTCACCGTTCCCGAGGCCGTCCAGCGGGTGGCCGCGGCCACCGGCAAGCCCGGGCTGGGCTTCGTGCTGGCCGGGGGAGAGGACCACGCCCTCGCCGCGACATTCCCGCCCGGCGCCCCCCTCCCCGTCGGATGGCGGCGGGTCGGGGCGGTGCGCGAGGGCCGGGGCGTGCTCGTCGACGGCGCACACTTCGACGGCAGCCTCGGCTGGGACCACTTCGCCTGACCCACCAAGATCCGGCGAACGGCCGGGGCAAATACGGGCCGCGCGGCGGGCCTGGGCTAGGTTGGGGCGCATGGCGTCCCGCGGCTCTTCCCCCACGCGGAGCGCCAGCACGAAGTCGAGCTCCTCGACCAGTGCTGCGCGTTCCAGCAAGACAACGGCAACCAAGAAGCCGGCCTCCCCGTCGAGGTCCGGCTCCTCGTCGCGCCGTCCAGCGCCCGCGAAGGCGGCGCCACCCCAGGGCCCAGGCGGCTTCAGCCGCGCCATGCGGGCCCTGGCCCGCGGCATCGGGGCCACGTTCCGCGGGCTGGCCGGCGGCGTCGGCTGGATCGCCCGCAGCTTCGGCGGCGCCGCTCAGGACATGGACCCCAAGCTCCGCCGCGACGGCTGGGGCCTGCTCCTGCTGGCGCTCGGGATCGTGGTGGCGGCCCGGTTCTGGTTCCTCCTGCCCGGCCCGGTGGGCCAGGGCCTGGGGGACGGCATCTCGACGGTGTTCGGCTCCGTCTCCGTGGTGGTTCCCGCGGTCCTGCTCTACGGCTCGTGGCGGGTGCTGCGCCATCCGCGCGACGTGGACGCCGCGCCCCGAACGGGTCTCGGCTGGGTGCTCATCACCATCGGGGTCCTCGGGCTGGTGCACATCAACCGCGGCATGCCCGAGCCCAGCGACATGACCGCGCTGCGGGAGGCCGGGGGCATCGTCGGCCACGTCGCCTCCAGCCTGCTGGTGGAACTGCTGACCGTCTGGGTCACGGTGCCGATCCTGGTCCTCATCACCCTCTTCGGGGTCATCGTGGTGATCGGGCGCCCCCTGCACGAGCTGGCCGCGGGGGCGAAGGGCCTTTTCAGCGCCCTCGTCGAGACCGACGGCGACGCGGATGAGACGCGCCCCAAGCTGACGCTGGGCGTGGACGTGCCCTACGACACGCCGCTGGTGGCAGATCCCGCCGACGAACCCTCCGAGGAGGCCGTCTACGACATCGACGACGACGGCTACCTCCTCCCCGCCGAACCCGAGACCAGGCCCGCGCCCGGCCGGCCCAAGGCCGAGGCGCACCGCGAGCTCGATCCGCCGCCGCACACGCCCCCGCCCGCCAAGGCCGAGCAGCTGCAGCTTGGCGGAGACATGGTCTACACGCTCCCCGACGACCGGACGCTGGCCACCGGCTCAAAGCCCAAGTCGCGCACCGAGGCCTCGGACAAGGTGGTGCGCCAGCTCGGCGACGTGCTGCGCGAGTTCGAGATCGACGCGCGCGTCACCGGCTACACCCGCGGCCCCACCGTCACCCGCTACGAGGTGGAGCTCGGCTCGGCCATCAAGGTCAGCAAGGTCACCGGCCTGGCGGACAACATCGCCTACGCGGTGGGATCCAACGAGATCCGGATCCTCACCCCCATCCCTGGCAAGTCCGCCATCGGCATCGAGATCCCCAACCTGGACAAGGAGGTGGTCTCCCTCGGCGACGTGCTGCGCTCGCCGAAGGCCAAGAACGACCACCACCCGCTCACCGTGGCGCTCGGCAAGGACGTCGAGGGTGGCTTCGTGGTGGCCAACATGGCCAAGATGCCGCACCTCCTGGTGGCCGGCGCCACCGGCTCCGGTAAGTCCAGCTTCATCAACTCGCTCATCACCTCCATCATGATGCGCGCCACCCCGGACGAGGTGCGCCTCCTCCTGGTGGACCCGAAGCGGGTGGAGCTCAACCACTACGAGGGCATCCCGCACCTGGTCACGCCAATCATCACCAGCCCCAAGAAGGCCGCCGAGGCCCTCGCCTGGGCCGTGCGCGAGATGGACCTGCGCTACGACGACCTGGCCGCCTTCGGCTTCCGGCACGTCGACGACTTCAACAAGGCCGTGCGCGCCGGGCAGGTCAAGCTGCCGGAGGGCTCGGAGCGCGTCCTGGCGCCGTACCCCTACCTGCTGATCGTGGTCGACGAGCTCGCCGACCTCATGATGGTGGCGCCGCGCGACGTGGAGGAGTCCGTGGTGCGCATCACGCAGCTGGCCCGCGCCGCAGGCATCCACCTCGTGCTCGCCACGCAGCGGCCCTCCACGGACGTCGTTACCGGCCTGATCAAGGCCAACGTGCCCTCCCGGTTGGCCTTCGCCACGTCGTCGATGACCGATTCGCGCGTCATCCTCGACCAGCCCGGGGCCGAGAAGCTCGTCGGCAAGGGCGACGGGCTCTTCCTTCCGATGGGCGCTGGCAAGCCCGTCCGCGTCCAGGGCGCGTGGGTCAACGAGTCCGAGATCAGAGACGTAGTGTCCTTCGTCTCGACGCAGCTCCAGCCCAACTACCGCGACGACGTGACGGTCGCGGGCGGGGGCGAGAAGAAGGTGGTCGACGACATCGGCGACGACCTGGACCTCGTCCTCGACGCCTGCCGCCTCGTCGTGGAGCTCCAGCTGGGCTCCACCTCCATGCTGCAGCGCAAGCTGCGGGTGGGGTTCGCCAAGGCCGGACGGCTGATGGACATCCTCGAAAGCAGGGGAGTGGTCGGCCCGTCCGAGGGCTCCAAGGCCCGCGACGTGCTGGTCAAGCCCGATGACCTGGACGACGTGCTGGCCAACCTCGCGGCCGGGTAGCGGATAATGGCCCGGTGAAGACAGCCACCCACTCCGTCCACATCGCCTCCCTCGGCTGCGCCCGCAACGACGTCGACTCCGAGGAACTGGCCGCGCGTCTCGAGGTGGGTGGGTTCCTCCTCGTCGACGACCCCGGCGCCGCGGAGACGGTGGTGGTCAACACGTGCGGCTTCGTCGAGCAGGCCAAGCAGGACTCCATCAACACCCTCCTGGAGGCCGCCGAGCTGAAGGACGCCGGAACGGTGCGCGCCGTCGTCGCGGTGGGGTGCATGGCCGAGCGGTACGGCGTCCAGCTGGCTGACGAGCTGCCGGAGGCCGACGCCGTCCTCGGGTTCGACGACTACGCCGACATCGCGGACCGGCTGAGAGGGATCCTCGACGGCGAACACCACATCTCGCACGTCCCCCGCGACCGCCGCCTGCTGCTCCCGCTGACGCCGTCGGCCCGTCCCGCCGCGGCTGGAGGAGTCGCGGTGCCTGGGCACTCCCCCCTGCCCGACGGTGTGGCCCCTGCCTCGGGGCCGCGCACGCTGCGCCGCCGCCTCGTCGGTGGGCCGTCCGCGTCGCTGAAGATCGCCTCCGGGTGCGACCGCCGATGCGCCTTCTGCGCCATCCCCGCCTTCCGGGGCAGCTACCTGTCGCGCCCCGTCGAGGAGCTCGAGGCGGAGGCCCGCTGGCTCGTCGAGCAGGGCGTCAAGGAGGTCTTCCTCGTCTCGGAGAACACCTCCTCCTACGGCAAGGACCTCGGGGCCGAGCACCGGCTGGAGACGCTACTGTCGCGGCTGAGCCGGGTGGACGGGCTGGACTGGATCCGGGTGTCCTACCTGCAGCCGGCGGAGATCCGCCCCGGCATGCTGGACGCCATGCTCACCACGGAGAAGGTGGTGCCCTACTTCGACCTGAGCTTCCAGCACGCCTCCCGCTCCGTCCTCCGCGCGATGCGCCGTTTCGGTGATCCGGACAGCTTCCTGGACCTCATCGGCAGGATCCGCGCGCATGCCCCGGCTGCCGGCATCCGCAGCAACGTCATCGCGGGGTTCCCGGGGGAGACCGAGGCGGACCTCGAGATCCTGCGAGGGTTCATCGTCGAGGCGAACCTCGACGTCATGGGCGTGTTCGGATACTCCGACGAGGAGGGCACCGAGGGCGTCGGGCTGCCGGGGCACCTCCCCGAGGACGAGATCGAGGCGCGGCGCGCCCACCTGGCGGATCTGGCCCTCGAAGTCTGCGAGGCGCGCGCCGCTGACCGGGTAGGTGAGGATATCGTCGTCCTTGTGGAGAGCATCGACGATGAGATCGTCGGGCGCGCGATGCACCAGGGCCCTGAGACCGACGGTGTGGTCACGCTCGATCGCGAGGCTTCGGTCGGCGATCTGGTGGCCGCGCACGTGGTGGATTCGGCCGGAATCGATCTGATCGCGGAGGCGACATGAGCCAACCCAAGCGGGCCGTCGGGAAACCGAACAACCTGAACGTCCCCAACGTGCTGACGGTGATCCGCATCCTGCTGGTGCCCGTCTATGTGGTGCTCATGTTCATCGCCCCGGATGATCTCGGCTGGCGCCTCACCGCCACCGCCGTGTTCGTGGGGGCGATGCTGACGGACCTGGCCGACGGCTACATTGCGCGCCGGTACAACCTCATCACGGACTTCGGCAAGCTCTGGGACCCGGTGGCGGACAAGGCGCTGACCGGCGCCGCCTTCGTCTCGTTGAGCATCCTGGACTCGTTTCCCGGCCAGGTGGGCCTGCCGTGGTTCTTCACCATCATCATCCTGGTGCGCGAATGGGGCATCACCTGGGTGCGCGCCGCCATCGCCAAGTACGGGATCATGGCCGCCAACAAGGGAGGCAAGGCCAAGACGCTCACCCAGACCCTTGCACTGATCGTCTTCAGCATCGGGCTGCAGTTCCTGCCGAGCTCCGTGCAGTTCATCGCCTGGGCGCTGATGTGGGCCGCGCTGATCCTCACGGTGGTCACGGGCGCGGACTACCTCCGCCAGGCCTGGAAGATCCGCAAGCAGGGCAGGGCACGCCAGGTAGGCTGACGGCACGGACGCGACGAGGGGGCCAGGGTGACCACGGCAGAAGATGTGATCAAGAAGATGACGCACCGGTCTGTGACGCTCGCCACCTGCGAGTCGCTCACCGGCGGCGGCATCGGTGCGGCCCTCACCTCGGTGCCCGGCGCCTCGGCCGTCTATCGCGGCGGCCTCATCACCTACGCCAGAGACCTCAAGGCCCGCCTGGCCGGCGTGGACCCCGAGCTCATCGACTCGGAGGGCGTCGTCAACGAGCTCACCGCCCTCCAGATGGCGGTGGGGGCCAAGGCGCGCTGCGATTCGGACTGGGCCATCGCCACCACGGGCGTGGCCGGACCCACGGAGACCGACGGCGCCAAGGTGGGCACCGTGTGGTTCGCCGTCGTCGGCCCCAGGGTGGGAATGTCTCCCGCTGCCCAGTACACGGAGCTCAGGGTGTTCGACGGCGACCGTGAGGCCGTGCGTGCCGCCGCCGTCGAGCACGCCTTCGAGATGCTGCTGCGCGTTCTGTAGATCCAAACAACCGGGAACAAACTGGGAGCGCCCGTGGTTTCACCCTCCGAGGACGGGCAGTGAGCCCTCCAGTTGGGTAGGTAGCCGTGAAGACGATTCTGATTCGTAAGGTGATGGGTGAGACGCTCCGGGAAAAGCGGATGTCCACCGGCATGACCCTGCGAGAGGTGTCGCTGGCGAGCATGGTCTCGCTTGGCTACCTTTCGGAGATCGAGCGTGGCCACAAGGAGGCCTCCAGCGAGGTGCTCTTCGCCATCGCAACCGCCCTGGACCTGTCGTTGTCGGACCTGATGATCGCCATCAGCGGCAAGTTGGCCGCCCTCGAAGCCCAGCGCATGCGTCGCGTGCCGGTGGCCGCCTGAGCAGGTAGCCCGGTCAGTGGCTGGGTGGGCCCTCCACCACATACACCTCGACGCCTGCGTCGCGGATGCGCTGCAGCTCGTCTTCGGGCGCGCCCGCGTCCGTGACGAGGGCGTGGATCTCGGTGATGTCGGCCATCTTGGCCAGGGTGACGTGGCCCACCTTCGTCGAGTCCACCACCACCACCACCCGCTCGGCGCGCTCGATCATCGCGTAGTTGGTCCGCGCCTCGATCTCGTCGTGTGTGGTCAGCCCACCTGAGGCGCTGACCCCGTCAACCCCCACCACGGCCGTGCCCACGTTGACCAGCTTCATGGTGGATTCGGCCAGGGAGCCCACCAGCTCCAGCGAGCTCGGCCGGAGGACGCCGCCCGCGATGAGGATCCGGGCCTGGCCCTGCTCGGCGGCCTCGAGGCCGATGCTGATCGAGTTGGTGATGATCGTCAGATCGTTGCGGTGGTGCAGCGCGCGCAGCACCTCCGCCGTCGTGGTGCCTCCGGTAAGGCCGATGGCGTGGCGCCCCGGGGGGAGGAGCCCGACGACGGCGCGGGCGATGCGGCGCTTGGCGTCCTGATTGCGCCCGTCCCGGAGCCGCACCGGTAACTCCTTGCCCTTGACCGCCCGCGCGCCGCCGTGCGTGCGCTCCAGCAGCCCCTGCGCGGCGAGGAGGGCCACGTCGCGGCGGATGGTGGCGGCCGACGCCCCGAGAGTGGCGGCCAGGTCCGACAGGGCCAAGGGCCCGTTCTCGTTGAGCATCGCCAGCAGCGCCACCATGCGGTCTGAGCGCTTGTGCGAGGTCAGTCCAGGCGCATTCATCCGAGCGGGCTCCTTCGCACCGGTTGAGCGTCGTGCTCAACTTTCTGAGCGAGTCTACATCCCGCGCTCATCAGTTTCGCGCGAGTCGGGCGCGGGTTGCGTGGGCGGCTACGGTGGCGTTGTGCGTGAGGTGGAGCTGTGGCTGCGAATGGGTACGGTGCTGCCCTCCGGGTACGCCGCCGTGTGGGCGGATCAGGTGGTGCTCGCGGACCTCGGCGGCCGCACCGTCCGGGAGGCGCTCGAGGCGGGGCTGCCCTGCAAGCGCATCTGGCGGGCCGTGTGGCTGCACCTCGAGCTGGATGACGCGCTGCGTTGAGCGTGTCGCGCGGCATTCGAACGAGTGTTCGCCTAGGCTGTCTTTCACAACAGTTCTCCACAGGCGGTGGCTCGGCTGAAAAAGTGTCCGAGCCGTTTCCTAGAGTGACAACACCACACAACATCTGGCCGTTCGCGGTCCAGTCCTCGAGAGGATTCATCCCATGGCCGTAGCGGACCGCAACAAGGCGCTTGAAGCAGCCCTCGCCCAGATCGAGAAGGCGCACGGAAAGGGATCCGTGATGCGCCTGGGGGAGGACAACCGTCAGCCCATCGACATCATCCCCACCGGCTCCGTCGCGCTGGACGTGGCGCTCGGCATCGGGGGGCTTCCCCGCGGCCGGGTGGTCGAGGTCTTCGGCCCGGAGTCCAGCGGAAAGACCACCGTGGCGTTGCACGCCATCGCCAACGCCCAGCGCGGCGGCGGCATCTGCGTGTTCATCGACGCGGAGCACGCGCTGGATCCTGACTACGCGCAGAAGCTCGGCGTCAACACCGATGAGCTGCTGGTCTCCCAGCCGGACAACGGCGAACAGGCCCTCGAGATCGCGGACACGCTGGTGCGGTCAGGGGCGATCGCGCTCGTCGTGATCGACTCGGTGGCCGCGCTGACCCCCCGCGCGGAGATCGAAGGCGAAATGGGAGACTCGCACGTCGGCCTCCAGGCTCGCCTCATGTCGCAGGCGTTGCGCAAGATGACCGGCGCGCTGAAGACCACCAACACCACCGCCATCTTCATCAACCAGCTGCGCGAGAAGATCGGCGTCATGTTCGGCAGCCCGGAGACCACCACCGGTGGTCGCGCGCTGAAGTTCTACTCCTCCGTGCGCCTGGACGTCCGCCGCATCGAGACCCTCAAGGACGGCACGGAGAGCGTGGGCAACCGCACGCGCGTCAAGGTGGTCAAGAACAAGGTGGCGCCGCCCTTCAAGCAGGCCGAGTTCGACATCATCTACGGCGAGGGAATCTCCCGTGAGGGCAGCCTGATCGACATGGGCGTGGAGGCCGGCATCATCCGCAAGGCCGGCGCCTGGTTCACCTACGACGCGGATCAGCTCGGGCAGGGCAAGGAGAACGCCCGCAACTTCCTGCGGAACAACCCGGACGTGGCGGCCGAGATCGAGCGCCGCATCCGCCTCCACCTCGGGGTGGACAAGGAGGCGGTCCCTGAGGGGGTCAACCCGGAGACAGGCGAAGTTGACTTCTGAGGTTCCCGCGGAGCGGGCCACCCAGCTGGAGGTGGCCCGCAAGATCGCGCTGGACCAGCTCGCCGTGCGCCAGCGCTCCGAGCAGGAGTTGCGCACGGCCATGGCGCGGCGCGGCGTCCCTGAGGATGTGGCGGACGAGATCCTCGAGCGCTTCTCGGATGTCGGCCTGGTCGACGACGCGTCGTTCGCGGCGTCGCTCACCGCGTCCAGGTCAGGGTTCGGCCTTCGGGGAAAGATGCGGATCAGGCAGGAGCTGCAGACCAAGGGCATCGAGCGTCACGTCGCCGATGAGGCGTTGGCGGGGCTCAGCAGGGATGACGAGCGCCGTGCCGCACTCACGCTGGCCCGGCGCAAGATGCGGTCGATGGCCGCGCTGGAGCCGGCGGTCGCGCGCCGCCGGCTCTACGGCGCCCTCGCCCGGCGTGGCTTCGACGGGGGCGTGGTGGCCTCCGTCGTCGATGAGGTGATGGGGGAGTCCGAGGAGGCCGGCGTCGCCGATGATGAGTTTTGATCGTGCCAACTGTTGAGTTTTCCACAGGTCAGGAATAGGCTCAGGGGCAAGGTTCCAGGACCCCGCATAAACTCTCGTCGGCTTCGGCCGGTGAATCTGATACGACACCACACGGTGGCTTCGGCCACCGCATGACGCCCACCCTCGGAGTGCGCTGGCGCGCTCCGAACCTTTTCCCGACCCATGAGGTCGGGCGTGTCTGCCCGGAAATGTGCGGTGCCCGCGAACCATGTGGTTCTAGCGAAGGAGGCGCCGTGCGCGAGCTCGGTTGGATCGTTGCAGGCCTTCTCCTGGTTGGCGTCCTCGTCCTGATGTGGTTCCTGTGGCGATCGGCGGCGCGGTCACGGGCGGAGCGTGACTCCTGGGAGCGGCGTTCCCGGGACGACATGGCCTCGATGCGGGAGTCGGCGCAGGTGGCCGCCAACTCGTTGCGCGAAGACGCGGAGCGGATGCTGGCGAAGGCCCAGGACCGGGCCCGGGAAGCCATGGAGGACGTGGAGCGACGGCGTGCGGAGATGGAGATCTCGCTCGCCGCGCAGCGCGCCGAGCTGCGGGAGATCCGAGCCACCCAGGAGCGACGCGAGTCACGCCTTCACGAGCGCGAGGACCGGGTGGCGGCAGACGCCGAGGGTCTCGAGTCCCGAGCCCAACGGATGGAGGTGCAGCGTGCCCAGCTCCGAGAGCAGCGTGAGGCGCTGCGCGAGGAACGCGAGCAGGCCAATGCCGAGTTGGAACGCGTGGCCGGCCTGACCGTGGCCGAGGCGAAGGCGGAGATCATCCTCGAGGCGGAACGGCAGGCCAAGCTCACCGCCACGTCGCTGGCCCGAGACATCGAGGCCACCGCCAAGCGGGAGGCGGATCGGCTGGCCCGCTCGATCGTCATCACCGCCATCCAACGGGTGGCCTCCGAGCAGACCAGCGAGTCCGTGGTCTCCACCGTGGATCTCCCCAGTGACGACATGAAGGGCCGCATCATCGGGCGCGAGGGCCGCAACATCCGCGCCTTCGAGCAGATCACCGGCGTCAACGTCCTCATCGACGACACACCCGAGTCCGTGCTGCTGAGCAGCTTCGACCCGGTCCGGCGGGAGACGGCCAGGCTCACGCTGACGGACCTGGTGGCGGACGGCCGCATCCACCCCGCGCGCATTGAAGAGGTCTTCGAGCGCAGCCAGCGCCGCATCCACGAGCGGATCGAACGGGAGGCCGAGGACGCGCTCGCTGAGGTGGGCATCGTGGACCTGCACCCGGACCTCATCCCCATCCTCGGATCGCTGGCCTACCGCACCTCCTACGGACAGAACGTGCTGCGCCACCTGGTCGAGTGCGCGCACCTGGCCGGGGTGATGGCGGCAGAGTTGGGGCTGGACGTGGCGGTGTGCAAGAGGGCCGCCTTCCTCCACGACATCGGCAAGGCGCTCACGCACGAGGTGGAGGGTCCCCATGCCCTCATCGGCGCGGAGCTGCTGCGCAAGCACGGCGAGCACGAGGACATCGTCCACGCCGTCGAGGCCCATCACAATGAGGTCGAGCCCCGCACCGTCGAGGCCGTGCTCACCCAGGCCGCGGACGCCATCTCAGGCTCGCGTCCGGGCGCCCGGCGCGAGTCACTCGAGGCCTACGTGGAGCGGATGGAGAACCTCGAGGGCATCGCGATGGCGCACGAGGGCGTCGTGCGCGCCTACGCCATGCAGGCAGGCCGCGAGGTGCGGATCATGGTGGCCCCCGAGAGCGTCGACGACGCACAGGCGCACTCGCTGGCGCGCGACATCGCCGCTGAGGTGGAGCGGAACCTGAGCTATCCGGGGCAGATCAGGATCACCGTGGTGCGCGAATCGCGCGCCACGGAGACCGCCCACTGACGCCGGTCAACTGACCCGGAAGCCCCACACCGAGCGCGACGAGGCCCCCGGCTCCAGCACGATCAGGCCATCATGCGTGGGCCCCTCGTTGAACGCGTCCGGGCCGCAGGTCATGGGTTCGACGGCCAGCGCCTCGCGCTGCGGCTGCGTGAACACCTGCCCCCAGGGGAGCGTCTCGTCGGCCCACAGGGTGACGGTGCGCCCGAGCGTGGTGAGCGTCAGCTCCCACGCCCCGTCGACGCCGGTCAACGCCGTGTCGAACTCGGTGTCGCCGATGACCCGCGTCTCACGGAAGTCGTGCTCCGCCGTGACCTCGGCGATGGAGATCGGCAGCAGCCGCTCCGGGTCCACCAGCAGCTCCCGGGCGAAGGGGAGGGTGAGCTCCGCCGTGGCGAGGTCCGCCGCCAGGTAGGGGTGCGCGCCGTAGCCGTAGGGGGCGCGGGTGGCGCCCACGTTGGTCACCTCGACGGTCACCCTCAGCCCGTCGTCGCCGACGCGGTGACCGATCGTGGCCTCCAGCACCGCGTTCCATCCGCGTTGCGGGTAGTAGCGTGACGTGAGGATCACCTCGTCGGCCGTGTGGCTGACCAGCTGCCAGGCGACGCCGTCGTTGAGCCCGTGCAGGGCGGTGGTGCGTGGCACCTCCGTGATCGGCAGCTGGTAGCTCTCCCCGTCGAAGGTGTAGCGGCC
>DATITN010000017.1:0-4594 GCA_035467795.1 Arachnia sp. | reverse complement strand
TTGGAGAAGCTGCGCCCGGTCACCCAGGTGTTCGTCCACATCCCGGCCGCATCCCTGGCCGGCCTGGACGGCTCAGCCCGCGTCGAAGGCGCCGGCGTCCTCACGCAGGACACGCTGCGCCTCCTCCTCGGGGACAAGCAGGTGGTGGTCCGCCCGGTCATCGACCTGCCAGAGATTCCGGCCGAGGATCCCTACCGCCCCAGCCACCGGCTCCACGAGGCGGTGATCCAGATCTTTCCCACCGAGGCCTTCCCCTACTCCCAGACGCCCAGCCGCGGCCTGGAGCAGGATCACACCGTTGCGTACCGGGCGTCCGGGCCACCGGGACAGACCCGGACAGGCAACCTCGCACCCCTCAGGAAGCGGGTGCACCGGGTCAAGACCGCCGGGCACTGGCTCACCCACCTCCAGAGTCCAGGCTGCGTGTTGTGGCGCAGCCCACTCGGCTACCTCTATCGCGTCACCCGGCACGGGACCGTCGCGTTGAACTGACCCTCTGCCCACTCAGCTCAGCCCGCCACCCCACCGGTGAGCGGGCCATGAGCGCGCGCCCGGGGCACGGCGACTTATCCCCAGCCCGCGAAGTCGTCTGGGACATCGCCACGCGCGCGGCCCAGAGTGGGGGCACACTCGAATCTCTGAAGGGAGATCAACTCATGGACAAGGTGCGCTGCTTCGGGGCGGGCGACGAGCTGTATCAGGCCTACCACGACGAAGAGTGGGGGCGGCCGGTGCCGGACTCTCCGGACGAGGCGGCACTCTTCGAACGACTCTGCCTGGAGGGGTTCCAGGCCGGCCTGTCCTGGCTGACCATCCTGCGGAAGCGCGAGGCCTTCCGCGCCGCCTTCGCGGGGTTCCGGCCGGCTGCAGTGGCGGAGTTCGGCGACGAGGACGTCGAGCGGCTCATGGGAGATGCCGGGATCGTGCGCAACCGCGCCAAGATCACCGCTGCCATGGACAACGCACGGGCGCTGCTGGACATGCACGACAAGGGCCTCCGCCTGGCGGACCTCGTCGCCGAGTACGCCCCTGAGCCCCGCGAGCATCCGCCGCTCACGTTCGCGGACGTGCCGGCCCAGACACCGGGCACCGTCGCCCTCAGCAAGGACCTCAAGAAGCGCGGCTTCCGCTTCGTCGGCCCCACCACTCTGTACGCACTGATGCAGGCGGTGGGGCTGGCCGACGACCACATCCGGGGCTGCTGGCTGGCTCGACCCCCGGCCTAGCGCGAACACCCAGGGACGGCCCAAGAGCGCCGAAGGCCGGCCCCTCACGGGGCCGGCCTTCACGGTCAGGTTGAAGTCACTTCTTGGACTTCTTGGACTTCTTCGACTTCTTGTCCTTCTTGGACTTCTTATCCTTCTTCGCCATGATGTCACCTCCTGTGCGTCAATGTCTCGTTGACAACAGAGTCAACCATCGCTTGACGCTTCTGTCAAGTATCCATTGACGCGTGTCGCGGGCTACGATTCGCACATGGCGGAGAAGAGTCAGGGCGATGCCCGAGCCGCGGCGCTCGGCGCCCTCGACGCCGCGCGCCTCGCCCGCGAGGAGGCGGACCTGGCCGAGAACGCCGCTGTCCGGGAGGCCCGCAGGGCCGGTGCCTCATGGTCGCGTATCGGGGAACTCTACGGACTGACGAAGCAGGGTGCCCAACAACGGTTCAAGAGGGCCACCGGCCCCGAGTGAACCGGCGCGGGTCCGCTGTCGGGGCCCTCCTGCGGTGGCCGTGAGACAATGGCACCCGTGTCCACCCGCCAACCTGCCCGCGCCCGCCGTTCCCGCACCCGGATGACGGCCTCGCAGCGCCGCGAGCAGCTGCTGGAGATCGCGCGGGAGCTCTTCGCCGAGCGCGGCTACGAGGGCACCTCCGTGGAGGAGATCGCGGCGCGTGCCGGAGTCTCCAAGCCTGTGGTCTACGAGCACTTCGGCGGCAAGGAGGGCGCCTACGCCGTGGTGGTGGATCGGGAGACCCAGATGCTGCACACCTCCATCAGGACCGCCCTGACCACCCCCGGCGCCGGATCCCGCGAGCTGCTGGAGCGGGGCGCGATGGCCCTCCTGGACTACATCGACGGCTGCCCCGACGGCTTCCGGATCCTCTCGCGGGACTCGTCGACGGGGCAGGCGAGCGGCTCGTTCGCCTCCATCCTCAGCGACATCGCCGCACAGGTGGAAGACATCCTGGCGGGCGAGTTCGAGCGCACCGGGCACGATCCCCAGTTCGCCGGCCTCTACGCCCAGGCCCTCGTCGGGCTGGTGGCACAGACGGGTCAGCAGTGGCTGGAGAACCGCGAGCCGTCCCGGCAGGTGGTGGCGAGCCACCTCATCAACCTCGCATGGAACGGCATGGCCCACCTCCAGGCCGAGCCGAGGCTGATCATGGAAGGCATCGACCGGCGCCGGGCCGGCGCCGAGCCCGAAGCGGAAGCCGAGGATCAGACCGAGCCGATCAGCAGCCGCCTCAAGTAGTCGGTCATCTCTGCCCGGTCATGCGGGTCCCACTCCGCGAGGAGCGCCTCCTCGAGCATCAGCAGCGACAGCAGCGCCGCGTCCACCAGCTCCAGCCCGGTGGGCGTGAGCGTCACCAGCATCCCGCGACCGTCGTCCGGATCCGGATCCCGCGTCACCGCTCCGCGCGCCACCAGCCGGTCCACCCTGTTGGTCATCGTGCCCGACGTGACGTGGGTCTCGCGCAGCAACTGCCCCGGCGAGAGCCTGTACGGCTCACCGGCGCGGCGCAGGGCTGCGAGGACGTCGAACTCCCACCCCTCGATGGCGTGGGCGGAGAAGGCACGCTTGCGGTGACCCGCCAGGATGCCCGCCAAGCGGTCGATGCGCGACCAGATGTGCATCGGCTCCAGAGCCAGGTCGTCGCGCTCCCGCGCCCACGCGGTCACGACATCGTCGACCTCGTCGCCGCTCATCCGAGCACCTGCGCTCCCTGCACCGGCCCGTAGGCGCGGCGGACCGCCCGCACCCCGCTGAAGACGCCGAGCACCTCGGCCAGCTCATGGCTGTGCGCGTCGGATCCCGCCAGGAACGCGCACGTGGGCCCCGACCCGCTGACGATGGCGCCCAACGCCCCAGCGCCCAGCCCGATCTCCAGGGTGCGGGCCAACGTGGGCTGCAGCGAGATCGCGGGCCGCTCCAGGTCGTTGATGAGGGCCGCCCCCACACCCGGGGCGTCACCGGCCCGAAGCGCCTCGAGCAGCGCCACGGGGATGCTCGTGTCCTGGGGGCCGCACATCCGGTCGAACTCCTTGAACACCGCGGGTGTGGACAGCCCGGTGTGCGAGAGCGCCAACGTCCAGTGGAGGGTGCCGCTCGACATCACCGGGGTGAGGATCTCCCCTCGCCCGGTGCCGATCGCGGTGCCGCCCAGCAGCAGGAACGGCACATCCGAGCCGATCTGGGCAGCCAGGTCGTGCAGTTCCTCCCGCGTGGCGCCGAGCGCCCACAACGCGTTGCACGCCACCAGCACCGCCGCCGCATCCGCCGACCCCCCGGCCATGCCGCCGGCCACCGGGATCCGTTTGCGCACCAGCAGGCTCACGCCAAGGTCGTGTCGCCCGAAGCGCTCCGCGAGCAGCTTGGCCGAACGCATCGCCAGGTTGGTGTCGTCAATGGGGAGGAACGCGGCGCCCTCACCCTGGAACGCGAGCCGGAACTCGCCCGCAGGCGCCGATTCGGCCACCACCTCGTCGCCGAGGGAGACGGCCTGGAAGACGGTGCCCAACTCGTGATAGCCCTGGGCGTCGGTCCCGCCGACCCGCAGGGCGAGGTTCACTTTCGCGGGCACGCGAACCCTGACCGCCGTCACACCCTGAACGTAGCGCAAACCGCGCCGCGGTCCCAGTGCCGTCCGTCAGCCAGAGACCTGCTCGGCGATCGCCGCGAACGCGGCCACGTCCAGCATCTCGCCGCGCAGCTGAGGATCCACACCCGCCGCTTCGATCAGCTCCGACGCTGCCGCCGACGACCCGATCAGCCCCGCCAGGGCCGCGCGCAGCATCTTGCGTCGCTGCGAGAACGCCGCGTCGATCACCCGGAAAGTGTCCTCGCGGGACGCCGTCGTCGCAGGCGCCGGGCGGCGTGTGATCCGCACCAACCCGGACTCCACGTTGGGCACCGGCCAGAACACCTTGGGCGGCACCGTGCCCACCCTCGCGGACTCGGCGTACCAGGCCACCTTTGCACTGGGCACGCCATAGACCTTGCTTCCGGGAGGCGCCACCAGGCGGTCCGCGACCTCCAGCTGCACCATCACCAGCCCGTTGGTCCAGTCCGGGAACAGCTCGAGCATGCGCAGCAGGACCGGCACGGAGACGTTGTAGGGGAGGTTGGCCACCAGCGACGACGGCGCGGGCCCCGGGAGCGCGTCCACGTGGAGCGCGTCCGCGGCCACCACCGTCAACCGCTCGGCGGCATCCTCACCCATCCGCTCGCGTACGGTCCGCTCCAGCCGCGCGGCGAGCCGCTCCTCGATCTCGACGGCTACCACCCGGGCGCCGGTCTCCAGCAGCCCGAGGGTCAGGGACCCGAGCCCGGGGCCGATCTCCAGCACCACATCCTCGGCCGTCACGCCAGAGAG
>DATITN010000016.1:0-9008 GCA_035467795.1 Arachnia sp. | reverse complement strand
ATCAGTCCGGCGAGCGCCGGTCCGAGAAGGATGCCCAGCAGGTAGACCCACGCGCCGAGCAGCACAAACACCTGCACAACCCCGGGCTGGAGCCCTAGGAGGAACTGGCTCAGACCAACGACGGCGACCCAGACGGCGCCGCGCTTGAGACCGTCCGCGACGCCGTCGGTCTTCAGCAGCCAGCCGAGCAGGAAGCTCAGGATCAGCATCCCGACGGAGGCGAGGAGGAACATCGCGTTGATCTGGGTCAGCAGCGCCGCGGGGATGCTCCCGTCCTCGGGGGCGCTCTCGTACGGCATCGGGATGCCCAACATGGGGCCGATGAGACTGGCCGTCAACTGGACGAACTGCCCGGCGATCGCCAGGCCAAGGCCGGCCGCGACGTCGACGAAAACTCGCTGGATCATGAGGTCCTCCGACCACGAGTAGTACATCCAACGCTACTCCTGAGGACACCGCCGAGAGGGGAATGCACCCCGCGGAAACTGGGCCTCGTTGCCCCCTTGTAGAGCGCCTGTTGCGGTGCTATACCGGAATCAGACGACCGCGCGGCCCGCGGGATCTAGAGGAGCTCGATGATGAGCGGCACATTCTGGTTGAAGCGTTTCATGGGCCTGGTTGCAGCGTTGGCAATCGCCCTCATGACGGCCATGGTGGTGGTCGCCCCAACAGCTCAGGCGCGTGTCCTCTCCGCCGGCATCAAGGGGGTGGTGCTGGACGCCCAGACCGCGAAGGGCGTCGGCGGCGTCCGCGTGTTCGTGATGGAGAAGTGGTACCCCTGGGGGCAGGGAACCGGCGATCAGGACTGGGCCTGGACGGCGGCCGCAGAGACCGTCACGGGCAAGGGGGGTTCCTACTCGATCAAGCTGTCCGAGGCCGGCACCTACCGGGTCTTCTTCGTCCCGGGCGACCTGACCCGCTATGCCATGGAGGCATACCCGAACGCCCCGGTGGCGGAGGAGGGAGATGACGTCGTCGTCAGGTACGGGCGCGTCACCAGCGGGATCAGCGTGAGGCTCGATCCGTCGAACCGGATTGAGGGACACATCTATCAGGCCGAATCGCGGTGGAACAGCGTCGGGGATGACGACGGCACGTACGACCCGTTGGAGGGGGTCACAGTCCGCGTGTGCTTCCAGAGCCTGGTGATCATCAGCTGCTTCATCCGCCTGCCGGAGCAGGGATCCGAAGTGCCCTTCGGCGAGGCCGTCACAGATGGGGAGGGCTTCTACTCGATCCCCGGGTTCAAGGCGTACCCGTTCTTCGCCTGGGCCAACCCGCATGAGGACGGGCCGAGCGGCATCGACCCGACCCTCAGCTCCCTGATGATCGACATCGGGAGTTCCAGCTTCACTGACGGGGTGAAGACCTCTGACGCGTTCCTGCAGAGCACATCCCTGCCCAACATCACCGGCCGCCTCGTCGACGCGTATGGGCCGCTCTCCGGGAAGTCCATCGAGGTCTACGAGGTCGACCAGTCCGAGCCCTACCCGGCGTTCCAGCACAAGTGCACGGTCAACACCGACACTGAGGGCCACTTCGGGCTGTCGTCGGACGACGTGCCGTGCCTGAATTTGTGGGAACCTGCGGCGCTCTTGCGATTCCCGGGCGACGCTGATCACCAGGGCGAGTTCTACGACAACGCCGACGGTGACTGGGCGGCGTCGCAGATCCCGGTGAACTGGGGCTGGACGAACGACATCGGCGACTGGCAGATCACGGCGACCGGCTGACAGCGGCTGGGCCTAAGACCCTAAATGTCATAGCTGGTGTCGACTACGGCACCAGATATGACATCTAGTGAAACGGGGGCTGGACCCAAGGGCCCTGACTGTCACTTCTGGTGTCGACTACGGCACCAGAAGTGACACCGAGGCGACGGTGCCAAGCGGCGGGACAAACGGGAGGGCGACGTCAGGGCGGGGAACGGCAGGGCGGCACTGCGCAGCGGTGCCCAACCCGACGATCACCCAACTGGCATCCCGCCCAGACAAGCCCGACCTCGGGGCCGCCCTGCCGGGTCGCGCCCGAACTTGACGACGCCACAGGGAATCCAGTGCGGGGAGACGGGAGACGAGGCACGGCGGCCTCGATGCCCGACCCGAGACCAGCTGGCGTGTGCGTGCTGACGTCGGGAGAGCGGCCGCCCGTGCCTCGGCTCAGGGCTCCCTGCACCGGTGCGGGGGTGGGTTTCGACGCAGCAGCGGGCGCTCCGCGCCGCGGCTGGCTCAACCAGCGGTGCTGTTTCGACGGGGTGCAGCGGGCGCTCCGCGCCGCGGCTGGCTCAACCAGCGGTGCTGTTTCGACAGGTGCAGCGAGCGCTTCGCGCCGCAGCTGGCTCAACCAGCGACAGTGCGCGGCTCAACCAGCGGTGCGACTCGACCGGCGGTGCGGGGAGAGTCAGGGGGCGGCGGGGCGGGCGCCGGGCAGGATCGGCCCGCGGATCCCCTCGGAGGCCAGAGCCCGCTGCGCGCGGGAACGCACCTCCCGCATCGGCCCCCACTGCTTGTCTGGGCCCGTCTTGAGCAGGATCCGCAGCACCATCGTGCCCTCGCTCATCGACTCGACCCCCAGCACCGTCGGGTTCTCAAGCAGCACCTCGGACCACTCAGGCTCCTCGCCCATGGTCCCGACGGCGCCGCGCAGCACGTCCTGCACCCGGTCCGGGTCCTCGTCGATCGCCACCGGGACCTCCACCAACGCCGTCGAGAACCCCTGCGACACGTTGCCCAGCGTCAGCACCTCACCGTTGCGCACGTACCAGACCGTGCCCGACGGGTCGCGCAGTTTCGTCACCCGCAAGGTCACCTCCTGCACAGTGCCGCGGAGCTCTCCCACCAGGATCAGGTCGCCCACGCCGAACTGGTCCTCGGCCAGCATGAAGATGCCGGACAGGTAGTCCTTCACCAGGGACTGCGCGCCGAAGCCGAGCGCCACGCCGCCGACGCCGGCCGAGGCCAGCAGAGGCGCCATCGGCACCCCGAACGAGGCCAGGGCGGTCAGCACCACCACCACGATCAGCACCACGTCCACGACGCTGCGCAGCAACGATCCCAGAGTGGTCACCCGCTGCCGTTGCCGCTCGTCGCCCAACCCACCCGCTCTGGCGAGGATGGAGCGGGCCTTCGCACCCAGGTCGTCGTTGCGGTCCTTCGGCTTGCTCGCCAATGCCTTCACGGATCGGTTGATCACGTGGACCAGGACGGCTCGCAGCACGAGCGCCACGACGATCACGATTCCGCTCAGCAGCAACTTCTCCCACATGTCAGGCATGCCCCCATCATGGCGCACCGCGACACCCCGGCCTCGGCGGCGACCTCCCCGCACCGCCGTCGGAGCGCGCACGACGTAGACTCAACCCTCGTGCCGGACCTGACTCAAGCGCAGACCAACGCGATGCATGAACTGCTGCGCATCGCGCCCGTGATCGACGACCTGGGCCGCCTGTACCGCGAGGAGGGGCACCGGCTGTACCTCGTCGGCGGCTCCGTCCGGGACGCGCTCCTCGGCTCCCTCGGCCACGACCTGGACTTCACCACCTCCGCGACGCCGGAGCAGACGCACGAGCTTCTCAAGCGCTTCACACCCACCACCTGGGACATCGGCAAGGAGTGGGGCACCATCGGCGCCTTGAAGCGGGCCGCGGATCAGGACTGGCAGATCGAGGTGACCACCTTCCGTGCCGACGTGTACCGCAGCGAGTCCCGCAAGCCTGAGGTGACCTTCGGGGACACCATCGACGGCGACCTCCACCGTCGCGACTTCACCGTCAACGCAATGGCCGTGGACGTGTCCACCCGCGCCTTCGTCGACCCGTACGGCGGGCTCGCGGACCTGGCGGACCAGGTGCTGCGCACGCCGTCGACCCCCGAGTCGTCCTTCTCGGACGACCCGCTGCGCATGATGCGTGCGGCCAGGTTCGCGTCGCGGCTCGGGTTCCGCGTGGCGCCCGAGGTGGTCGCTGCCATGACCGACATGGCCGAGCGCATCACGATCGTCTCGTCCGAACGCATCCAGGGCGAGCTGACCGGCCTGCTGCTGACGGACAACCCGCGGGTGGGTCTGGATCTGCTGGTGAGCACCGGCATCGCGGACCACATCCTCCCTGAGCTGCCGGCGCTGCAGCTGGAGGTCGACGAACACGCCCGCCACAAGGACGTCTACCAGCACACCCTGACCGTGCTGGACCAGGCGATCGAGCTGGAGAAGTCCCGCGGCCACGACCCGGACATCGTCAACCGGCTCGCAGCCCTCCTCCACGACATCGGCAAGCCCGCCACCCGCCGGTTCGAGGGCTCGAAGGTGACGTTCTACCACCACGACATCGTGGGGGCGAAGCAGGCGACGAAGAGGCTCAAGACGCTCAACTACCCCACGCAGGTGGTGAAGTCGGTGGCCAAGCTGATCGAGCTTCATCTTCGGTTCCACGGCTATTCCGACGGTGAGTGGACCGACGCGGCTGTGCGCCGCTACGTCCGCGACGCCGGCGACGAGCTTGAGTACCTGCACATGCTGACCCGCGCGGATTGCACCACCCGGAACAGGCAGCGCGCCACGAAGCTGCGCCGCGCCTACGAGGAACTGGAGTGGCGGATCGACGAGCTGGCAGGGCAGGAGGAACTGGCCGCGCTGCGCCCGCACCTTGACGGGACCCAGATCATGGAGATCCTGGACATCCCACCCGGGCGCGCCGTCGGGGAGGCGTACTCCTTCCTGCTGGAGCACCGCACCGAGCACGGCCCCATCCCCCACGACGACGCTGTGGCGCTGCTCCAGCAGTGGTGGGCCGATCGCGGCGGCCAGTGACGCGAGCTTCCGCGGGGGTCCCGGCAACTACCATGGGACGGTGATGGTCGGTCGGTTCGCGCGCGCGCTGCTGGTGGCGGCGCTGCTCGCCCTGGCGGTGGTGGTCGTCGACCCCCGGCCAGCCTCGGCCGCCACGGACTACCTCAAGGTGGAGCTGACCGGCGTCTCCACACCCACCCTGGATCTGGCAGACCCGGCGCAGGTGGTGGAGCTGAGCGGGACACTCACCAACGTCTCCACGGTGCCCATCCGCTACGTCAACGTCCACTTCTGGCGGCTGAGCACGCCGCAGACCACCACCACGCAGCTGGCCCAAACCCTGGCGGACGTGCCGATCGGCGCCCGGTTGTTCGACGAGCAGGCCGGCAACCTCGACACCCTGACCCGGGATGAGGACTTCACCCCGGGGCAGCGCGCTGAGTTCACCGTGCGGGCCAGCGTCGCCCAACTGACCGCCGGCCAATACTCCCTGACCAGGACCGACGTCGGTTATCTGCTCGGCGTGCAGGTGCGCGGCATCCCGGCCGACGGCCCCAACCAGGTGGTTGGCGAGGACCAGGTGGTGGTGGCCGCCACCACAGAGCCCGTGGAGTCCAGCGCCCTCGTGCTGCTCTCCGCCCCACCCACCTGGCTGCCGGACGGGGCCTTCATCGACGACTCCCTCGCCCGCGACCTCGCCAGCCGACTCGACACCCTCCTGGCCAGCGCAGAGCGCGACGGCGTGGTCGCGGCGGTAGATCCGGCTCTGCTGGAGGCCGTCGAACTGATGACCGGGGACCATGTCGTGGGCGGGGTGAGCACCCCCGGCAGCGGGGTGGCGCTCGGCTGGATGCGGCGCGTCGAGGCCCTCGCCGAGCAGGACCGGCTCTGGCGGCTGCCCTACGCGAACCCCCACCTGACCAGGGCCGACGCTGCGGGCGAGCTGCGCCGGGTGCTGGAATGGGCCGCCACCGCCACCCCGCCGTCGATGCTGGCGCTGCCGAGCGTCGCGGTGATGGAGGACGGCGCCGGTGAGGAACTGGCCGAACAGCTGACCGATGTCGACACCGTCGTGGTGCGCAACGCCAGCGGCAGCCGCGATGGCGTGCCCGCACTGATGGGCGCCTCCCCCCTGGCCAGCTTCGCGGCGCTACCGCCCGGCGTGCGGCTGGGCAGGCTGGTCACCGAGGAGTTGCTCGCGGACGCGACGCCGCTCTACGTCATCTCGACGGTGGAGGCCGCGGCGGCGGACGCCACCCCCGGCGCGCAGCGGCGCCACATCGCCCCCGGCTCCGGCCCCGCCGGCCCGCTCGTCTGGCCGGATGCCACCGAGCCCGCACCGTGGCCCGCACTGGCGGACCGCCTGCACGCCATCGAGGCCGACGCGGACTTCCTGCGCCAGCTGACGGGCTCCGACGAGCCGGTCGACCTGTCACGGATCGGGTCCACGGCCTACTCGAAGGACTTCGCCGACGAGGCCGCCGCGCTGGCCTATCTCGACGCCGTCTCCCCCTCCCGCATCGACGCTTCGCTGGTGACGCTGCGGGCGGCTGAGTCGTTCGTCATGGGGTCGCGCACCAACACGTTCCCGGTCACCGTCACCAACGGTCTGGGCGTGCCCATCCGGGTGAGGCTGGAGTTCGCGTCGGACTCGCCGCAGCGCATCCGGGTCCCCGCCGTGGGGCCCGTGACGGTGGGGCCGGGCCAGGCGGCCACCGTCGACATCACACCGGAGGCCACCGCCAACGGGGTCGCCATCGTGCGCGCCCAACTGACCACAGTGGCGGGCGACCCCCTGGGGAGGCCGCTGCCCATCGAAATCAGCGCCACCGACTTCGGGCGCGTCGGCTGGATCATCATCGTCGTCTCGGGTGCTGTAGTGGTGGGGGGCACCGCCCTTCGGATCCGCGCCGTGCAACGCGAACGTTCGGGCAAGGAGAACAGTGAGCCAAGTCAGTAGCACCAGGAAACTCGTGGGGGCCGGCGCCATCATGGCGTCCGGGACGATGATCTCGCGCATCCTCGGAGTCATCCGGGTCATGCTCGTGGCCTTCATCCTCGGCAACGGCACCCGGCAGGCGGACATGCTGGCCCTGGCCACCATGGTGCCCAACTCGCTCTACATCCTGTTCGCCGGCGGCGCGCTCAACACCGTGCTGGTGCCGCAGATCGTGCGCGCCATCAAGAACGACGACGACGGCGGCGAGGCCTACACCAACCGCATCATGACGGCCTTCATGCTGATCGTCACGGTGGTGGCGGTGCTGGTCACCATCGGCGCGCCGCTGGTGACCGCCATCTACACCTCCCCCGCCTGGCGCCAGCCGGACCTGGAGGCCCAGTACGCGTCGATGGTGGCGCTGACCTACCTGACGCTGCCGCAGATCTTCTTCTACGGCGCCTTCTTCCTCCTCGGACAGGTGCTCAACGCGCGGGACAAGTTCGGCCCCATGATGTGGGCACCCATCGCCAACAACGTCATCTCCATCGCCGTGATGGCCCTCTACTTCGTCGTGTGGGGCAAGGACGACGACCACTCGAGTGCCTTCACCACGCCGCAGATCCTCCTCCTGGGCATCGGCACCACCCTCGGCATCGTCGCGCAGACCGCCGTCATGATCCCCTACGTCCGGAAGCTCGGCTTCACGCTGCGCCCCCGGTTCGACCTCAAGGGCACCGGGCTGGGCCACACCTTCTCGCTCACCAAGTGGACGATGGGCTTCGTGGCCGTCAATCAGGTGGGACTCATGGTGGTCAACCGGCTCGCGACCTCCGCGACGGCGGGCGGTCACGGCGCGGGCGTCACGGTCTACGCCAACGCGCACCTGCTGTGGATCCTGCCGCACTCCCTCATCACCGTCTCCCTGGCCACCGCCATGCTGCCCAACGCGTCGCGGCTGGCCGCGGGTGGCGACTTCGGTGGTGTCGCGGGCGAGTTCACCAAGACGGTGCGGCTGGCCATGGTGGCCATCGTGCCCGCCACCGTCGCGTTCCTGGCCCTGTCGGGCCCGATGGCCGGGCTCCTGTTCGGGCAGGGCACGGGCGCCACGGACGCCATCTGGATCGCGTGGGCGCTGATGGCGTTCGCGCTGGGGCTGATCCCCTTCACCGTCCAGTTCGTCTGCCTGCGCACGTTCTACGCGCTGGAGAACACGCGCACCCCGTTCTTCCTGCAGACCCTGATCGCGGGCCTCAACATCGCGGGCGCCATCGCGCTGGTGTGGTGGGTGAGTTCCGACGCATGGGTGGCGGGGGCGCTGGCCCTGGCGTACTCGCTGGCCTACTCCATCGGCGTGCTCGTCACCTGGCAGGCGCTGCGGCGCAAGGTGCCTGACCTCGACGGCCGGGCCCTGGTCATGCACCTGGTCCGGCTGCTGCTGGGCGCCGGGATCGGCGGCGTGGCCGCCTACTACCTGTCGGGTTGGCTGATCGGGGTCGTGCCTGGCCGCGCCGTCGGTCAGATCGCCGCGCTGGCCGCGGGCGGACTGGTGATCCTCGTCTCCTTCCTGCTGATCGGCAAGGCGCTCAAGGTCAAGGAGCTCGGCAGCCTGTCGGAGCTGGTGGGGAGCCGGTTCGGGCGCCGCGGAGGGTCGCGTGCGGGCGCCGTCGAGTCCTCCGGGGATGACCGCTCGCAGGGCGACGACCAGATGCCCACCGCCGTCGTGCCGGCGCTTCGCGACGACATGATCGACTCCTTCGACACGGGTCCCGCGACGGTGGTGCGCAACAAGCCGGCCACCACCCAGCACACGTTCCCCCCCGTCGCGGTCACGCCGTCGGCCCCCTCCGTCGGCGACGAGGACACCGGCCGGATGGCGCCGTTGGCGCCGGCCGGGCCGCGATCGGCAGCGGTGGACTGGTCCGACGCAGGCGAGCAGGCCGGGGAAGACGTGGCCTCCGACCAGGACGAGACCACCGGCGCGCTCGACATACCGGGCCTGTTCCGCGACGCCACCCCCGCCCGGATCGCCGCCGCCGGGGCACTGCTCAGCACCCGCTACGAGCTGGTCGAGCGGCTGGCCTCCCTCTTCGGCACCGAGACATGGCGGGCCCACGACCAGGTGCTCTCGCGCGACGTCGTGGTGCACGTCATCGCACCGGGAGACCCGCGCATCTCCGACGTCATGCTCGCGGCCCGCAAGGGGGCCGTGGCCACCGACTCGAGGTTCCTGCGCGTCCTCGACGCCGACGAGGTGCTGGACCCCACGCAGGGCATCGGGGCG
>DATITN010000015.1:0-20092 GCA_035467795.1 Arachnia sp. | reverse complement strand
GCGCCCAGCACGCCGGCGGCGTAGAGGAAGTAGCCGTAGTGGAAGTGGTGGTCGTTGAACTCGTCAGACCCGAACGACGGGGTGAGCCCGACGATCCCGCGGTTGACCTCGTCGTAGCCGAAGCAGAACGCGGCCTCCGTGGTGCAGCCCTCGGGGTTCGCCCAGCGCAGGAGGGTCTCCTTGACCCTGTCGCGCACAGCCGTCGCCTCCTCCTCGGCACCCAACTGACGGGCGATCGAGTACAGCTGCGCGTCGCGGTACAGCGCCTTGCCGCCGAAGTACGTGTCGGCCGGGTAGTCCTTCGCGGCCGCGATGTCGGCCGTCAGGGCCGCACGAAGCTCATCGGAGTCGCCGCCGGAGAGGCCGGACAGATCCAGCTCACCCCGGGCCTCGTAGGCGTTGGTCTCCCACGAGATCTCGTTGCCCTCGCACGCCTGCATGGTGCCGAAGCTGCTCGCGTAGGTGCCGAGCTCGCAGGTGGCGGCGTCGTCGCTCTGGTGCGGCATCCGCACCACGACGGTGGGCCGGTCCGCCTCGTAGGTCAGCGTGGTCCGCACCTCGGAGCCCACCTCGTAGGACGTGCCTGTGGCGGTCACCGGGCCCGCGAGCTCGGCGATCCTGGCGGCGTCGCCGCCCTCGGGAACCGCGCCCCAGGTGACGGAAGCCCCTGCCGGGAGCGACACAGACGTGCCCTCCACGGTCCCGCCGTCGGTCACTGCCACGTACTCGCCGTCGCCCGCCGTCAGCGAGGAGAACTCGCCGTCGGCCTCGAACGGGAGCTGGGTGCTGAGCTCGTGGTCACGGATCGCGGTGTAGGTGACGTAGGGCGAGCCCTGCACGATGGTGACGCGGCCCAGCGGCGAGCCGTCGGACGACGCCTCCGCCGTGACGGACAGGTCGTCGTAGGCGACGACCTGCCACGTGGGGCGCTCACCGAGGGCCACCTGCACCACGGGCGCGTTCGTGCCCATGATGGTCTTCTCCGTCGTGGTCACCGTGGGCAGCCCGAAGGTGAGCCCGTCGTCGGTGAGCGCGAACGACATCGGCAGCGGATAGACCGGCTGCGGGGCGTCGCCGAACACGAGCCCGGAGTACCAGCGGTTCGTGGGCGGGATCAGGCCATCGGCCAGACGTACCGGCTTCAAGTCCTTGCTGGGCACCGTGCCGAGCGCGTCGAGGTTCTCGGCCATGCCGTCAGGCGCCCACGAGGCGCCGACGCCTGGCGCCGCACCCCCGCCGGGCGCGTCGTCCTCGGCCGGCGGGCCGGTGCAGCCCGCGAGGAGCATGGTGGCCGCCATCCCTGCGGCCAGGGTCCGTGCGCCCCACATCAGCGGAGCCCGATCTTGGTGAGGAACGCCAGGGCCGCGGTGGTGGGCCCGGCCAGGATGCCGTCGTCGCGCAGGCTGACCTGCGCCGTGACCGGGGTGCCGTCGCGGGTGAGCGCGGCGAGCGCCGGGTCGATGAGTGCGTCACTGGTCATCCGGATGACGGCCACCGCCTCCCCGTCCTCGGTCTCCACCTGCACGCTCTCGACGGTGGCCTCCAGCTTCTGCATGTTCGGCAGGACGATCGAAGCCGAGGCCCCGTCTTCGACCCGCCCGTAGTCGACCGGGCTGAGCTTGTAGAAGCCCTCGACCGCGCGCTGCTGGCTGACCACCCTGGCCAGGACGGCGCCGTCGGGGACGTAGGAGCCGTGTGTCCCGGCGAGGTCCACGATGTAGCCGTTGCTGACTGCGGTGTAGGTGATGGTGCCTGTCTCAAGGTCGAGGTCGTAGGCCACCGTCGAGCCGGGTGCCGAGCCCTGGCTGACGGCCTGCTGCAGCGAGCTGCTGCTGACCACGAACAGGACATCGCCGGCGGTCACCGCGTCGCCGTCTCGCACCAGCTGCTCGGTGACGATCCCGCCGTAGCCGGAGCCGACGTCGAAGGTGGGGGCCGTGACGGAGGCGGACAGGCTGTGGGCCTGCGTCATCCGCTGGTTGAACAACAGCGTCAGCCCGAAGGCCACCGCGAGGACGGCGAGTATGCCGCCAAGCATTTTGAACCGGGTCAGCCAGGTCATGAGACCGCCTCCTTGGTGAGGACGTGAGCCGCGACGAGGTCGTCGCGGGAGAGAACGGGGGTGGGGAGCGGCTGGGCCTCGAAGGCCGGCTCCGAGCCGCTGTGGCCACGGGTGGGCGTGGGACGGTTGCGGGTGCGGTCCTCGCGCCACGCCGTCCACACGAACAGGCCGAGCACGAGGGTGTTGATCACACACCAGAACGTCGCAACGTTGAGGGTCGACATCAGCAGGTCGCGCCAGATAGCCACGAATGAGGCCACGAGCAGGAAGACGAAGGTGAGCACCTGCGGCATGATGAAGTTGAATGCCGACGCGCGGCCGCCCGTGGTGCCGGTCACCGACCACTTGACGTCGATGCCGTAGAGGGCGTTGCGGAAGGCCTTGATGTAGATCGGGAACGAAGCCGCCGACAACAGCAGGACCTCCGGACGGAACGTGCCCAGGATGAGCGCGGACAGCAGGATCTGCAGGATGTAGAAGCCGGAGTAGTAGAGCGCCCACTCGAGGGGGCCGACCGCGACAGCGATGGGCCGCAGGTCGAAGAAGATCTCCAGCGCCGGCACGAACAGCAGGACTCCCGTGGCGATTCCGCTCAGGTAGTGGGTGGCCGTCACGAAGTACATGAGCTTCTGATCCAGGCTGAGCCGACGCCGCCATGAGAGCGGGTTGTGGGTCAGCAGGATCTCGAAGCCGCCGGTGGCCCAGCGCAGCTGCTGCTTGCTGTAGGCCTCGATGGTCTCGGGCGCCTCGCCGACGGCGAGCGCCTGGGGTACGAACAGCGACTTCCAGCCGCGCTCATGGAGCAGCAGCGACGTCCAGACGTCCTCGGACTTCGAGCCCGTGTACATGCCGCCGATCTCCTTGACGGCCCTGCGCCGGAACACCACGTTGGTGCCCACGCAGAACGCCGCATTGAACTCGTTGCGGCCCGGCTGGATGTAGCGGTAGAACATGGACTGCATGTAGGCGGCGCCGCGGGCGATGGTGGTGTGGAGGTTGCCGTAGACCTGCGGGGTCTGCACGAAGGCGATGGTGTCGTCGGCCATCGCGGGCAGCGTCTCCTCCAGCATCTCGGGCTTGACCACGAAGTCGGCGTCGAGGATGAGAAAGAACTCGCCGTGCGTGATCGCCAACGCGTGGTTGACGTTGCCGGCCTTCGCGCCTGAACCACCGAGGCGCCGGATGTATCCGGCTCCCAGCTCGGCGGCAAGGTCGCGGACGTCGTCGGAGTCGCCGTCGTCGAGAACGTAGGTCTCGTGGCGCCCGTGCATGGCGAGCGCCGCGTTGACGGTGCGGCGGATGACGCTGAGGTCCTCGCCGAAGACGGTGATGTAGACGTCCACGTCGACCTGGCGCTTGTTGATGAAGATCGGCCAGCGGGTGGCGTCGTGTCCGATGCCGAGCTCGTCGTTCAGCCGCGGGTTGTAGAGACGGCGCTGCGCCTCGTGGAAGGAGAAGGGCGGCTGCTTGTTGTAGCCGGCCAGCATCGTCCACATGCTCATGAGGCCGAGGAACACCAGGATCAGCTCGGCGCCCATCACCAGCACCCACGGAAGGAGGTCGCCGCGGTTGTCGATCTGGAACAGGAAGAGGGTGTAGGCCACCACGCCGATGGTGGCGAGGATGGTCATGGCGAGGACTGCGGGCGAATGCCGGTTGCGGCTCGCCTCGCGTCGCAGCTCGACCGGCCCGGACTCTGAGAGCTCGTTGGCGATGTTCAGGTCGGACAGATTGGTAGGCGCTGCACGCCGGTCACGGGGGTGGATTCGTCTTGTCGGCACGAGGCCTCCAAACGTCTAGGGACGCCGAGATGCCGGGTACGCCCGTGAGGCCTCCCGATCGGCGGCCATTGGCGGGGTACCTGTTCAAAGTGCGCCATGAAAAGTGAAAAGTCAATCTCACGACATCGAGATACTTGGACCGGCTGGGCCCCGCTCGTCAACCAAGTGAGCCTGACAAGGCGCTAAACACGGACGGCTGCGGGTGGTTCCACGAGTATTTCCCAGTGGAGCCCTGTGACCCAGTGGTGCGGTTGTCGCGGCACCAGCTCGGCCGTCGGGCGAACCTGTTGGGTAGCTCTGCAGGTGAGCACGCCACCAGACCTACCCAACAGGCGGTCGACATCGTCGACAGTGCCGGATCGTCCCTCCCCATCCCCGCGACGCCAGCGCCTCGGCCACCTGTGCCGCGACCGCGCACGCCTCGCCGGTCACCGCGTTCCAGCCGTAACGCAACGTGATGGCGCCGGACTCGATGAGCCGCTGGTTATCCCGCATCATGTCCTTGGACCAGTCGGTATGGTCGCGTAGCCCGTCGAGCTCAACCACGAGCTGTTGGTCGTGGAACAGCGCGTCGATGCGGGACTCGCCGGTCACCACCTGACGCTCCGCGGCGGGGAGTCCGTGTCGGTCGACGACCTGGCTGAAGCGCCACTCCAATGCGCTCTCGATGCCCTCGCCGGCCTGGCTGCACATCTCCCGGAGCACCGCTGAGTGTCTCGTGCGACGGCGGGCGTCCAGCCGGGCGAGGATCAGGCCGGGCATCGTCCTGCGCTGCACGACTCCCCTAGCCACCGCCGCTACGACTGCGTCCTCGGTCACACGCCCCGCCATATCGACGAGGGCGTCATCCAGCATGGCCCGAGGTGGGGTGCCCATTCCTCGACGGTGGGCACGTCGGAAGATCACGCGCCACTGCCCGACGACGAATCCCGAACGCTTCACCGGCGCACACACCGCGATGGTCGATGGCTCGTCCCGGACCGCCTCGTGGAGGAACGCGGCGGCCTCCTCCCCCAGCACCGCCTCGGGGCCGCCTCGGAGGAGTCCGGCCCAAGCTGCGGCGTGCCATGTCGCGGGGGTGGTGAGGTGGATTCCCTCACTTGGCTGCTCCCATTCGGCAGCCATCCGTTGAATGACGGCCCTGCTCAGTCCACCGTCGATCAGTTGCGCTGTGGTGATCACCCCTGCCTGCCGCTCCGCGAGCGCTCTGAGGTGGGGGGTCAGGGACTGTCGCGGGCGCATCACCCGAGATTGCCCGCCGGGGAGCGCGCAGACATCCGCGGACGCCCCACGTGACAACACCCTGTACCGAACGGACAACACCCTGGGCAGGACGGACAACACCGATCCGCGGATGGGGCCGCGTCGGAGTCCGGCGAAGCAGCAGTGGTCTTCAATGGGTGGGTGAACGCCACCAGTCCTACCGACGAGCGGCAGTGGAGCCCATGATCCGGAAGGCTTCACACGCTGTTTGGTAAGTCTGGTCGCGTATTCCCGATCAGACCTACCAAACAGAGGTCGGGCCCGTCGACTCACCGCAACCTATTTGATATTTGTCTCACAGGTGGCATCATGTGTGCATGCCGAAGCCGCTGCCCCTCCTGGTGGATGTCTCCCCCATCTGCTGCCCACCCCTGGGCACGCGGGAGCCCATGAGCGCTGACAACGCCGTCGCCCTGGCCGTCCGGCTCAAGGCCCTTGCGGATCCGGTCCGGCTGCAACTGCTCGACCACCTCCTGGACCAGCCCGGCGAGGAGGCCACCACCGGTGAGCTGGCACGCCTCGTCGGGTTGTCGGATCCGACGGTGAGCCATCACCTCAAGACCCTCGAGTCCGCCGGCCTCCTCACCAAGGAGCGACGCGGCATGAGCGTCCACCACCTTGTCGTCCCCGAGGCGATCCACGCTATCGCCCGTGCCCTGCACATCAACGCCTGCTGCTAAGGAGCATCACATGACCCAGACGTCCCACGACACCATCCGCGCCGCCGTGCGCGAGACCTACAGCCAGATCGCGCTCAGCGACGTGTCCAGCGGGTGCTGCGGCCCCAGCGGCTCGTCGTGCTGCGGCGACTCCACCCCTGTGCAGGTCAGCTCGCTCGACCTCGGCTACCTGACGCAGGACCTCATCTCCCTGCCCGACGGCGCCGACCTCGGCCTGGGCTGCGGCACGCCTGCCACCCTCGCCAACGCGCAGCCCGGCGAGACGGTGCTGGACCTGGGCAGCGGCGCCGGCATCGACGCCTTCCTCATGGCCAAGGCCGTCGGCCCCGAAGGCCTTGTCATCGGCGTGGACATGACCCCGGCGATGGTCAGCAAAGCCCGTGCCAACGCCGAGTCAGGCGGCTACTCGAACGTGGAGTTCAGGCTCGGCGAGATCGAGCACCTCCCGGTGGCCGACGCCTCCGTCGACGTGATCATCTCCAACTGCGTGGTGAACCTCTCCCCGGACAAGCCCGCCGTGTTCGCCTCCGCGTTCCGGGCGCTGCGCCCGGGCGGGCGGCTCGCGATCTCCGACGTCGTCGCGATGGTGGACCTCCCCGACGACATCCGCGGCGACCTCAGCCTCTACAGCGGCTGCGTGGCCGGCGCCACCCTCGTCTCAGACCTGGAGTCCATCCTGGCCGAGGCCGGCTTCGAGGACATCCGCATCACGCCGAAGGACGAGAGCAGGCGCTTCATCGAGGAGTGGGCCCCGGGCCGCAGCCTCACCGACTACGTGGTCTCCGCGACCATCGAGGGCGTCAAGCCGGGCACGCCCGCCTCATCCTGCTGCTGAGCAGCGGCATCGCTACCGCGCAGCCTCGAGTGACTCCCGCCCGACGGTGGGCCAACACCTGGGCCCTCACCCGCCGAAGGCGACGACGGCCAGGCGCTTGGCCCGCCGTCGGACCTGCTCGAGCGGCCCCTGTTCCTGCGCCGCCCGGTGCCGGAGCAGCGGCGAGGTGGTCGACGCCGCCGCCAGCGACTGGTTGACCACCCACCCCCAGGGATGGATGCCGGCCCTGGTCAGATCGTCTTCGAGGATGCCGGCCTCAAGGACGGGCGTGGTCTCCGGGAGGGTGACGAGCAGGATCCTCGTGTAATCCGGGTCCTGGAGCCGCATCAAGGGGGTCGTGTAGTGGGCGTCGGCCGGCATGTTGCGGGCGATCTCCCGATGGAAGGAGCCAGCCGCGTCCATGAGCAGCAGGGTGTGCCCCGTCGGCGCGGTGTCCATGACGACGAACCGGCGGCGCGCCTCGTTGACGAGGTGGGAGAACTGCTTGAAGACCGCGACCTCCTCGGTGCACGGCGACAGCAGGTCCTCGGCCAGCATGGCCTTGCCGGCGGCGTCGAGGTTCTTGCCCTTGGTGGCCATGACGTGGTCGCGGTAGTCCTGGACGGCCTGCTGCGGGTCGACGCGCGACATGGTCAGCCCGGGCAGGTCGGCGGCCTCGCCGACGGCGTCGCCCAGATGCCCGGCCGGGTCGGTGGTGGTGAGGTGGACGCTGTGACCCTCCAGGGCCAGGCGCGTCGCGATCGCTGCGGCGACGGTGGTCTTGCCCACCCCTCCCTTGCCCATGCACATGATCAGGCCGTGTCCGACCGAGGCGAGTTCGTCGATCAGATCCTCGAGCGACGGCGCCTCCTCCTCCGGCTGCTCGGCGGGAGCACCCGCAGGAACCTCGACGGTGGACTCGAACAGCGAGCGCAGCGCGTCGAGCCCCACCATGTTGTCCGGCTTCAGCTCGATGACGTCCCGGGGAACGGCGGCGAGGAGCCGAGGCATGGCGGCGATCGCGGACGCCTCCCGCTCCCCGATGGCTCGCACCAGCGCATCGTCGTCCCCGGCGCCGGCCGGTAGGACGCCGTTGATGACGACATGGCCGGCCGTGATGCCGGCGACGGCCAACTCCTCGGCCGTCCGGGCGATCTCGTCGAGGCTGGAGGTCTGGGCGCGAGCCACGAGGACCAGCCGGGTGAGCGTCGGGTCCGCGAGCGCCTCGACGGCGCCGGCGTAGAGGGCGCGCTGCTTCTCCAGGCCCGAGAGCGGCCCGAGGCAGGAGGCGTCCCCCTTGCCCGCGTCGAGGAATCCCGTCCAGTCTCCGGGGAGCTTGAGGAGGCGGATGGTGTGCCCGGTGGGGGCGGTGTCGAAGACGACGTGGTGATAGTCGCCGATCAGCTCAGGGTCGGCGAGCAGGCCGGTGAACTCGTTGAAGGACGCGATCTCGGTGGTGCACGAGCCGGACAGCTGCTCCGTCATCGACGCGATCTCCACCTCGGGAAGCAACCCCCGGACGGGGCCGATGATGCGCTCGCGGTACTCGGCGGCGGCCTGCTCGGGGTCGATCTCGAGCGCGTCGAGGCCGGGCACCGAGTGCACGGGCGTGATGGTGTTGCCGATCCTCTGGCCGAAGACCTGGCCCACATTGGATGCCGGGTCGGTGCTCACCAGGAGCACGCGGCGACCGGACTCGGCCAGGTGCATGGCCGTCGCGCAGGCGATGGAGGTCTTCCCCACTCCGCCCTTCCCAGTGAAGAACAGGAAGCGGGTGGGATGTGCGAGGAACGTGAGGTCCCCCATCTCAGCAGCCACCCCCGCCGCCGCAACAACCGCCCGCGGCCGGGGCCATGCCGATCTGCGGCAGGTCGGTTTCCACCAGGCCCGCCAAGCGCGACAGCATCTCGCGTGTGGGGTAGCGGCCCGTCAGGACGGTGACGTCGTCGACCAGCACGAGCGGGAGGCCGTCGGATCCCACCGTCTGGAGGAAGTTCAGCGCGACGGGGTTCTGGACGAAGGCGGTGGGGTCGGTGGCCAGGTTGTGCCGGGCAACGTCCACCCCCCGCTGCTTGACGTGGTCCAGGTCCGCGGTGAAGGTGACCAACGCCTGGTCCACGTCCTCGCCGCAGACGCCCGTGTTGCAGCACAAGGCTGGCTCGAAGACCCGGATAGACACCATGATGAAACCCTTCGTTGCATTGACAGATATCGATATGGAGCCTAGCGCAGACGCATCGATGGCCGTCAATACGACGGTGTGGCGCCGTGGAGCGGCCACGCGGCTCGGGTCAGATCAGCAACGCCCACACCCGCTGCGCCGCGAGGAGCACCAACGCAACGGCGAAGATCCTCGTGAGCGTGAGGCTCTTCACCCGGCTCGCCATGAACCTGGACCCCAACTGGGCGCCGACGATCGCCGCGACCGTGGTCATGACCAGCAGCGTCCAGTCGAAGCGGGCCTCGGGCAGGTGGGCGATGAACGCCGAGAACGAGGGCAGGGTCACCACAACACTGTTGGTGGCCGCGGCGGTGCGGGCCGCGAATCCGAGGAGCACCAGCGTGGGCATCATCAGAAATCCTGGCCCCACCCCGAGCAGGCCGGCGAACACTCCGATCCCAGAGCCTGCGCCCGCGGCCTTCCACCGGGTACGGTCCGTCACCTCTGACGGCGCCGTGTCGTCCTGCGCCGGCGGGAACGCCATACGCCAGGCCAGGAAGAGAAGCACCGCCACGTACAGCCACCAGAGCACCTCCGTCGAGGTGAACCGCAGCAGCCAAACCCCGATCGGGGCGGCGATGGTGGTGACGATCAGCAGGGGGATCGCGGTGCGCCAGTCGATCATCTTCGCGCGGGCGAACGCCACGGCGCTGGAGATGGCAGTCACACCGTTCAGCCACAACGACAGCGGCATGATCTCGTTCTTGAGATCCAGGCTGAACATCGCCAGCACCGGCGTGGCAATGAACGCCACGCCCAGGCCCATCATCCCGGACAGGAACGACAGGCCGAACAACACCACCGACAACACCAGGTACAGAGTCCAGCCATCCATCGGATACTCCAATCCTGATTGATTCAATCCAGATTGAAGCGTATGGCATGACTTTCTCCGGCAGCTCGGCGGGGTGGCCCAACCTTCGCCGCTGTAGCGGCGGCAGGGGTGACGCCCTGCAACCTGCTATCCAGAGCGCGGCTTCTGTGGATATGCGCAGAAGCCGCGCTCTGGATAGCAGGTTGCAGAGGCTCCCCTCGTCCGGACAGGGTGACGGTGGGCAATAGTGGTCCTGACACCGCCGTCGCGCCGGAAGGACCCCCATGATCGAGACTCGGCAGCAGGATTCGGCCACCCAGACTCTGCGACGCCTCGACCGCATCATCCGGGAGGTCGTCGCCCCGGCTGTGGTGGTGGGGCGGGTGCCGCTCGCGGTCGAAGCGGCCACGGTCGGCGGCGAGCCGATCCCCTTCGACGTCGCCACCCGCCGCGACCTCCAGCCGCTGAGTGTGGGCGACACGTGGGGCCGCGCTTGGGACACGATGTGGTTGCGGGTCAGCGGCCGGGTGCCGGATAACTGGACCCGCGCTGCGAGCACCGACGGCGGCCTGGAGCTGGCCCTCGATGTGGACCTCGGCTTCTCCCCGGCCCAGGCGGGATTCCAGGCGGAAGGGCTGGTCTTCGACGCCCATGGCGCCGTGGTCCGGGCGCTCTCGCCCCGCAACCACTGGGTGCCGCTCAGCGCGGGGGCGGGCGAGGACGTCCTGTTCTGGGTGGAGGCCGCCGCCAACCCCACTCTCAGCACTCCCGACGGCACGGGCCTGATCCCGCTGTCGCGGCTGGGGTCGTGGGACAGCGCGGGCGACGACCACCTGTATCGGTTCGGCGGCGCCGCGCTCATCCTCCGCGACACTCAGGTGCAGGCCCTCCTGGCCGACGTCGGCACGCTGCGCGGGATCGCGGCCGAGCCGGACACCGGAGTCCGCCGTCGGCACCTCATTCTCGCCGCGTTCGAGCGGATGCTCCGCGTCCTGGACCCCACCGCCGTCCGCGACACCGTCGCCGCCGCCAGGGCCGAGCTCGCCCCCACCCTCGCGGCACCCGCCCACGCCAGCGCGATGACCCTGACCGCCGTCGGGCATGCCCACATCGATTCGGCGTGGCTGTGGCCGCTGCGCGAAACCGTCCGGAAGTGCGCCCGCACGTTCTCCAACGTCGTCGCGCTCATGGATGCGGACCCGGACCTGGTCTTCGCCTGCTCGTCGGCGCAGCAGTTCGCGTGGATGAAGGACCACTACCCCGAGCTCTTCGCGCGAATGAGTGAGAAGGTCCACCAGGGCCGGTTCGTGCCGGTGGGCGGGATGTGGGTGGAGACCGACACCACAATGCCCAGCGGCGAGGCGATGGCCCGCCAGTTCGTGGCCGGGCAGCGGTTCTTCCGCGAGGAGTTCGGCCTCACCTGCGAGGAGGTGTGGCTGCCCGACAGCTTCGGCTACTCCGGCGCCCTCCCGCAGATCGCGCGCCTGGCCGGGGCGAGGTGGTTCTTCGGGCAGAAGATGTCCTGGAACCGGACCAACCGGATGCCGCACCACACCTTCGATTGGGAGGGCATCGACGGCTCGCGGATCCTCACCCACTTCACCCCCGTCGAGACCTACAACTCCGACCTCTCCCCTACCGAGTTGGCGTTCGCCGAGCGCAACTTCGAGGACCACCGGGTCTTCTCGGGCGGGCTGATCCCCTTTGGCTACGGCGATGGCGGGGGCGGCCCCACCGCGGAGATGCTGGAGGCGGGGCGTCGGGCGGCCGACGTCGAGGGCCTGCCGAGGGTCCGGTTCGGCTCCCCGGCCGAGTTCTTCGCGGCGGCGGAGGCCGAGTCCACGGATCGCGCCGTGTGGGTGGGCGAGATGTACCTCGAGCTGCACCGAGGCACCTACAGCTCACAGGCGCGCACCAAACGGGGAAACCGGCGCTGCGAGACCCTCCTGCGCGAGGCCGAGCTGTGGGCCGCGACCGCCGCGGTCCGCCGCGGTCACCCCTACCCGCAGCGTGAGCTCGAAGAGCTCTGGCGCCGCACCCTCCTTCTCCAGTTCCATGACATCCTTCCGGGCAGCTCCATCTCCTGGGTCCATCAGGACGCCGAGAGGATGCACGCGCAGAACGAGTCGCGCCTCAGGGCCGTCATCGGCGACGCCCTCAGCGCGCTGGCGGGCGACGGCGGGGAGCGGTTGACGGTCAACTCGTCGCCGTTCTCGCGCCACGGGATCCCCGGGCACTCCATCGGCCGCGCCGTCGAGACCCCGGATCCCACGCGAGTGGGCGTCGACGGGGACGCGGTCACGCTCAGCAATCGCCACATCGAGCTGCACATCTCCCCCGACGGGTCGTTCACCCGGCTGCTCAGCCGGGCCAGCGGACATGACTACCTCGAGCCGACGATCCCCGCCAACCAGCTCCACCTCCACCAGGACATCCCCACCGACTGGGATGCCTGGGACATCGACGAGCACTACCGACGCCTCCGGCTCGACCTGCCGCAGCAGTGCGAGGTGACCGTGGGCGAGGACTCGGTCACCATCGTTCGACGGCTGGCGAAGTCGGTGATCACGCAAGAGGTGCGGCTCAGCGGAGCGGGCGTCGACGTCGAGACCCACATCGACTGGCACGAGCAGCAGCGCCTGCTGAAGCTGGCGTTCCCGCTGCGGGTGGACGCTCGGGAATCGTGCGCGGAGACGCAGTTCGGTCACGTCCGCCGACCGGTGCACGAGAACACGTCGTGGGATGAGGCGCGCTTCGAGATCGTCGCGCAGCGCTGGATCCACGTCGGCGACGGCGCCAGGGGTGCCGCGGTGCTCAACGACTCGACGTATGGCCACGACGTCACCCGCCTACCGGATCCCGCTGGGGGCGGCGCACAGTACCTGACGCAGATCCGACAGACGCTGCTGCGCGGGCCCAGATACCCGGACCCCGAGAGCGACCAGGGCGAGCACCCCTTCCGGACGCGGCTGCTGGTTGACGCGGATGTCGCGGCCACCGTCGAGGCGGCCTACGACCTGTCGATGCCGGTGCTCGAGATCGACGACGCCGGGACCGTCGAGCCATTGGTGGTCTGCGAGGGCGACGGTGTGGTGGTCGACACGGTCAAGCTGGCCGAGGACGGCTCCGGGGACCTGATCGTGCGGTTGTACGAGTCGACGGGCCGGCCGGCGCGGGCCCGGGTTGCGATCGAGGCCGACGACGTGTGGCCGGTGAACCTGCTGGAAGACCCCGTGGATGATCGGCTGGACGTTGACGGACGGTCAGTCGGCGTCGATCTGCGCGGTTTCGAGATCCTGACCCTCCGCGCCCGCCTCGGGCGCGCCTAGTGCCGCCCTCACCTCTGCAACCTGCTATCCAGAGGGCGGTTTGTGCGGATATGTGCAGATGCCGCCCTATGGATAGCAGGATGCAGACCCTCCCTCTGGCTGAGGCGCCTCCCGGCAGTCACGCTCACCTTCCCGCGGCAGAATGGCGCAATGGAGAAGCAGCGCGACGCCGTCGACCTGGTGTGCGGGATCGTCGCCGGCGAGGTGGCCGCCGAGGTGGTCTACCGCGACCACCACGTCATCGCGTTCCTCGACCACCGGCCGGTCTTCAAGGGCCACGTCCTGGTGAGCCCGATCCCCCACGTCGACACCTTCACCGACCTGCCGCCCGAGCTTCTCGCGCCCCTGTTCGCCGTCGTCCAGCGGGTCGCTGCCGCCGTCACGGCCGCGTACGGCGCCCAGGGATCCTTCACCGCCATCAACACGGTGGTCAGCCAGTCCGTCCCCCACCTGCACGTGCACGTGGTGCCGCGGACGAAGGGCGACGGCCTGCGCGGGTTCTTCTGGCCCCGGACCCGGTACGCCGAGGGGGAGCAGGCGGCCTACGCCGCCCGGCTGCGCGATGCCCTCGCGGCTCCGCCGGAAGGGTAGGGGCGGGTAACCTCGCGGGCGTGAGGATCGCCACCTGGAACGTCAACTCCGCCAAGCAGCGGCTGCCCCGATTGCTGCCCTGGCTGGAGGAACGCAAGCCCGACGTCGTCTGCCTGCAGGAGACCAAGCTCACCGATGCCGCCTTCGACGAGCTGTTCGCGGGCCCCCTCGCCGAGCGAGGCTATGAGGCCGCGCACCACGGGCACGGCGGCTTCAACGGCGTGGCCCTACTCTCCCGCGTCGGCCTGGACGAAGTCGAACACACCTTCCCCGGCCAACCCCACTACCAGGGCGTGACCGAGGCGCGCGCCATCAGCGCCACCTGCGACGGCGTGCGCATCCACAGCCTGTACGTGCCCAACGGGCGCGAGGTGGGCTCCGACCACTACGCCTACAAGCTCGACTGGCTCGACGCGCTGGCGGCAGCGGTTGCTGCGGGGCCGGCGGAGGTCGCGCTGTGCGGCGATATGAACGTTGCGCCCGCCGACGCCGACGTGTTCGACCCTGCCGCTTACCTCGGCCACACCCACGTGACCGAAACCGAGCGGCAGCGGCTGGCGGCCTTCGGGCTGGTCGACGTCGTGCGCGCCCGCTGGCCGGAGCGCGAGCGCGTGTTCTCCTACTGGGACTACCGCGCAGGCATGTTCCACCAGGACCTGGGGATGCGGATCGACCTGGTGCTGGCGTCACAACCGGTAGCCGACCGGGTGAGGGCGGCCTGGGTGGACCGAGCCGCCCGGAAGGGCAAGCTGCCCAGCGACCACGCGCCGGTCATCGTCGACCTCGACGAGGCGCCCGACGGCGACATCGGCCCCGTTGTGCCCCCGCCGTCGAACCCGAAGCGCGCGGGGAAGACGAGGCTTCCGCAGTCGAGAGAGTGACGACGGGCGCCCGACGACCAACCCCCTCCCGGTCCGGCTCGCAGCGCCGCGCCACGTCGACCGTGGCCATCCCGGAATTGTTGCGCAGACGAACAAGGTGGTCCTTGACATCCACCGCTGGAAGGCGCATGCTCGTCTTGTACACGATTACGTAATCGTGTACTCGCGCTGGCGATGGGGCCCGCGCCCAAGGAACGAGGTGGATCCGTGTCGGACTATTCGATCTGGATGTTGGAGTACTCCCACTGCCTGACGCAGCCCATGGGCTGCATCTTCTACGGCCAGTGGAACGCGGGAACGCGTCCCTTCCCGTACAGCTACGTGTACGTCGAGGGAGAGGGCCACAAGATGCTCGTCGACGTAGGGCACGACGACGAGAGCACGAACCTCGAGCTCTCGCAACGCTACGACGTGATCGACTGGCAGCCGCCGGAGGTCGTGCTTGGCAAGGTCGGGGTGCGTCCGGAGGACATCGACACGGTGGTCCTCACCCACGTTCACTACGACCATGCCGGGGCAGCCCGGCGATTCCCGAATGCCACGTTCTATCTGCAGGAGAAGGACCTCTCGGGTGCGAAGTGGGCCCTGGCGAACCGGCACCTCTTCGAGTCGATCATCGGGGCCATAGACCCCGCCGACGTCCAGATGCTCGAGGAGCTTGCGGAGCAGGGCCGGCTCAAGCTGCTCGACGGTGACCTCGAGTTGTTCCCGGGGTTTGAGATCCGCCTTGCCGAGGACACGCACACCTTCGGATCCCAGTATGTCGTCGTCCGCACAGGTGACGAGCCGTGGGTCATCACCGGGGACAACCTCTACAGCTACGAAAACGCCGAGGGCATAGGTCAGGACGGTGTTCTGGTCAGCATCGGGTTCGGAGGCGGCAGCTGTTGGAACACGTTGACGGCGATCCATGAGATGCACGCCACTGCGGGGGACTCAAACCGACTCGTGATCGCGCACGAGGGCGCGACTTTCGAGCGTCATCCCTCGCGTACCTATCCAGACAACCTTTCCGTCGCGGAGCTCACCTTGGCCCCTGGCGTCGCCACCCGGATCAACTGACCCCGCCTACATCACCACTACCCAGCCAACTCATAAAGGAGTGCCCAGAATGTTCAACCGCAAGTCTCTTCGTCTCGCGACCACACTCATCGCCGCATCCGGACTGGCCCTCACGGCGTGCTCGTCGGGAACGCCGGCAGCAACCACCCAGCCCGGCACCCAGAGCAGCACATCCAGCGCCCCGGAGCCTGCTGGCGAGCAGCTGCTGGGGATCGTTTCGATCACCGCGACGGACTCCAACAACGCACGCGTCATCGCCGGCGCCACGGAAGCCGCCGAAGCGGCTGGATGGAAGGTCGAGGTCGTCGACGCCCAAGGCAACGCAGACACCGCCAACGCCGCCATCCGCAACTTCGTGAGCAAGGAGGCCGACGCGGTCTTCGATCTCGTCTTCCCGGTCTCGTCCCTGGGCGCGGGCCTTCAGGCCACCACGGATGCAGGGATCCCGGTCGCCACCTGGGGTGGGGGCCTCGGTGACGGCGTTGTCATGACTACCGGTGACGGCGCCCCCTTCGCCGAACCCGCCACGCAGGCGCTGATCGACGATCTCGGCGGCGCGGGCTCGGTGCTTGCACTCACCTACCGCACCGGCCAGGTGTGCCGCGACCGAGAGGGCGTGTTCGACGAGATGCTCAAGGAGTACCCGGACATCAAGGTCACCAAGAGCGAAGTGAACATCCCTGGCTTCCTGCAGGACGGCTCCCGTCACGCCACGGCGTGGTTGGCGGCCCATCCGGCAGGCTCCGAAAAGCTCGCAGTCTGGGGTTGCTGGGAGGACCCCACCCTCGGCGCGATCTCGGCGATCCAGCAACAGGGCCGAACCGACGTGCTGACCTACGGAATCAACGGCTCCAGCGCCGCGATCAAGGCGGTCCAGGACGGGACCCTGACTGCGACCGTCTACGAGGACGGCAAGGGTGAGGGCGCCAAGATGTTCGAGGTCGTTCAGGAAGCGATCGAGGCCGGGGACTCCTGGGAGCAGCAGACGATTGACGTGCCTGGCATCCTCGTCACCGCCGACAACGTGGAAGAGTTCCTGACGGACCACCCAGAAGCTCTCCAGTGATCGACGGCAGGAACCACTGACATGTCAGAGCCCGAGGCAACCCCGGCCGCTGCGCCCCTCCTCCGGGTCGAGGGCCTCACCAAGACCTTCGGAGGGGTCCAAGCCCTCAAGGACGTGTCCGTCACGATCCGCTCCGGCGTCGTGCATGGGTTCGTGGGAGCCAACGGCGCTGGCAAGTCAACCCTCATCCGATGCCTCGCCGGCATCCACCGGCCGGACTCCGGAAGGATCGAACTCAACGGCGCCCCGATCGAAGTGCACACCGCACTAGACGCCTCCAGGCTAGGCATGGCGTTCATCCATCAGGAGATGAGCATCATTCCGGGCTGGGACGTCTTGCGGAACATGGCGTTGGGGATGCCGTACCGGACACGGGGTGGACTCATCGACTGGAAGGCCACCCGGCAGCGTGCCGAGGTTGTTGCGGATCGAGTCGGGATTCGGTTCAGTCTCGACAGCATCATCGACGACCTCAGCACCGCCGACCAGTGGCTGGTCATGATCGCGAGAGCTCTCATGCAGGACGCACGCCTCATCGCGATGGACGAGCCCACCGCCTCACTCTCGCCCCAGGAAGCCACCAGGCTCCACGGGATCATCAGAGAACTGACCGCCTCGGGAACGGCTGTTGTGTTCGTGTCCCACCGCCTTGCCGAGGTCTCCGAACTGTGCGAAGACATCACCGTGTTCAAGGACGGCAGCATCGTGCGGACCGCCGTCGGCCAACGGCTCACGAGCCACGAGTTGGTGGAGGCCATTGTGGGGCACCACCTGGAGCTCACGCAGCGCCCGGCGCCGCCCGAGCACATCGGTGAGGCTGTCCTCGACGCGCGGAATGTGTCTGATGGGCGGCTGGTTCTCGACGCCAGCCTCCAGGTCCGGGCGGGTGAAGTGGTCGGCCTGGGTGGATTGGTCGGTGCAGGACGCACGGAGTTCACCCGGCTCATCTACGGGGCCGAGCGGCTCAGGGCCGGGGAGGTCTGGCTGGCGGGCACACGGACGCGCTTCCACGAACCGGCCGACGCCGTGGCCCGGGGGGTGGGGATCGTCCCGGAGGAGCGCCGCTCGCAAGGCGTGTTCCTCGACAAGTCGATCGACTTCAATATCAACCTCGCGAGCCTCGACAGCCTCCGGGTAGGCAGGTTCATCCCCTGGCTCAAGCTCGGGGCGAGTAAGCGCCGTGCCCAGCGACTCATCAACGACGTGGGGATCAAAGCACGAAGCGCCGATCAGTTCGTTGGCGCCCTGTCAGGAGGCAATCAGCAGAAGGTTGCCGTCGCCCGGTGGCTGACTGAGGATCGGCAACTCCTCATCCTCGATGAACCCTCGAGGGGCGTGGACGTAGGAGCGCGAGCCGAACTCCACACCCTGATCAGGGAGCTGGCGTCCAGAGGGGCCGCAGTGCTGGTCGTCTCGTCGGACAACGAGGAACTTGTGGCCTTGTGCGACCGCGTGGTTGTCATGGCCGAGGGCCACGTCGTCGGGGAACTCACTGGCGACGCAATCACCAACAAAGCCATCCTCGCGCTGAGCTTCGCCCGATCCCACCACCAGGAGGAAGTCGCATGACGACCAGTGCTCCCCTCACCACCGACCATGCGCCCAAAGCCGATCGGACCGCATTCAAGCGGATCATCCTCACGGGCGTCTCCAAGTACGGAACCTTGATCGCGATGGGGATCCTCCTCGTGGTGTTCACCCTCGGGGTCCCGAACGGCGCTTTCCTGTCCCCGACGAACCTGCTCAACATCGTGAACCAGTCTGCGCTGACCGCCATCATTGCCAGCGGGCTCACCCTGGTCCTCGTGGTGGGCGAGTTCGACCTCTCCGTCGGCTACGCCGCCAGCTTGGCGGGTGTCCTGGTGACGGGCCTCATGGTCAACCAGGGCTTCAGCATTCCAGTGGCGATCCTCGCGACACTCCTCGTCGGGGCCGCCGCTGGCGCGGCGAATGGCCTCCTGGTCACCAAGGCCAAGGTCAACGCCGTCGTCGCAACCCTCGGGATCGGGACGATGCTGGTAGGCCTCACCTTCGGCTACAGCGCTGGATCCCCCATCGTTCTTCTGCCCCCCGGCTTCGTCCAGCTCACGCTAGGGCGTTTCCTCGGAATCCAGAACCCCATCTGGATCATGGCCGTCGTCCTCATCATCCTCTGGGTCCTCCTGAACCGCACGCCCCTGGGGCAGCGCATTCAGGCTGTCGGGGCCAACTCGGAGGCAGCCAGACTGGTGGGCATTCGCGTCGACCGGACCAAGATCGCCGCATTCGTCATCGCCGGAGCGTGCGCAGCGCTCACGGGCGTGCTGCTCGCTTCGAGCTTGGGCAGCGGCACAATCAGCGCCGCCGACGGCTACCTGATGGACTCCTTCGCGGCCATCTTCCTCGGATCGGCAACGCTGCGAAACGGCGAGTTCCACATCCTCGGTACCCTCATCGGGGTCCTCATCGTCAACGTGGGCTTCAACGGGCTCAGCATGATGGGTACGGCCACGTTCTGGCAGTACATCTTCAAGGGCGGGATCCTGGTGCTTGCAGTGGCGCTCTCGACCATCGCTCGTCGGTACGCTCGCGCGTAGGCAATCGCGACCGCCGAGAGAAAGACGTACACATGCCCACAATGCGCCAGGTGGCCGCCGCCGCAGGGGTCTCGACCGCTACCGTCTCTCGCGTCGCCAACGGTGTCCCGGGTGTCGATCCCACGCTCGCGCGGCGCGTGCGGGCCGTCATCGACGAGATGGGTTACCGCCCCAACCTCGTGGCACGGGGGCTTCGGAAGCAGGCGACGCACCTCCTTGCCCTGGTCATCCCCGACATCGAGAACGCTTTCTTCACCTCCCTGTGTCGAGGCGTGGAGGACGTGGCGCGCCGGGGGAACTACTCGGTCATGCTGTGCAACACCGATGAAGACCCGGCGAAGGAAGCCTCGTACCTCGAGGTGCTCGCCGCACACTCCGTGTCGGGAGTGATCATCAGCGCCGCCGCGGTGACGTCAGACCTGTCGGCCGTCACCAACCAAGGCATCTCCGTGGTGGGAGTGGGACGACGCCTGGGTCCGGAGTTCGACTGCGTGCGGACCGACTCCGAAGCCGGTGCGAGGCAGGCCACGCGACACCTGATCTCCTTCGGGGCTCAACGCGTCGCCTGCATCACCGGCCCGGAAGAGGTGGTGACAGCGGAGGAACGGCTGGAGGGATACAGGCAGGCAATCAACATGTCCGGCCGCGAAGTTGAGGAAGAGCTGATCGTTCGAGCGAACTTCCGCGAGGACGGCGCCTACCGGGCCATGAACCAACTCCTGGAGCTCGACTCCCCGCCCGACGGCGTGTTCGTGGCGAACAACCGAATGACGATCGGCGCGATGCGGGCCTGTCGCGAGCGGGGCGTGGACATCCCGGAGCAACTGAGCCTCGTCGGCTTCGACGATCTCCCATGGGCCGACCTCACCACGCCGTCCATCACCACGATGCGGCAACCCACCTACGAAATCGGCTCGGCAGCCGCCAGGCTTCTCCTCGAGCGGATCGACGG
>DATITN010000014.1:0-1732 GCA_035467795.1 Arachnia sp. | reverse complement strand
CTCGCCCAACCGCTCCGACAGGGTGGGGAACACCGACAGCCAGGTCCACTCGCCGTCGAGGTCGATGAGGCCCTTGGGGGTCTCGATCTGCCGCGACCCCACAGCGTCCGCCGCCGCGACGATGATGTCCTGGATCAGCCGGGCGATGGTGCGCTGGTCGCCCCACGCCATGTAGGCCTCAAGCATGGTGAACTCGGCCGAGTGCGTGGAGTCGATGCCCTCGTTGCGGAACACCCGCCCCATCTCGAAGACGCGGTCGGCGCCGCCCACCATTGTCCGCTTGAGGTGCAGTTCGAGCGCGATCCGCAGGGTCATGTCGATGTCGAACGCGTTGATGTGAGTGCCGAACGGGCGCGCCGCGGCCCCACCGTGCACCAGCTGCAGGGTAGGGGTCTCCACCTCGATGTAGTCCTGGGCGTAGAGGGTCTCGCGGATGGCTCGGGTGATGGCGGAGCGGGCGCGCACCATCTGGCGGGCCTCGTCGCGCACGATGAGGTCCACGTAGCGCCGGCGGACGCGTGCCTCCTCGGACAGGTCCTTGTGCATGACGGGAAGCGGCCGCAGCGACTTGGCGGCCATCCGCCACTCGCCGGCCATGATGGACAGCTCGCCGCGCTTCGACGAGATGACCCGCCCGGTCACCCAGACGAAGTCCCCGAGGTCCACATCCGCCTTCCACGCCGCGAGAGCCTCGTCGCCCACCTCGGCCAGCGACAGCATCACCTGCAGGCGTTCGCCGTTGTCGTCGGGGGTGAAGCCGTCCTGCAGGGTGGCGAAGGCCAGTTTGCCGGTGTTGCGGATGAACACCACGCGCCCGCCAGTGGTGACGACGTCCTGCGTCTCCTCGCCGGCCTCGAGGTGACCCCAGGTGCCCCGGATTGCGCGCAGCGTGTGGCTGCGCTCCAGGTCCGCCGGGTACGGCTCAACCCCGGCGTCCAGCAACCGGGCACGCTTCTCCTTGCGGATGGCGGTCTGTTCCGAGTCGCTGGGCAGGGCGGAGGGGGTATCAGTCACGCGGGACATCCTAACGGGTGGGGGTGTCCCGCCCGCCACGGCGAGGGCTCACGCCCAGCTGACGCGCACCCCGTCGACGGTGTCCTCGAACACCACGCCGGCGAGGCTTTCGACGGCCCAGTCCGCGCCGAGCTCGTCGGCGCCGTGCTCGGTCAGGACGCCCAGCACCTTCATGCCGGCCGATCGGGCGGCGGCCACCCCGGCGGGGGCGTCCTCGCAGACAAGGCAGCGCGCGGGATCCACGCCCAGCCGCTCGGCGGCGAGCAGGAAGCTGTCCGGGGAGGGCTTCCCGTTCTCCACCTGATCCCGGGTCACGATGACCTCGGGACGCGGCAGGCCGGTGGCGCCCAGGCGGGCGTCCAGCAGCGCGGTGGTGCAGGAGGTGGCGATGGCCCGACGGCGGGTGGGGATGGCCGCGAAGGCCTCGGCCGCGCCGGGGAGCGCCACGACGCCGTCGGTGTCTGAGACCTCAAGCTCGTCGATCCGTGCTCCGGCCGCGGGCGCGATGTCAGCGGGCAGGAGCGCGCGCGCCACCGCCTCGGCCGGCCGGCCGGTGTACTGCCGCAGCGTCTCGAGGTCTACCCCGTACTCGGCGGCCCACAGCCTGTAGGCGCGGTGCATCGAGGCGATGGAATCGGCGAGGGTGCCGTCGAAGTCGAAGATGACCGCGTCGAATGTGCCGAGGTCGGTCACTTCCACAGGGTCATTCCGGTGAAGC
>DATITN010000013.1:0-4312 GCA_035467795.1 Arachnia sp. | reverse complement strand
CTTGTCCAGCAGGCGGTGTGCCTCGTCGATCATCCCCTGCGCGTCCTTGGCCAGCACCTGCACGTGCAGCGTGCGGTTGGGGCCGATGATCGAGCGGATCTGCTTGAGGTGGGCGTAGAAGTCGATCTGGCCCTCCTTCTTCAGGATCGACGGGTTTGTCGTCACGCCCGTGACGGGGTAGATCGGGGTGAGGCGCTCGATGTCGTCGAGGTTGGCGGTGTCGAACAGGATGTCCATGGGAGCCTTTCGGAAAGCGTGGTGGGGCCTCGGCCCACCTGTATTCCACCACTGGCGGAGCGTGAACGGGAGGGATCGCGGGGGATCCGGGCAGATGCCCAGCCAGGGACTACCGCCACTCGTGCCCTGGCAGGACAATGAGCTCAGCCCTGCTGCACGGTGGCTGCGGGGCGGGCTCAGGGACGAGGTGCTCCATGGTGGACGACAACGGTGCGGATGACCGGGCGGACGCGCCCCCGGAGCGCGAGGCTCGAGGGTCGCGGCGGTGGGTGACGGGTGCCGTCGTGGGCGGACTTGTCCTGGCCGCCGTCGCCATCCCGCTGGGGTATCAGGCACTGTGGGGCCCCGACGGCGCGGTCCCGGGCGACAGCCCGAGCGCCAGCCCCACCGTTTCGGGCTCAGAGGCGCCGATGGACCCGACCCCGTCGGCCACAGTGCCCTCCCAGTCCTCGGAACCCCCTGTCAGCCCCGGCGAGAACCCCTGCCCGGGCAGCGCAGAGGAGGCCGGGCAGGAACGCTTCCAGCTCACCCCGTTCGACGGCGACCTTCCCGACGGAGCCGTGAGCGCATGGCTGTGCGGCGACCCCAACGAGGGCTTCACGTCCACGGGTGGCCCGGCCGAGGCGCTGACCGAGGGGGTGGACGAGCTGGTGGCCGCGTTCAACGCCCTCGAGCCCCTGCCCCAGGACATGGCATGCACCCTGGAGTACCGGATGACCTATGTGGTGGTCGTCGACTACGCGGATGGGTCCAAACGGCTGAGCGGAGAGCTGCACGGCTGCCGGGCGGTGAGCGACGGCGAGCGCCGGCTCGCCGGAGCGGACGGGTTCCTGGCCACGATCGTCGGGTTGTGGGAGGACCAGCGCGCGGGGCTGCAGGCCCCGACGGAGGCGCCCGAGGTGTGCCCGCCGCTCACCACGCTTGTTGCTGCCACCCCCGAAGACGTGCTCGCCGGCTACGTCTGCTCCCGTGACTTCGGCGACATCCGGATCCTTCAGGAGGTCCCTGACGATCTGCTGGCGCGCATGACCGAGTCGCTGAAGACCGATGTGGGTGGAGAGGTGCCCGGGATGGGCATCGACGACCGCGGCGCCTTCGTCCTCGTCGACGGGTGGGGCTCGACGACGTCGCTGGTGCCGCTGCACGACGGCAACTTCGCCGTCGACCCGGGCCCGCTCACCGAGTTCACCTATTGGAAGCCGCCCGTCGACCTCGCTGAGGAGCTGCACGCCTTCCTCGGGCCGGAGCCGTCGCCCACCGGCTGACGGCTTCGTTAACGCTTCCGGGCCCCGGGGGAAGTCGAGCCCGTTGGCTCGCCTGTGACGCTCAGCGACCTGCGCTGGGCTCAGCCCTGATCTCCCCACTGCCCCGCGCAATGAGGGTGGTGGGGAGGACTGTGTGCTGGGGCGGAGACGCGTCACCCGCGAGACGTGCGAGGACCCTGCGCGCGCTCAACTCGCCGATGGCGTCAGGATCCTGAGCCACGACGCTGAGCCCCGGCGTCACCAGATCGGCCATCGGGATGTCGTCGAAGCCGACGAGTGCCACGGAGTGCTGCCTCCCGAGGTGTTGGAGCGTGCGCATGGTGGCGATCGAGATCTCATTGCGTGCGGTCACCAAGGCTGTGGGCGGATCTTCCCCCGTCAGTAGTTCCGTGACGGCTGCGCTCACGTCGTCCTCAACGGCGAGGTCGGTGACTCGGAGGCACTCGGGATCGCCGTCGGTCTCCTCGTCGAAACCCCGGAGCCGCTCCTGGGTGGTGCGGATGGCCATCTTGTTGGCGAGGAAGGCGATGCGCCGATGCCCGTGGGCGCGCAGATGCCGCACGGCGGCACGGACGCCCCCGACGTTGTCCACGGTCACCGTGTCGCACTCGATGTCGTCGACGGCGCGGTCCACGAACACCACGGGCCAGCCTCTGTTGATCTCCCGTGCCAGGAGTCCGTGCTCCTCGCGGATCGTGGAGATGATCAGACCGTCGAGGCGCCGGCCCAGGAGCGTGGTGAGGGCCGCGAGCTCGAGGTCAGGGTCATCCCCCGTGCTGGCGGCGACGACCATCAGCCCTGCCGAGCGGGCGACCCGCTCCACTGCGCCGTGGACCTGGCTGTCAAACGGGTTGCTGACGCTGGAGACGAGTAGACCGAGGGCGCGACTCCCGCCGTCGCGGCGCCGCAGCTCCGCGGCCTGCTCGTGCAGGACGTAGCCCAGCTCGGCGGCGGCGGCGCGCACTCGCTGCGTGGTGTCGGGCCGCACGTGCGGCTCGCCGTTCATCACACGGGAGACGGTCTTGATCGCCACGCCTGACGCGACTGCGACGTCGCGCATGGTGGGCCGGTTGGAGGGGAGTGCCACTCCGCCATTCTCCTCGACGATGGCGGGAAGGGGGTTGACATCTCGCCGCACGCCATGCGACGGTGAATATGACAACGTTGTCATAGATTGGAGAAGGCATGAAGAAGGCGATAGGAATCGGACTGGCCGGGGCGGTGCTGCTCGGCGGTTTCGCCGTCCCGGCAGCTGCGGAGCATTCGGCAGGTCAGGAGCCGTACCGGCCGGCGTACCACTGGACGCCGGCGCACAACTGGATGAACGACCCCAACGGACTCGTCTATCACGACGGCGTCTACCACATGTACTACCAGTACAACCCGTCTGGCACCCGGTGGGGCAACATGTCCTGGGGGCACGCCACGAGCCCGGATCTGGTGACGTGGGCCGAGCAGCCGTTGGCCATACCCCAGACATTCGGGGACAGCGGTCGCTCGGTGGAGGACATCTTCTCGGGCTCGATCGTCGTCGACGAGACCAACTCCAGCGGGCTCGGCACCGCGGAGAACCCGCCCCTGGTGGCTGTCTACACGAGCGCTTATACCGGCGAGCATCCCACGCTGGCCGGGATTCAGGCTCAGTCCCTGGCCTACTCGCTCGACGGCGGCTACACGTGGCAGAAGTACGAGGGCAACCCGGTCCTCAACCGCGATTCCAACAACTTCCGCGACCCCAAGGTGATCCGCTACACCGCGCCCGACGGCGAGGCGTACTGGGTCATGGTGGCGGTGGAGGCGCTGGCGCACGAGGTGGTCATCTACCGCTCGGACAACCTCGTCGACTGGGATTTCCTCTCCACCTTCGGGCCCGCCAACGCGACGGGTGGCATCTGGGAGGTGCCGGACCTGTTCGAGCTTCCCGTGGGCGACACGGGCGAGACCAAGTGGGTCATGGTCGTCAACCTCAACCCGGGATCCGTGGCCGGCGGGTCAGGAGCCCAGTACTTCGTCGGTGAGTTCGACGGCACCAGCTTCACTGCCGAGACCCTCGTCGAGGGGATGGCCGACGCACCCGGCACGGTGATCGAGGACTTCGAGTTCGGGTCCTGGGACGGCTCCGGATGGACCGTGAACAACGAGCCCGGCAACGGCGAGGGCGGTCCGTTCGGCCCTGGCCCGGTCGCCGGTGCCGTGGGCGGCCAGCAGCCGGTCAGCGGGTTCATGGGCGCGCGGCTCGTCAACAGCTTCGTCGGGTGGGACTGGCCCGTCGGCACCATGACCTCCGAGCCGTTCACCGTGGATTCCCCGTGGCTGAACCTCCTGGTCGGGGGCGGCAACCATCCGCATGTCGAGGGAGGGCGGGTCGACAACGAGCCCCCAGCCGGCACCCTGCTGTGGAACGGCTTCGAGGGCCAGACGCTGGAGCAGTTCGGATGGTCAGGGTCCGGTGACCTCGCGGCCAGCGCGAGCCCGTCCTACGCGGGTGGGGAGTACTTCATCGGCGACGCCCGGATCAACACCTTCGAGGGCGGACCGAACGGGGATCGCAACGCCGGCACGTTGACCTCGCCCGAGTTCGACATCGACGGCGACTACGTCAGCTTCCTCATCGGAGGCGGACGGGACAAGGAGGACGGCCTCGAGGTCCAGCTTCTGGTGGACGGCGAGCCCGTTCGCTCGGCCTCCGGCGCCGACAGCGGGGCGCTCAACTGGCATTCCTGGGACGTCTCGGACCTCGACGGTGCGACGGCGCAGCTTCGCATCGTCGACCAGGCCACCGGCGGCTGGGGCCACCTGACCCTCGACCA
>DATITN010000012.1:0-28589 GCA_035467795.1 Arachnia sp. | reverse complement strand
GCCGAGGCAGTGGTTGATCTTGTGCGAACCGGTGTGGTTGAGGTCCTCGCGCTTCAGGTAGATCTTCGCGCCGCCCAGGTGCTCAGTGAGGTTCTCGGCGAAGTGCAGCAGCGACGGGCGCCCGACGTAGGCCTTGAGGAGGTGGGCGTACTCCTCCATGAACGCGGGATCGTTGCGGGCCTCGGCGTAGGCGGCCTTCACCTCGGCGATGGGCTGAACGAGGTGCGGCGGGAGATAGGCACCGCCGAAGCGCCCGAAGTAGCCTGCTTCGTCCGCCTGAGAATAGTTCGTCACGCCGCAGAACCTACTGCCTCGCGGTGCGGCGCGTGACCCGGTCCCGGAAACGAGCCGGGTGAATGGGCGCCGTCGCTCCGGTGGACCCCCTCGATCATCGTGGGCAGACGCTGCGAGACTTGGCCCGTGCGCGTCTACAACTTCTCTGCCGGTCCTGCCATGCTCCCGCTCGCCGTTCTCGAGCGGGCCCAATCCGAACTCACCGACTGGCTCGGTTCGGGGATGTCGGTGCTTGAGGTCAGCCACCGTGGCAAGGATTTCGTCGCCTGCGCGGCGACCGCGGAGGCCCGGATGCGCGAGGTCATGGGGCTCCCGGAGAACTACCGCGTCCTCTTCCTCCAAGGTGGGGCGTACGGACAGTTCGCCGGCATCCCGATGAACCTGACCGCACCCGGTGACGTCATCAACGTCCTCCACACGGGGCAGTGGACGAAGAAGGCCATCTCCGAGGCGAAGAGGCAGGACCTTGTCGTCGACGTCATCGCCGACGAGGTGGCGTCCAGCTACACGACCACCCCGGCGCCGGGGAGCTTCGAGGTCAACCCTGAGGCGAAGTACCTCTACTACACGCCCAACGAGACCATCGGCGGCGTCGAGTACTCCTACGTGCCGGACGCCGGCGCAGTGCCGCTCGTGGCGGACCTGAGCTCCACCATCCTGTCGCGCCCGGTCGAGGTCGAGAAGTTCGGCCTGATCTTCGGCGGCGCCCAGAAGAACATGGGGCCGGCCGGGTTGTGCGTCGTCATCGTCCGCGACGACCTCGTCGGCCACGCCCGCGCCACCACCCCGTCGATCTGGGACTACGCGCAGATGGCCGCCAGCGACTCGATGCTCAACACCCCGCCCACCTTCAGCGTCTACCTGCTCGGGCTCATCCTCGAGTGGGTGCAGTCGCTGGGTGGCCTGGAGGCCATGGCTGCGCGCAACTCCGCCAAGGCGTCCAAGCTCTACTCCTTCATCGACGCGTCCGAGTTCTACTCCAACCCCGTCGCCCCTGACTCCCGCTCCTGGATGAACGTCCCGTTCGTCACCGCCAAGCCCGAGCGTGACAAGGCGTTCGTCGCAGAGGCCGCCGCGGCCGGGCTCACGAATCTCGCGGGTCACCGCAGCGTGGGCGGCATGCGTGCCTCCATCTACAACGCCATGCCGCCAGAGGGCGTCGACGCGCTGATCGGCTTCATGGCCGACTTCGAGCGCCGGAACGCCTGACCGTGGCCTACCGGGTCCAGACGCTCAACGCCATCAGCGCGCACGGGCTGGCGCAGCTACCGCCGGAGTCCTACGTCGTCGCCGCGGACCTGCCCAACCCGGACGCGCTGCTCGTGAGGTCCGCCAACCTGTTCAGCCGGGAGATCCCGGCGTCGGTGATCGCGGTCGCCCGCGCCGGTGCCGGGACCAACAACGTGCCCGTTGCTGAGATGAGCGCCCGCGGCGTCCCGGTCTTCAACACCCCCGGTGCGAACGCGAACGCGGTCAAGGAGCTCGTCCTGGCCGGTCTGCTGGCGGGTGCGCGCAACATCGTGCAGTCCGTGGAGTTCAGCCGTTCCCTCACGGGGACCCCGGAGGAGGTCGAGGACGCCGTCGAGAGGGGCAAGAAGGCCTTTGTCGGGTTCGAGCTCCCCGGGCGCGTGCTCGGCGTGGTCGGACTCGGTGCGATCGGCGTCCAGGTGGCCAACGCGGCCGCGGCGCTAGGCATGCGCGTGCTGGGGTATGACCCTCAGATCACGGTGGGCCACGCCTGGAAACTGTCGGCCACCGTCGAGCAGGCAACCTCGCTCGAGGAGGTTCTGAAACGCTCGGACGCCGTGTCGCTGCACATCCCCCTCGTCGCCGGGACGCGTGGTCTCCTGGGTGCCGAGCGGCTGGCACTCATGAAGCCGAAGGCGCTGCTGCTCAACTTCTCGCGCGCGGCCATCGTCGACGAGGAGGCCGTCGTCGACGCCCTCGACCGGCACAAGCTGCGCGGCTACATCTGCGACTTCCCCTCGCCGCGGCTCAACGGTCATCCCGCGGTCGTCGCGACGCCGCACCTCGGGGCCTCAACGGGAGAGGCGGAGGACAACTGCGCCGTGATGGCGGCCGCACAGCTTCGCGCCTTCCTGGAGAACGGCGACATCACCAACTCCGTCAACTTCCCCGACGCCGTGCTCGCCCGATTCGAGAAGACGCGTCGCCTGGCGATCGCCAACGCCAACGTCCCCAACATGGTGGGACGAATCTCGACGCTCCTGGCCGACGCCGGGCTCAACATCGCGGACCTGCTGAACAAGTCCCGCGGGGAGCTGGCCTACACGGTGATCGACGTCGAGGGCACGGTCCCGGACACCCTGGCGGCGGAGATCGGTGCCATTGAGGGCGTCCTCTCAGTGCGCGTAATCTGACAGGGCCGCGCCCGCCCAGAGTGGGGGCGTCGCATCGGAGGTGAGCCAGTGTCCGACTTCATGTCGATCTTCCAGCCAGGGTTGGAGTACGTGCGCCAACAGCGCGACCTCGACAAGATCCTTGTCGTCGAGGCCGACAAGGGGGCCCCAGGGCCCAGGCCGTTGGATCTCGAATCGGGCTCTGTCACGATCACGCTGCCGCCCGAGAGCGTCCCTCCACCAGCCGGGAGCCCCGGAGGTTCGCCGTCAGCGGACTGATGCCTGCCACAGGCACGGGGTGGGTAACGTTGGCAGACGTCCGACCACACAAGGAGTTCCCCATGGATTCGACCCGCATCGTCTCCGACGACCAGATCTGGGAGTCGATCAAGGCCGAGTGCGCCGAGGCGGCCGCCCACGAACCGCTGCTCGCCGGATTTCTGCACACCGTGGTCCTCAGCCAGCCGGACCTGGAGGACGCTCTCAGCCTGATTCTGGCCGCCAAGCTGGACAACACGACGCTGCCGGCGCTCAGCCTGCGCGACATCATCCACGACGTGATCCTCGACGACGAGTGCATCCAGCGCGCCATCCGCGCGGACCTGCAGGCGGTCGTGAGCCGGGACCCCGCGTGCCCCGGATACGCCAACCCGCTGCTGTACTTCAAGGGCTTCCAGTCCATCCAGGCCTACCGCGTGGCGCACTTCTACTGGATGCACGACCGCAAGCCGCTGGCGCTCTATCTGCAGAGCCGCATCTCGGAGGTGTTCGCCGTCGACATCCACCCCGGTGCCCGGATCGGCAAGGGCATCATGTTCGACCACGCAACCAGCGTCGTCATCGGCGAGACGGCCGTGGTGGAGGACGACTTCTCCATGCTGCACGAGGTGACGCTGGGTGGTTCGGGTAAGGAGGGCGGTGACCGCCACCCCAAGATCGGCCGCGGGGTGATGATCGGCGCCGGCGCGAAGGTTCTGGGCAACATCCGCGTGGGAGAAGGGGCGAAGATCGGCGCAGGCTCCGTGGTGCTCCACGATGTGCCTCCGCACACCACGGTGGCAGGTGTCCCGGCCAAGATCGTCAACATCCCAGCCTCCGCCCTGCCGGCATTCGAGATGGATCAGAGCATCGACGACCTTGAGGAGTCCGGCCGCGAGGCGGTTGCGCAAGGGTGGTAGCCGAAGCGGCACTTTCGGCGGAATAGCTACCGCGGGCCCCTCCGGCGGCGATACCGTGAGCCATGCGCATCAACGACGTCATCGCCAGCAAGGGCTCCACTGTCATCACCGCCCGCTCTGACCAGAGCGTCGCGGACCTCGTGAAACTCATGACCCAGCACCGGATCGGAGCCGTCGTCATCACCGACGACGACCAGACGGTCACCGGCATCGCCGGAGAGCGGGACGTGGTGCGGGCGCTGGGGGAGCGCGGTGCCGCGGCCCTGGAGGCCACCATCGGTGAGATCCTCGACCGAGACGTGCACGTCTGCGTGCCGGAAGACGACATCGCCAGCGTGGCGGCAGCCATGACCGAGTACCGGACCCGCCACATGCCTGTGGTGCAGGAGGGGCACTTCGTGGCCATCGTCAGCATCGGGGACATCGTCAAGAGCCGGATCGACCAGCTGCAGACGGAGCAGGAGTACCTCATCAAGTACGTCCAGAGCTGATCGGGGAACCCTCAGCCCACCCAGGCCACCCGCTCGTCGGCCAGATCGGCGACGACGCGGGCCACCCCATCCGGGTGCACGGCCGCCACCAAGCCGCCGAGCACCACGGTGTCGAACCCCTCGCGCGCCGCGTCGATCGCCGTCGCGCGAACGCAGTAGTCGGTGGCGATGCCGCACACGTCGACCGCCGTGATGCCGTGGAGGCCCAGCCACCGCGCCAGCCGGATACCGTCATCCCCGCCCCCGATGGTGCCCTCGAAGCCGGAGTACGCGGCGGCGAAGGAGCCCTTGTCGAACACTGCATCGAAGCCGAATCCGCGCAGGGCCTCGTGAAGCTCCTGCCCGGGGGTGCCGACCACGCAGTGGGGCGGCCAACTGTCGACGAAGTCCGGAGTGGCAGAGAAATGCGCTCCGGGGTCGATGTGGTGATCCCGCGTCGCCACCACCCGGCGGTAGCCGTGATCGCCGTCCAGCAGCTCAGCTATCCTCTCGGCCACGGCGTTGCCGCCGTCGACGCCGAGGGATCCGCCCTCGCAGAAGTCCACCTGGACGTCCACCACGATCAGTGCCTTGGCCACGTCGGCCCCCTCTCGTCTCGGTCCCGCCCAGCCTAAACCCGGTAGCCTCGGCCGCATGGAGCGACGCATCCACGTGACGGCCGTGGTGCTGCGCGATCCCACCGGAGCGGTGCTGCTGGTGCGCAAGCGCGGCACGTCGATGTGGATGAACCCCGGAGGCAAGCCTGACCCGGGGGAGTCTCCTGAGCAGTGCGGCGCCCGGGAGGTTCGGGAGGAGCTCGGCCTGGTCCTGGACCCTGTCCGCCTGGAGCCCCTGGGCCTCTTCGAGGCGGCGGCGGCCAACGAGCCGGACCACACCGTCGTGGCGCACGTGTTCACGTGGCCGGATCCGGTCCTCGGCCGGGTCCAGCCGGCCGCGGAGATCGAGGCCGTGCGCTGGTCAGATCCCGCCGTCGCGATCGCCGGGTCTGATCCCACGCTGGCGCCGCTGTACACCGCGGCGATCGCGCCGCTCCTGTAGCTCACACCTCGACATGCATGGCGACGGTGTGGCTGCCGCCGGCCGGGATCGACACCGCGTCGCCCTGAACGCAGCCGTATTCAACGCAGACGAACTCGGACCACTGGTCCCCGGAGACCTGAGAGCCGCCGGGGCCGGGGTTCCACACGATCACGTTGGCGGCACCGTCGGCCGAGAGCCGCACGCTGCCCGCCGGGTCCTGGAGCGTCACCGCCGGTGCGCCGGCGTACACGCGGTCCACGTGCCGCCCCAGCGCCAGCGGCGCGCGTTCTGAGCTGGGCTCGCCGTTGGCCGCGAAGTCCCGGAACAGCACCCCCTCCAATCCTTCCACCGAGGCGCTGCGGGCGTCGACGGCGAAGTACGGGTGCAGCGCCACATCCACCACCACGTCGCGGGTCGGGCTGGAGACCGTGAGTGCCGCGGTGAGTCGATGGCGGTCCATGTGGACGTCCAGCCGGTAGCCGAGGTCCGGCGGGTAGAGCTCCGCGCCCTGCAGGTGCTCGACCGCCGCGGGCTCCACGGTGAGGACAGCTCGGGCACCGTCGTCGCTCTGCTCCAGCAGATCCAGTACCCACGGCACGCGGGCGACGAGCCCATGCGGGTAGGGCACGGCGAACTCGCCCCGGCCGGAGCCGAACCACGGCGCGCACACGGGGATGCCGCCGTGCCACATCCGCCCGATCTGTGGCTGCGCCTCCTCCGCCATCCACAGCACCCCGTCACGGCCCGACGGCGCCCACGACAGCACGCACGCCCCCACGGTGGTGAGGCTTCCGCTTCCCCAGGCTCCGTGCACCTCGTGAATGGTCATGCCGGTCACGCTACCCTCGCGGCACCCGCCCGGAAGCCCATACGATGTGGCTCATGCCGACGATCCGTCCCGCCCAGCCCCGAGACCTGCCGGACATCACCGACATCTACAACGAGGCCGTCGTCGGGACCACCGCCTCCTACGCACTGGACCCCGTCAGCCTCGACGACCGCCGCGCCTGGTGGGAGCGCCTGACCGCCGCCGACTATCCGGTGTTGGTTCTGGAGGACGACGACGAGGTGGTCGGATTCGCCAGCTATTCCCAGTTCCGTCCGATCGCCGGCTACGCGCACACGGTCGAGCACAGCGTCTACATCCGTTCGGGTCGCCGCGCCGCCGGGGCCGGCCGGATGCTGATGCTGGCCCTGATCGACTACGCCCGGGGCAGGGGGGTGCACGTCATGGTGGGCGTGGTCGACGGCGCCAACGAGGAGTCCCTCACGTTCCACCGCAAGCTCGGATTCACCGAGTCGGGGCGGCTGCCGCAGGTGGGCCGCAAGTTCGACCGCTGGCTGGACGTGGTCTTCGTCACGTTGGTCCTCGGCGAGGCGCACCCCTGAGCCTCCCATCGATGCACGGGGCGCCCCGTTAGCATGGGCGCCATGGCCTACCACGCTGACGCGACCAACCTCCCCCACAAGGAGATCCTCACCTGGGAGGGCTTCGGCGCCGCCCAGCGTGAGCTCGCCGGCATGGTGGCCGACTCCGGGTTCCAGCCCTCGATCATCGTGGCGGTGGCGCGTGGGGGCATGCCCGTGGCCGGGGGCCTCACCTACGCACTCGGCGTGAAGCTCACCGACGTGATCAACGTGGAGTTCTACACCGACGTGGACCAGACGCTCCCTGACCCGATCCTGCTGGCGCCCATGCTGGACACCGCCTCGATCGCGGGCAAGCGGATCCTGGTGGTCGACGACGTGGCGGACTCCGGCCGCACGCTCGGCCTGGTCATCAAGCTGCTGCGCGGCTTCGGAGCGGACGTGCGCAGCGCGGTGCTGTACGCGAAGTCCGGGACCCTCGTCGAGCCAGATCACGTGTGGAGGCACACCGACGAGTGGATCGTGTTCCCCTGGTCCGCCGAGCCGCCGGTCACCGGCGAGGGCCCGCGCTGAGCACCTGCCCAACCTTCCCGGACGCCGCGGCAACTGGTGGGCCGCCAACGATCCGGTCGACCGCGCAAGATAGTCTGGACCGAACATTCGCGCGGCGCCTTGCCCTGTCGTCGCAGATCAGTTAGGAACCGAAGAACGTGACTCTTGAGTGGACCGAACAGGACAAGCGGGCCGTCGACACCGCCCGCATCCTCGCAGCCGACGCCGTTGAGAAGGTTGGCAACGGACACCCCGGCACCCCCATCTCGCTGGCCCCGGTGGCCTACCTGCTCTACCAGAAGGTCATGAACACGGACCCCTCCGACCATCTGTGGCTCGGCCGCGACCGTTTCGTCCTGTCCGCGGGGCACGCGTCGCTGACGCAGTACACGCAGCTGTACCTGGGCGGCCTGGGTCTCGAGCTTGAGGATCTCAAGTCCCTGCGGACCTGGGGCTCCAAGACCCCCGGTCACCCGGAGTACCACCACACCAAGTTCGTCGAGTGCACCACCGGCCCCCTGGGCGCCGGCATCTCCAACGCCGTCGGCATGGCCATGGCCGCCCGCCGCGAGCGCGGTCTCTTCGACCCGGAGGCGCCCCAGGGTGAGTCCGTGTTCGACCGCCAGATCTATGTCATCGCCGGCGACGGCTGCCTCCAGGAGGGCCTCTCGTCCGAGGCTTCATCCCTGGCCGCCACCCAGAACCTGGGCAACCTCACGCTCATCTACGACGACAACCGGATCACCATCGAGGGTGAGACCGACATCTCGTTCACCGAGGACGTCAACGCCCGCTACGAGGCCTACGGCTGGCACGTGCAGAGCGTCGACTGGACCAACGGCGGCACCGAGTACGTCGAGGACATGGACGCCCTGTATGCGGCCATCGAGGCCGCCAAGGCCGTCACCGACAAGCCGAGTTTCATCAAGCTGACCACCGTCATCGGCTGGCCGCTGCCCAACAAGCAGGGCATGCACGCCGTGCACGGCTCGAAGATCGGCGGCGACGAGATCGCAGCCTTGAAGGACGCGCTGAAGTTCGAGCAGGAGCCCTTCGCTGTCGACCAGTCGGTCGTGGACTACGCCCGCGCCAACGCAGCCGAGCGGGGCCGTGCAGCCCGCGCCGCCTGGGACGAGAAGTTCGCAGCCTGGTCCTCCGCCAACCCGGAGCGCGTCGCGCTGCTGGAGCGCGCCGCTGCCCGCAAGCTGCCCGAGGACCTGAGCCTGCCGGTGTTCGAGGAGGGCAAGAAGTCCACCCGCGCCGCCTCCGGTGAGGTGCTCTCGGCCCTGGCCTCCCAGCTGCCCGAGCAGTGGGGCGGCTCCGCCGACCTCGCGGGCTCGAACAACACGACGATGAAGGGCGAGCCCAGCTTCCTGCCCGAGGAGCGCGCCACGCACGACTGGCCCGGCCACCCGTACGGCCGCACGCTGCACTTCGGCATCCGCGAGCACGCCATGGGCGGCATCCTCAACGGCATCAACCTCTCCGGCCTCACCCGCGCCTACGGCGGCACCTTCCTGGTGTTCGCGGACTACATGCGCCCGGCCGTGCGCCTCGCCGCGATCATGCAGCTCCCGACGATCTTCGTCTGGAGCCACGATTCGGTCGGTGTCGGCGAGGACGGCCCCACCCACCAGCCCATCGAGCACCTCGCCTCGCTGCGCGCCATCCCCGGCCTCGACGTCGTCCGCCCCTCGGACGCCAACGAGACCGCCGTGGCGTGGGGCGAGGTCCTGCGCCGCGCTGACCGCCCGGCCGGCATCATCCTGTCCCGCCAGGACCTGCGCACCATCCCGCGCGGCGAGAAGTTCGCCTCCGCCGAGGGCGTCGCCAACGGCGCCTACGTGGTGAGCGAAGCCGACGGGGAAGCGGCTGTCATCCTGCTGGCCTCCGGCTCCGAGGTGGAACTGGCGCTGGCCTCGCAGGACGCGCTGCAGGCCGAGGGCATCGCCACCCGCGTCGTGTCCGTGCCCTGCCAGGAGTGGTTCGACGAGCAGACGCCCGAGTACAAGGAGTCGGTCCTGCCCGCCGCCGTCACCGCGCGGGTCAGCATCGAGGCCGGCATCGCCATGGGGTGGTCGAAGTACCTCGGCGCCAAGGGCGCCTCGGTCAGCATCGAGCAATTCGGAGCATCGGCCTCAGGCAACAAGATCTTCGAGGAGTTCGGCTTCACCGTGGCCAACGTGGTAGCCACCGCCAAGTCGGTCCTCTGACGAGGACACCTGCACCGCCCGCCGGCGGCGCTCCCTCACCCGAGGGGGCGCCGCCGGCGGCGTCTATGCTGGACGCCATGGGCATCAAGGACGTTGTGGGCAAGGTCATCGGCGACAAGACGATCGTGCTGGAACTCGACATGGCCCGCGGCGTGTTGGTGGCCAGACCCACCAACCCGATGCAGGCCATCCAACTCATCAACAGCGCCACGCTCGGGGCGCTGCGCCAGCACCTCGCCGACGCGGCCGAGGACCCCCGGGTGGTCGGACTGATCGTCCATGCCGTCCCCTCCCAGACCCTCCTCGCCTACGTCGAGGAGATCGCGGGCCTGGTGGAGGCCTTCGGGGAGAAGAAGCCGACGGTGGCCTGGGCCGAATCCTTCGGCGAACTCAGCGGCGGCCTCGCCGCCTACCGGCTGGCCGTCGCCGCCGACGAGATCTGGGTGCAGCCCACCGGGATGCTCAGCATCCACGGCGTGGAGCTCACCATCACGCTCATGCGAGGGCTGTTGGAGAAGGTGGGCGTCGAGCCGCAGTTCGGGCAGCGCCACGAGTACAAGACCGCCGCGGACAGCTACGCGGCAGACCACGTCACCGAGGCCAACCGCGAGATGGTGCAGCGGCTCGGGCAGTCGCTGGTCGACGAGATCGTCGCCGCGGTGGCTCGCCGCCGCGGGCTGAGCGCGGAACAGGTCTGGGAGGGCGTCAACGCCGCCCCGGTGACGCCGGAACGGGCGCTCGAGCTCGGCCTCATCGACCGGATCGGCTACCGCGACGAGGCATATGCCGCGACGCTGGGCGCCTGGGGTGCGGAGCCGGAGCACCTCCTGTTCGCCCACCGCTACACCTCGAAGGCCGCGCTCAAGCGGAAGCTTCGGATGGGCCAGCCCAAGGTGGCGGTGGTCACCCTCCGCGGAGCCATCGTGACGGGCCGCGGCCAGCGCAGCCCCCTGGGCGGCGAGCAGGCTGGGGCGGACGTGATCGACGAAAACCTCCGCTCCGCCCTGCGCGACGACGACGTCAAGGCAGTGATCTTCGACGTCGAATCGCCCGGCGGCTCGGCCGTGGCGTCGGACTTCATCCGGCGGTCCGTCCTGCGGCTCCGTGAGGCCGGCAAGCCGGTGGTGGCCCAGATGGGCCACTTCGCCGCCTCCGGGGGCTACTACGTGTCGATGCCCGCCGACGAGATCGTCGCGCACGCCTCCACGTTGACCGGCTCCATCGGCGTCCTGGGCGGCAAGATGGTCACCCAGGGCCTCTACGACAAGCTCGGACTGATCCGGGAGACGCTCCCGATCGGCGAGAGCGCCGGCTTCCTCTCGGACGCCTCCCGCTTCTCCGATGCGGACTGGGAACGCCTCAACGCCTGGCTGGACCGCGTCTATCTTGACTTCACCACCTTCGCGGCGCAGGACCGGGGCATGGAGTATGCCCAGCTCGAGGCGCTCGCCCGCGGCCGGGTCTGGACCGGGGCTGACGCCAAGGAGCGGGGCCTGGTGGACCACATCGGCGGCAGGGCGCTCGCCGTGGAGCGGGCCTGCGCGCTGGCGGGCCTCGATCGCGACGGGATCAAGCTCACGCACCAGGGGGAGTCCGGGGTGCTCGCGCTGATCAAGCCGGCCACCTCCAGCGAGGCCGCGGCCGGCGGCATGGCGCTTCCTGACGCTGAGGGCGTCCTCGCCGGGCTGGCCGCGCAGGCCGGTCTCCACGGCCACGGGGCGCTCAGCCTGCCCTGGGCCCTGCGCGTGCGGTAGCAGCATTTGGGGCTGCCGTCGGCGGTTTCGTACCATGGTGTACTGTGCGGCGCTTCTGCCGCCACTGAGGGGTGGATGTGAAGAGAGCGACAAAGATCGCCATCGGTGTCGGGACCGGGGCCGTGGTGGTGTTGGGCGGCGCCTACGTCGCGTCCTACTTCGTCGCGGGAAACCAGGTGCCCGTCAGGGCGTCCGTGGAGGGGGTGGCCATCGGCGGGATGTCTCCGGAGCAGGCGGCCGAGACACTCCGCAGCGAACTCGGCCCCGCGGTCGAGGCGCCCATCGCGCTCACCGCAGGCGACGTGTCGGTCCCCCTGGAGCCGGCCACGATCGGGCTCTCGGCAGACTTCGAGGCCACCGTCCGTGAGGCGGGTGGTGGTTTCAGCTGGAACCCGGCGGAGATCCTGGCCACGCTGGCCGGCGGCGAGGAGATCGCGCTGGTGCGCACCGTCGACGAGGAGGCGCTGACCAACGGTGTCGCGGCGGTCGCCGACAGCTTCGCCGTCGACGGCGTTGACGCCACGCTCGCCTTCACTGACGGCCAGGTGGCCCGCACCGAGGCGGTCGAAGGGCAGCAGCTCGACGTGGACGCGACGGCGGACGCCGTCGAGGGCGCCTTCCTGGCCGGCCAGGACACCGCCGAGGCCGCCACCGCCGCGCAGCCCCCGGCCGTCACCGACGCCATGGTCGACGAGGCCATCACCGCCTACGCCGAGCCCATCCTCAGCGCGCCCGTCACGGTGACCCACACGACCGCATCGATGGAGATCGCCCCCGCCGCCGTCGCCGGCGTGACCACGTTCACCGTCACGGACGGGAAGCTGGTGCCGGTGATCGACGGCGAGGCACTCTCGGCCGTGGCCGAAGGCGCGCAGAAGGCGTTGGGCCTGAACCCCGCCAAGGACGCCGGGTACCGCTTCACCACCGGCGCGCCAGCCGTGGTGCCCGCGGTGACGGGGGAGACCCTCGAGCTGGACGCGTTCGTCGAGGCCGTCAACACGGCGGCCACGGCCACCGGCGACGCCCGCACCTTCGCGGCCACCGTCACCGTCGAGGAGCCCGAGTTCACCACCGCCGAGGCGCAGGCCTTGGCGCCTACGGAGGTGATCGGCGAGTACTCCACCCGGTTCCCCTACGCGGAGTACCGCAACACCAACCTCAGCCGTGCCGCATCGTCGGTCAACGGCACCGTGGTGCTCCCCGGCGAGATCTTCTCCCTCAACGACACGCTCGGACCGCGCACCGCGGCCAACGGCTACGTGGACGGCTACGTCATCAACGGTGGACGGCTCGTCAAGGAGCCCGGCGGCGGCATCTCGCAGGCCTCCACCACCTTGTACAACGCGGGGTTCTTCGCGGGGTACGAGGACGTGGAGCACAAGCCCCACAGCCTCTACTTCGACCGGTACCCGGCGGGCCGTGAGGCCACCATCTACTACGGCGCCCTGGACATGAGGTTCAGGAACGACACCAAATTCCCGGCCATCATCCAGGGCAGCGTGACGAAGGCCAGCTCCGGAAACCGTGGCACCATCACCTTCAGGATCTGGTCTCAGCGCACCTACACGAAGGTGGAGTCCACCGAGCTGGTGAAGTCCGGCTTCTACACCGGCGCCGAGCGCGTGGTCACCGAGACCCCGTGCGAGCCGCAGGCACCCATTCAGGGCTTCACCGTCACCTGGCAGCGCCTGTTCTACCAGGGCTCAGAGGTGGTCAAGCGCGAGAACTACTCGTGGAAGTACAGCGCCGGGGACCGGATCACCTGCGCCTGAGGGATCGGTACGAGCCGTCGGCCCCCCGGACAGCACGCTAAGCTGTCCACGTCCGCCCTTGAAGGAGTGAAACGTGACGTACATCATCGGTCTGCCCTGTGTCGATCTGAAGGACCGCGCCTGCGTTGAGGAGTGCCCGGTGGACTGTATCTACGAGGGCAATCGCATGCTCTACATCCACCCTGAAGAGTGCGTGGACTGCGGCGCCTGCGAGCCCGTGTGCCCCGTCGAGGCCATCTACTACGAGGACGACGTGCCCGAGGAGCAGGCCCAGTTCTACGACGTCAACGTGCAGTTCTTCGACGAGATCGGCTCGCCCGGCGGCGCCGCCAAGCTCGGCGTGATCCCCAAGGACCACCCCATCGTCGAGGCGCTCCCGCACCAGGGCGAGTGATGGCCCTCGGGGACCGGCTTCCGGACTTCCCCTGGGACACGCTGAGTGACGCCAAACGGGTCGCCTCCGCGCACCCCGACGGCCTCGTCGACCTCTCCGTCGGCACCCCCGTGGACCCAACTCCCCACCTGGCGCGGGAGGCCTTGTCTGCCGCGTCCGACGCGCCTGGATACCCCACCGTGTGGGGTGCGCCGGCCACGCGCCGAGCCATCCTGGACTACCTGGAGCGCCGATGGGCCGCCGTCGCGCTGCCTGACCAGGGCGTGCTGCCCGTCATCGGCACGAAGGAGCTCGTGGGGTGGCTACCGACGCTGCTGGACCTCGGCCCGTCCCACGCGGTGGTGTTCCCCGAATGCGCCTACCCCACCTACGAGGTGGGCGCGCTGACCGCAGGGTCGCGGGCGGTGCCGCTCGACGATCCCTCGCGCATTCCCGAGGACGCCCGGCTGATCTGGATCAACTCCCCGGCCAACCCCACCGGACGGATCCTGTCGCTCGATGAGATTCGCGCCTTCGTGGCTGCGGCCCGGGAGCGGGGCGCGGTGCTCGCCAGCGACGAGTGCTACGGCGAGTTCGCCTGGGACGCCGAGCCGTTCTCGGTGCTGGACCCGCGCGTCAACGACGGCGATGTCACCGGCCTGCTCGCGGTGGGCTCGCTGTCCAAGCGCTCCAACGCCGCCGGCTACCGGGCCGGCTTCGTCGCGGGTGACCCCGCCGCGGTGCAGCAACTGGTGGCCGCCCGCAAGCACCTGGGGATGATCGTTCCCGCGCCCATCCAGGCCGCGATGGTCGCGATGCTGGGAGACCAGGCCCACGTCGAGGAGCAGCGCGGGCGCTATCTGGCCCGGCGCGCGGCGCTCAAGCCGGCGCTGGAGGCGGCCGGTTTCCGGATCGAGCACTCCGAGGGGTCCCTGTACCTGTGGGCAACCCGGGACGAGGACTCCCGCGCGAGCGTGGCCTGGCTCGCCGAGCGGGGCATCCTGGTTGCGCCAGGGGACTTTTACGGCGTCGCGGCGGCCAGGCACGTGCGCGTCGCCCTGACGGGCACGGACGAGAGGGTCGCGGCGGCGGCCGCGCGCCTGGAGGCCTCCCGGGATTGACACGGACGGGCGATGTCCTTATTGTGTCCCTGTTGTCGACACGGAGGAGGTGCTGCAGATGTTGGTCCACACTGCGGTTCTCGGTCGGCCGCGCGCGTACTTCGCCCGCTGACCTGACCTCGCCGGGGCCAAGCCCCACGTGACGCCCCGGGCGTCCCCACCTCCACAGAACACGCTTGTCGCGTCGTTGGTCGACGCACGTCAGGACCCCCTTCATGCATGCATCGCCGCGTGGGCGCTTCGACTTCCCGCCCGCCATCCCTGCCGACTCGCGCCCGGACGTGCGCTCACCCAGTCGGTTCCTGTTCTGGTTGATCCGCTCCTACGGCTGGGTGGTGCCGGCCATGACGTTGGCCGCCTCGTCGTGGATGGTGCCGGCCGCCCTGACCCCCTGGCTGCTGGGCCGGGCCATCGATGCCGGCGTGGTCGGCGGCGACAGCTCCGCCACCCTCGGCTGGGTCGCGCTGCTGCTGGGCGTCATCGCCATCGGCGTCGTCGGCGGCATCATGTTCCACACGTTCGCCGTGAGGATGTGGCTGCTCGGCATCTACGGCATCCAGCGTCGAGTGTCGCGGCAGTCCGTGCAACTCGGGCACGTCCTCAACCGCCGCGTCCCGACGGGCGAGGTGCTGAGCGTCGCGTCCTCGGACAGCGACCAGTTCGGCGCCACCATCGACTCCTTCGGGCACGTCATCGCGGCTGCGGTCAGCTTCCTGCTGGCCTCGGCGCTCATGCTGACCACCTCGCCGACTCTGGGCGCCGTCGTGCTCGTCGCCACCCCGGTGTTGCTGCTCGCCTCGACCCCGGTGCTGCGCCCCCTCACCAGGGCCCAGAGCGCCGAGCGGACCGAGAGTTCGTCGCTGACCACGATGGCCACGGACATCGCCACCGGGCTGCGGATCCTGCGCGGCATCGGCGGGGAGCGCACGTTCGCCCGCAACTACGAGCGCCAGTCCCAGAAGGTGCGTGCGCTGGGCGTCAGGCTCGGCACGTGGCAGGCGGTCGTCGAGGCGATCAGCATTCTGCTCTCGGGTCTCCTCCTGGTGGCGCTGGTCTACCTGGGCTCGCGCCAGATGCTGGAGGGCGAGCTCAGCGTCGGCCAGCTGATCAGCTTCTTCGGGTACGCACTCTTCCTCACCTCTCCCATGCAGACCTTCTTCGACTTCGCCCAGAAGTGGGCACAAGGCCTGGTCGCGGCGCAGAAGACGTTGTCGTTCCTGGGAGCCGAGGTGCCGTGGCGCGCCTCGGGTCAGGCGCTTGCCGGTGTCCCGGTGCTCCGGGACGAGGAATCCGGTGTGGTGGTGCATCCCGGGCGGATGCTCGGAGTGGTCTCGGCCGACCCGGACGCCTCCGCCGCGCTCGCTGACCGGCTCGGCCGCTACCTGCCCGAGGCCGCCGTCGAGAAGTCGGAGGACGAGGACCTCACCGGACGGGCGCTCAAGGCGTCGCGGCGCGAGAGGCTCGCAGCCAGGGCGCGGCGCGCGGAGGCCGACGCGGAGCTGGCCGCCCGACCGTGGGGCGTCACCGCCGACGGGGTGGATTACACGGACCTCGACATGGCGGAGCTGCGCAGACTCGTCGTCGTGTCCCACACCGCCGCCGGGCTGTTCGCGGGCACCCTGCAGACCGCCGTCGACCCGTGGGGAACCCACAGCCGCGAGCAGGCGGAGCAGGCCCTGATCGTCGCCTCCGCCGAGGACATCTACGACGCCATGCCCGGAGGGTGGCAGGGCCGGATCGACGAAAAGGGTCGGGGCCTGTCCGGGGGGCAGCGGCAGCGCGTCGTCCTTGCCCGCGCGCTGGTGCTGGACCCGGAGATCCTCATCCTCGTCGAACCCACATCGGCGGTGGACGCGCACACGGAGGCGCGGATCGCCGAGCGGCTGGCCGGGCATCGCCGCGGCCGCACCACCGTGGTGGTCACCGCCTCCCCGCTGATGCTGCGCCACTGCGACGAGATCGCGGTGCTCGCCGGGGGCCACGAGGTCGCCCGGGGTAGCCATGAGCAGCTCCGCGCCCACCCCGACTACCACCGCGTCATCGCACGCGGCATGGAGGAAGACGATGAGTGAACACCTGTTGGCGGAGTCCTCCGCCTCCACCTGGCGCAGCGAGCCCGCGGGTTCGCGCCTCCAGGACGGCCTCGACGTCCCCCGCGGCGTCGGGCCGCGCGCGCGGATGGCCGCGCTCCTCAGGCGACACCACATCCGCACAAGCACCGCGCTCACCGTGTTCGCCGACGCCCGCAACCCCGAGCACGGGTTCCCGGTGGCCACCTCGGGCCAGGCCGTGGGGTTCCTCGGCCGGATGCTGAAGGGTCGCCGGGCCAGGCTCGGCTGGGCGATCGGGTTCAATGGCGCCGCGGCCGCGGCAGGGCTGTTCGCCCCCTTCATGCTCGGGCGCCTGATCGACCAGGTCACCGGCGGGCTGCTCGACGTCCCAGGGCTCACCGCACTGGTGATGATCATCGCGGGCGTGATCGTGGCGCAGGCCCTGCTGACCTTTGCGGCGCGGTGGGCGTCCGCGGTCCTGGGCTACGACCTCCTCGCGGCTGCCCGCGAAGAGGTGGTGCGCATCGTGCTGAGGTTGCCGCTCGGGCATGTGGAGTCCTCCGGATCGGGCGACCTGCTCACCCGCATCACCTCGGACGTGTCGAAGATGGCCACCGCCGCGCGATGGGCGTTGCCGACGCTCATCGTGTCAGTGGTCCTCATCGGCGCCACCCTCGTCGCGATGCTGATCAACTCCTGGCTGCTGACCCTGCCGATGCTGCTCACGGCCGTGGTGATGTGGGTGGGGGGACGCTACTACCTCTCGCGGGCCACCGCCGGGTACATCACCGAGTCGCGGTCCTACTCCGTCATCAACGCCACGACCACTGAGACGGTCGAAGGCGCCCGCACCGTCGAGGCGCTGGCGCTGGGGGGCCTGCGCGTGGCGCAGCTGGACCAGGACACCGAGGTGTCAGCCCAGGCCGAGCGCTACACCATGACACTGCGCAACATGCTGTTCGCCATGGTGGACTCGTCGTTCCAGCTGCCGCTCGTGGGCGTGGTGCTGCTCGGCACCTGGGGCCACGCCAACGGGTGGGTGACGATCGGCCAGATCACGACGGCCGCGCTGTACGTGGCTCAGCTCCAGGGGCCGCTCGACCGGGTGATCATGGTGCTCGACCACCTCCAGCTCGGCCTCGTCTCCACCGCCCGCCTCATCGGCGTCGCCCAGGTGGAGGACGACCGGACGCCCGGCGATGGTCAGCCCGAGGGCGCCAAGCTCACCGGCAACGGTCTCCGGTTCGGCTATCGCCCCGGCTTCGATGTCCTGCACGGCGTCGACGTCGATCTCCGGCCTGGGGAGCGGCTGGCGATCGTCGGGCCCTCCGGGTCGGGCAAGTCCACCCTGGGACGACTGGTGGCGGGCATCAACCGGCCGCGCGTGGGCGAGGTGACCGTCGGCGGGGTCGACGTCATGGACCTCCCTCTGGACCGGTTGCGCACCGAGGTGGCCCTGGTCACTCAGGAGCACCACGTGTTCGTCGGATCCGTCCGCGACAACGTGGTGCTTGCGCGCGAGACCACCGCCTCCGACGGCGAGGTGGAGCAGGCGTTGCGGGCCGTCGACGCGTGGGGGTGGGTCTCCAAGCTGCCCGGCGGTTTGCACGCCGAGCTGGGTCACGGCAAGACTCCGCTCAGCCCCGCCCAGGCGCAGCAGGTGGCGCTGGCCCGGCTCATCGTCGCCGATCCGCACACCCTGGTGCTGGACGAGGCCACCTCGCTCATCGACCCGTCCTCGGCCAGGCATCTGGAGGGCTCGATGGCGGCCCTGCTCGACGGGAGGGCGGTCATCGCGATCGCCCACCGCCTGCACACCGCCCACGACGCGGACCGGATCGCGGTGGTCGACGGCGGGCGCATCGTCGAGATCGGCTCCCACCACGAGCTCCTCGAGCTCGACGGGCAGTACGCGCACCTATGGCGGACCTGGCGGAACTGACCGCTAGCCGAGGGTGAGGACGGCGGTGCCCGCGTCGGCGGGCTCGGCAGCGTCGCGCCAGGCACCTTCGCCGGCGGTCCACTCGCGGTCGGCGACGACCACAGAGGTGAGGCCGCCGGCGTAGCTGTTCGCGATCGCGAGCTGCGCCGCCGACCAGAGGGCCGTCTCGTCCGCGGCGGTGACCGTGAGCGTGCCGCCCTCTGCCGCGACACTCACGCCGCTGCCGAGCGCGGTGAGCACGCGCTCGAACGCCGTCGCGTCCGGGGTGGGGGAGTCCTCGAAGCTCAGGCACGCGATGCCCTCCTGCCGCGACCCCCGCAGCGCGCCGGCCACCCCCGTCGCCTTCTCGACATGCTGGCGGTAGGCCTCGGGGAAGCCGCTGCGCTGCACCTGTTGGGCCACGTCGTTGATGTCGCCTGTCTCCCAGCCATCGAACTTGACCAGCTCCTCATAGAACCGGGCAGACGAATACCAGGGATCGAGGATCTGTTCCTCGGTGCCCCACCCGTAGGAGGGCCGCTGCTGGAAGAGGCCGAGGGAGTCCCGGTCCCCATAGTCGAGGTTGCGCAGGTCCGACTCCTGGTAGGCCGTGGCCAGCGCGATCACCGCCGCCCGCTCGGACAGCCCGCGCTCGACGGAGACCGCGACGATGATCGAAGCGTTGCGCGCCTGCTCAGCCGTCAGCATGGTGGTGCCGCCGTCGAGGAAGACGGTGCACTGCTGCGGCGTGAGGCGCTTCTGCACGTAGCGGTAGGCCGACCATCCCCCGAAGGCGAGGCCCGCCAGCAGGGCCAACGTGAGGAGGGCCGCGATGAGGCCTCTGCGCATCAGTTGGCGTGCAACTCTGAGTTCAGGGAGACCTTCGAGCCACGACGGTGCCGCGCGCGGACCGCGCCGGTGACGGAGTCACGCAGGAACAGCAGGTCGTCCTGGCCGGACAGCTCGCGCGCCTTGACGACGGTGCCGTCCTCGAGGGTGACCTTGGTGCCGGCGGTGAGGTAGAGGCCAGCCTCCACCACGCAGTCATGGCCCAGCGAGATGCCCACACCGGAGTTGGCGCCGAGCAGGCACCGCTCCCCGAGGCTGATCACCTGCTGGCCGCCACCGGACAGGGTGCCCATGATGGAGGCGCCGCCGCCCACGTCCGTGCCGTCGGCCACGACAACGCCCGACGAGATCCTGCCCTCAATCATCGAGGTTCCCAGGGTGCCCGCGTTGAAGTTGACGAACCCCTCGTGCATCACTGTGGTGCCCTCCGCGAGGTGGGCGCCGAGACGGACACGGTCCGCGTCCGCGATCCGCACCCCCAGCGGGGTCACGTAGTCCACCATGCGGGGGAACTTGTCCACCCCGTAGACGGTGAGCTGCTCGCCTCGGGCGTGCAGCAGCATGCGCACGCGGTTGACGTCGGCCACCCGCACGGGACCGCGCGTGGTCCACGCGTTGTTCGGCAGCACTCCGAAGATGCCGGTGAGGTTGAGCCCGTGCGGGGCGACGAGCCGGGCGCTGAGCAGGTGCAGCCGCAGGAACGCGTCCTCCACCGTCTCCGGGGGGTCATCAAGGTTGATCACCACGCGCACCACCTTGGATTCCACCTGGCGGATCTCGTCGACCTGCTGCGCCTCGGCCAGCAGCGACGGCGGCTCGTCGGTGACGGCCGAGCCCAGCCGAGGTTCGGGGTACCAGGCGTCCAGGACGGCCCCGGTGGTGTGGACGGTGGCCAGGCCCCAGGCCCAGGCGGTGCGGGTCTCGTTGGTCATGCCGGCAAGTCTAGTGGCGCACCACGTCACGGGTCGGCTGTGGATCCGGGGTTGCCTGAGCGTCCGCCAGCGAACAGGTAGGTAAGGGTTGTGTGACAAGTGCCCATCCGGCGTGCCCCGAGGCCTGCGCCCCACTAGCCTGTGCCCATGACTGCGCTGTTCGACGATTACCCGCCGGGGGAGGCCTTCGACGAGATGGTCGGCGCCGACGGCATCCGCGCCGCCGCGCAGACCATCGCCGAAGGGCTGGACCGGCTCGGCATCGAAGAGGTCCGGGCCAGGGCCGAGTACCTGCGCACCATCTACATCGATCAGGGCGTCACCTTCGACATCGGCGGTGAGGAGCGACCCTTCCCGCTGGACATCGTCCCCCGGATCCTGCAGGCCGACGAGTTCGCCCACGTCGAGGCGGGCAGCAAGCAACGGGTCCGCGCGATGGACGCCTTCCTCGACGACGTGTACTCCGAGGGTCGCTGCTTCGTGGAGGGGGTGATACCGCGACACGTGGTGGCCTCCTCCCCCCACTTCCACCGCGCCATGGCCGGCGTCACCACGCCCAACGGGGTGCGGGTGCACATCGCCGGGATCGACCTGGTGCGCGGCCGCGACGGCATCTTCCGCGTCCTGGAGGACAACGTGCGCAGCCCCTCGGGCGTGTCCTACGTGATGACCAACCGCCGCGCCGTGCATGCCGCGCTCCCGGAGATTGCAGCCAAGCACCGGATCCGGCCGGTGGATGACTACCCGTCGCAGCGGCTCACCGCCCTGCGCGCCGCCGCGCCGTCGAGCATCGCGGACCCCACCGTCGTGGTGCTGACGCCCGGGGTGCACAACTCCGCCTACTTCGAGCACGCCATGCTGGCCCGCATGATGGGCGTCGAGCTGGTCGAGGGCCGGGACCTGGTGGCCCACGGCGGCCACGTGTCGCTGCGCACCACCCGGGGGCTCCGCCCCGTCCACGTCATCTACCGGCGCATCGACGACGAGTTCCTGGACCCCGCGGTGTTCCGGGCGGACTCCCTCATCGGGTGTGCCGGGCTGCTCAACGCCGCCCGTGCCGGCAACGTGACCATCGCCAACGCCGTCGGCAACGGAGTGGCCGATGACAAGCTCGTCTACACCTATGTGCCGGACCTCATCCGCTTCTACCTCGGCGAGGAGCCCATCCTGGCCAGCGTGGACACGTGGCGTCTCGAGGACCCGGCCGCCCGCGAGGAGGTGCTGGACCGGCTGGCGGAGCTGGTGGTCAAGCCGGTGGACGGCTCGGGAGGCAAGGGCATCGTGATCGGCCCCCGCGCCACGCAGGAGGAGCTGGACAAGCTGCGGCGCCAGATCCTCAAGGACGCCCGCGGCTGGATCGCGCAACCGGTGGTGCAGCTGTCCACGGTGCCCACCATGATCGACGGGGAACTCAAGCCGCGACACGTGGACCTGCGCCCGTTCGTCGTCAACTCCGGCGGAGACAACATCTTCGTGCTGCCCGGCGGCCTCACCCGCGTGGCGCTGCCCGAGGGGGAGCTGATCGTCAATTCGTCGCAGGGGGGCGGGTCGAAGGACACGTGGGTGCTGACCTCCGGCCGCCCGGTGGCCCCGCCGGTCGCGCCGGCGCCGCCACAGAGACCATCGTCGGTGCCGATGTCCGAGCCTGTGCTCAACCGGGTGATCCGACACCAGCACGAACAGCAGCAGCAGAGCGGGGAGGTGGCCCCATGCTGAGCCGGATCGCCGATTCCCTGTTCTGGATCGGGCGTTACCTGGAGCGGGCGGAGGACACGTGCCGCATCGTCGAGGTGCACCTGCACCAGCGCCTGGACGATCCGGGCGTCTACCCCGCGCAGGCGGCCAGGGACCTGCTGCTCCTCATGGGCCAGGAACCCAAGGACGACGAGCCGGACGTGCTGCAGGAGCTGTGCTACGACGAGAACTCGCCCATCAGCTTCCTCGCGGCGCTGGGCAGCGCCCGCGAGTCCGCCCGCAGGGCCCGCGAGACGGTCTCGACGGAGGTCTGGGAGTCCATCAACACCACCTGGCTGGCCGTCCGCGGGGGCAGGCTGCAGCGGATGCGGCCCGCCTCCATGGTGAAGTTCGTCCGCGAGCGCTGCGCGGTCATCGCGGGGCTGGCCGACGGCACCATGAGCCACGACGAGGGCTGGCTGTTCCTGACCCTGGGCCGCAGCATCGAGCGCATCGACATGACGGCTCGGCTCCTGGCCACGCCGTCGCTGGTGGGCAACTCTCCGCGCGCCTGGGACCACGTGCTCAGCGGCTGCGGGGCCCACCACGCGTTCGTGCAGCGTTACGGGGCGCTGGCCTCGGACCGCGACGCGGCCGAGTTCCTCATCCTCGACCGCCTGTTCCCCCGCTCCCTGATCTACACCCTCAACACGGCGGTGGACTCGCTCTCGCAGCTTGGCCCCGGCAATCAGCGGATCCGGCCCGACGACCCGGCCACACGCCTGCTCGGCGCCGCCCGCGCCAACCTCGAGTTCCTGCCCGCGGAGGAGATCCTCCTCGATCTGACCGAACAGATGGCCAGGCTGCAGGTCGTCTGCTCTCAGGCCACTCAAGCTGTGTCTGTGCGGTACTTCGAGGGCTCGGCCGCGGCCGAGTGGGTCGGAGGAGCCTGGTGATCGACGTGCGAAGGAGCCTCCTGTGAGTCAGTACCGCATCGTGCACACCACGGGCTACAACTACGGCGGCGGTGCCTCCGACTCGTTCAACGAGGCCCGGATGACGCCGTTGACGAGCCGGCGGCAGCTGGTCCTCTCGTCCCGCCTCGACATCACCCCGGTGGCATGGACGCATGCCTACCGCGACTACTGGCGCACCTCTGTGGTGGCGTTCGAGATCCACGAGCGACACTCGGACCTGAAGGTGGTGGCCACGTCCACCGTCGAGATCCACGATGTCTCTCCCGACGCCGAGCCGCTGGGATGGGCGGGGCTCGAGGACCCGAACCTGCAGGACCGCTACGTGGAGGTGCTCACCCAGACCCGCTCCGTACGGCCCCACCGCGAGGTGCTGCGCATCGCCGAGCAGGTACGCAGGTCCTCGGCCACCCCCGGCGAGGCCGTGGTGGAGCTCGCCCGCAGGCTGCGCGAACACGTGGACTACCTGCCGGGCGTCACCCAGGTGCACACGCTGGCCAGCGAGGTGTGGGACCACCGGGCAGGGGTGTGCCAGGACATCGCGCACCTCACGCTAGGGGCACTGCGCTCGATCGGTATTCCGGCTCGCTACGTCTCCGGCTACGTCGTGCAACTCGAGGATCCCCAGATCGGGGTGCCCATGGTGGGCGAGTCACACGCCTGGATCCAGTATTACGACGGCGAGTGGCTGGGATTCGATCCCACCAACCAGACCGTGCCCCGTGGGTCCCACGTGGAGGTGGGATTCGGGCGTGACTACACGGACGTGGCCCCGCTCAAGGGCATTTACACCGGCTCCGGCGGATCCGAGATGTTCGTCTCCGTGGAGATGACCCGGCTTACCTGAGTCCGTGTGTCGGCCCGAACCTACTAGGCTCGCGGCATGGACGCGTTGGTGCAGCTGCTGCAGGAGATCATGGACATCGAGTCCGTCTCGGGCAACGAGCGCCGCCTCGCGGACTGGGTGGAGGCCCGACTCGCCGCCTTCCCGCACCTCGAGCTGCACCGCGACGGTGACTGCATCGTGGCCCGCACCACTCTCGGCCGGGTCGAGCGGGTGGTGATCGCCGGGCACCTGGATACCGTGCCGCTTGCCGGCAACCTTCCCTCGCGCCTCGTCGAGCACGCGGAGGGCCCGCGGGTCTGGGGTCGCGGGGCCTCGGACATGAAGGGCGGGGTGGCGGTGATGCTCACGCTCGCAGAGGAGCTGGCGGCGCCGTCGCGTGACATCACGTGGATCTTCTACGACCACGAGGAGGTGGAGGCGGCGCGCAACGGCCTCGGGCGGCTGAGCCGTGCCAGGCCGGACCTGGTGCGCGCGGACTTCGCGGTGCTGATGGAGCCCACCAACGCCCAGATCGAGGGCGGCTGCCAGGGCACCATCCGGATCGACCTGACCACGACGGGGACCGCGGCCCACAGCGCCCGCGCCTGGATGGGACACAACGCCATCCACGACCTCGCCCCCGTGCTGGCCACCCTCGCCGCGTACCGCTCCGAGGAGATCGAGGTCGAGGGGCTGGTCTACCGCGAGGGCCTCAACGCCGTGGCGGTCACCGGCGGCATGGCCGGTAACGTCATCCCGCCGTCGGCCACAGTGCAGATCAATTACCGCTTCGCGCCGGACAAGACGGTGGAGCAGGCGCTCGAGCGGCTGCGCGGCTGGTTCCAGGGGTACGACTTCGTCGTCGCGGACGCCTCTCCGGCGGCCCGGCCCGGGCTGGACAGGCCCGCCGCCGAGCAGTTCGTGGCCGCGATCGGCGAGCCGGCGCGCCCCAAGTACGGATGGACCGATGTGGCGCGCTTCAGCGAGCTGGGGATCCCCGCGGTCAACTACGGGCCCGCGGATCCCTCCGTCGCACACCGGGACGACGAGTTCTGTCCCGTCTCAGACCTCGACAAGTGCGCCGCCGGCCTGCGCCGGTGGCTCACCCCTGAAGGAGCACGCCCATGACCCAGCCCAAGCGTCGCTCAGGCGCAGTCGAGCTCGGCGGTGAGGAACGCACCCGCCAGCCCATGGCGGACGAGGCCCTCCTGCAGCACACCCGGATGCCATGGAGCCACCTGGATCCATGGCGCGTCCTGCGGATCCAGTCCGAGTTCGTGGAGGGGTTCGACGCGCTCAAGGAGCTGCCCCCGGCCGTGAGCGTGTTCGGCTCCGCCCGCACCTCCACTGACCACCCCATGTACGAGGCGGCCGTCGAAGTCGGCCGGGGCCTCGTGCACCGGGGGTTCGCGGTCATCACCGGGGGCGGCCCCGGCATCATGGAGGCCGCCAACAAGGGGGCGACGGAGGCCGGGGGACTGTCGGTGGGCCTGGGCATCGAGCTGCCGCACGAGCAGGGGATGAACGAACACATCAGCCTCGGCGTCAACTTCCGCTACTTCTTCGCCCGCAAGACGATGTTCCTCAAGTACAGCCAGGGCTTCATCACGATGCCCGGCGGCTTCGGCACCCTGGACGAGCTGTTCGAGGCGCTGACCCTGATCCAGACGGGCAAGGTCAAGAACTTCCCGATGGTGCTGTTCGGAACCGCGCACTGGAATCCCCTGATGGCCTGGATCCGAGACACCATGGCCGAACACGGCTTCATCTCCCGCGCCGATCTGAGGCTGGTCACCGTGACCGACGATGTGGAGGAGGCCCTCGACGCGATGGGCACCCCCGGTCAGTTCGAGACCTGAGCCATGTGGATCGCGATCGTCGGGGCGGCCATCGTCACCCTCGGACTGGCGGCCTTCGCGGGCCTGGGCCGGCTGGGTGAGATGCCCGCCGACGCGGTCAATGACCGTCCCCGCGGACGGGTGCCGGCCGGCCCCGTGACGCCCGAACTCCTCGCGGCGGCCATCCTGCCGACCGCCTGGTCCGGCTATCGCCGTGACCAGGTGGACCGGTATCTCGCCGAGTTGGCCGATGGAACCGCCGCCCCGGAGGCCGAGGTGGTCTTCGACGTGGTCCGGCGGGGATACGACATGCAGGTCATCGACGAGCTGCTGTTGCGCGGAGCCTACGAGCGGCCCACGGCGGCGGAAAGTTCCCCTGAGCAGCCCGCGCAGGAAGGCTGATCCGGCCGGTTTGGGCACCGCGCGGGCGGCTGCTTGCCCTGATGCGGAATAATGGGGCCTGTCCACAGTTCGAGCACAGAGAATGAGAGTGGCAGATGGCAGCGATGAAGCCCCGCACGGGTGACGGTCCGATGGAGGTCACAAAGGAGGGTCGCGGCATCGTGATGCGCGTTCCCGTCGACGGCGGCGGTCGCCTCGTCGTCGAGATGAACGCCACCGAGGCCACCGACCTACTCAATGCACTGAAGGGCATCGTCGGCTGAGAACCCCCTGAGCATGCCAAGGGCCGCCCCCGTGGGGAGCGGCCCTTGTCCGTGTCTCGGGAACCACTGATCAATCATGTCCTGGCTGCGGCGCACCGGATCGGGCGATCCACCACCCCTGCCTCTGGATATGGACGTCTAGTACACGCACCAGATGCAGGGGTGCCGGCTCATCCCGCCCGGCACGTCCTCGCCGAGAACAGCATTGATCAGTGCTTCCCTGGCCGCCAGGCGTCCTCCCGCCGCGCCCAGCCCGCGATAGGCTCGGCGGGCGATGAAGAGTGACTCGAGGACGGGCCTCGGCTACGGGTTGGCCGCGTACGGGCTGTGGGGCCTGTTTCCGCTGTACTTCCAGTTCTTCGGCCGCTCCGGCGCGTTCGAGGTGGTGGCGCACCGCGCGCTGTGGTCGCTCGGGTTCTGCCTGCTCCTCATCGCGCTGTTGCGGCAATGGGGGCTGCTGCGCGCCGCGCTGGCGGACAGGCGCACCGTCGCGGCGCTCGCCCTGGCAGGCTGCCTCATCGTCGTCAACTGGACCACCTACGTCTTCGCGGTCATGACGGAGCGGACCCTGGAGACGGCTCTCGGCTACTTCATCAACCCGCTTGCGGTGGCAGGGCTCGGCATCCTCGTGTTGGGGGAGCGGCTGCGACGCCTGCAGTGGGTGGCCATGGCGTTCGGGGTGGCCTCCGTCGCAGTGATGGTGGTGGGGTACGGGCAGGTGCCCTGGATCGCGCTGACTCTGGCAGGCTCGTTCGGGCTCTACTCGCTGGTGAAGAAGCTGGCAGGACGCTCTGTGGGCGCGCTGTCGGGGCTGGCGATCGAGACCGCCGCCGTCGCCCCCGTCGCCGCGGCCTACCTGGCCTACCTTGCGGTGACAGGGGGCTCGACCGCGACCGGTGGCTACGGAGCGCTGCTCGCCACCACGGGCATCGTCACGGCGATCCCGCTGCTGCTGTTCGCCGCGGCGGCCCGGCGCATCTCCATGATCACCATCGCGATCCTGCAGTACCTGGCCCCCATCGGGCAGTTCCTGGTGGGCTGGCTCGTCTTCGACGAGCCGATGCCGGCAGCGCGCTGGGCCGGCTTCGCCCTGGTGTGGGCGGCGGTGGCGTTGTTCGTGGCCGATGCGCTCCTGGCCAGCCGCAGGCGCCGCTGACCAACGTCGTCGATGATGCCTTTGTGGCGTGACATCCCCCGGAATGGGGCAGTTCCATGCCTGCGCGCAGCAGTATGCTCACGTCGTGGCGGGGCAGGCTCTTCGCCATTTCGTTGCCTGAGCTGGGGCGGACCGACTGCGACGCCTCGTTGTCAGCATGGGCGAGTTCGCGCGTTTCCGATTCGTTCCTCAGGAGTTCACGATGTCTGAGAAGTCGCTTGCCGCAGGGACGCCTGTGGCGCATCGCCTCGCCGCTTACCGGGAGGCCCGAACCGAGGTGGAGCGGGCCGTGCTCCCGCTCGCGTCATCGGTCGACGGGCTGACATTCTCCATGCAGGCCTCCCTCTACGACCTCGAGTTCGCGCGCGGGGGTTACGTCGTGCTTGAGGGGGAGGGGGTCGCACGCCTGGGGCAGGTCACCGACCTGAGCATCTCGTCCCGGGGCACCGCCACCGCCGGGGTGGACAGCGCCGATTTCGAGGGCATGGTGCGCCTCGCCTCCGGCGCTGGGCGAGTGCTCGACTCGGACGGCCGCCCCTTCCATGACGCTCTCGCACGCCCTGCGGCGCCGGCTGAAGTGGCCTCGTGGATGGACCGGACCCGACCACCGCGCGCGGGCTTGACCATTGGGACGCTGGTGCATGCGGCTGGGGTGCCCGCCACGCTTGACGCGGGTGGTTTGTCGAGGCACACGTTCATGTGTGGCCAGTCGGGTTCGGGCAAGACGTACTCGCTCGGCCTGCTTCTGGAGCGCGTGCTTGCCGAGACCACGCTGAGGGTGGTCATTCTTGATCCCAATTCAGACTATGTCCACCTTGGTGGGGCCCGTGCCGGCGTCGATCCTGCTGAGGGCGCCAGCTACGCGGCTGCTGTGGAGGGCAGGGTCGCGGTGTGGACCAATGACCCGACCTCGGCGCACCCGTTGCGGATGCGGTTTGCGGATCTCCCGCCCGCACTCCAGGCGGCGGCGCTGGGTCTGGACCCGGTCCGGGATCGCGACGAGTACGCGGTCCTGAGGGATCTGTTGCACGCGCAGGTCAATGGCGCCCCGCTGGTCGCCGACGTCGACCAGTTCCTGTCCTCCGAGATACCGTACGCGCGGGACCTCGGGCGCCGCGCGCAGAATCTGGGTGTGCTGGATTGGTCGATCTGGGACGCTTCGGGCCCGTCTCTGCTGGCAGAGCTGCGTGATCCGACGGCTCGGTGC
>DATITN010000011.1:0-6834 GCA_035467795.1 Arachnia sp. | reverse complement strand
CCAGCGCCTTGCGCTGCGGCTGCGTGAACACCTGCCCCCAGGGGAGCGTCTCGTCGGCCCACAGGGTGACGGTGCGCCCGAGCGTGGTGAGGGTAAGCTCCCAGGCGCCGTCGACGCCGGTCAACGCCGTGTCGAACTCGGTGTCGCCGATGACCCGCGTCTCGCGGAAGTCGTGCTCCGCAGTGACCTCGGCGATGGAGATCGGCAGCAGCCGCTCCGGGTCCACCAGCAGCTCCTCCGCGAAGGGGAGGGTGAGCTCCGCCGTGGCGAGGTCCGCCGCCAGGTAGGGGTGCGCGCCGTAGCCGTACGGGGCGCGCGTGGCGCCCACGTTGGTGACCTCGACGCTCACCGTCAGCCCGTCGTCGCCGACGCGGTGCCCGATCGTGGCCTCCAGCACCGCGTTCCACCCGCGTTGCGGGTAGTAGCGCGACGTGAGGATCACCTCGTCGGCCGTGTGGCTGACCAGCTGCCAGGCGACGCCGTCGTTGAGCCCGTGCAGGGCGGTGGTGCGTGGCACCTCCGTGATCGGCAGCTGGTAGCTCTCCCCGTCGAAGGTGTAGCGGCCGTCGCGGATCCGGTTGGGCCATGGGAGGAGCTGGCGCCCCATCGATCCGGAGGGGGCCTCGTTCTCGGCGAACGTCCACAGCACCTCCTGGCCATCCAGGCTCAGGCTGCGCAGCGTGGCCCCGACCTCCGTGACGACGGCGGAGAAGCGGCCGTGAGTGATGGTGAACTGGGTGCCGGTGGGGTTGAGCGTCATGGGGCCGAGCCTACGGCAGGAGCGTGATTGGGTGGCCCCCAGGCGGGCGATTAGCATGGTGGGACCATGGCTGACCCACGCACCTACCACGTCATCACCTACGGGTGTCAGATGAACGTCCACGACTCGGAACGCATCAGCGGGTTGCTGGAGTCGGCCGGCCTGTCCCGCGCGCAGGCAGGCGATGGGCTCGGCGCCGGGGCCGATGTCGTGGTGTTCAACACATGCGCCGTGCGGGAGAACGCGGACAACCGGCTCTACGGCAACCTGGGCCACATGGCCAGCGTGAAGGCCCGCCATCCGGGCCTGCAGATCGCGGTGGGTGGCTGCATGGCCCAGAAGGACCGGGACCTCATCCTCGCGAAGGCGCCCTGGGTGGACGTGGTGTTCGGCACCCACAACGTCGGCTCACTCCCCACGCTCCTCGAGCGCGCTCGGGTGGAGCGCGAGGCGCAGATCGAGATCAAGGAGGCGCTGGAGACGTTCCCCAGCAACCTGCCCACCCGTCGCGAGTCCCCGTATTCCGCGTGGGTGTCGATCTCCGTGGGCTGCAACAACACCTGCACGTTCTGCATCGTGCCGGCGCTGCGGGGCAAGGAGGCGGACCGGCGCCCGGGCGATATCCTCGCTGAGATCGAGATGCTGGTGGCGCAGGGCGTGCAGGAGATCACCCTGCTGGGTCAGAACGTGAACGCGTACGGCGTGGAGTTCGGGGACCGGGAGGCCTTCGCGAAGCTGCTGAGGGCCTGCGGTGAGGTGGCGGGCCTGGAGCGGGTGCGGTTCACCTCACCCCACCCCAAGGACTTCACCGACGACGTCATCGACGCCATGGCCGAGACCCACAACGTGATGCCCCAGCTGCACATGCCGCTGCAGTCAGGATCAGATCGGATACTGAAGTCCATGCGCCGCTCCTACCGGTCCGAGCGCTTCCTCGGGATCCTGGACCGCGTGCGCTCAGCCATGCCGGAGGCCGCCATCACCACCGACATCATCGTCGGCTTCCCCGGCGAGACGGAGGCGGACTTCCTGGCCACGATGGACGTGGTCCGCCGGGCCCGGTTCTCCGCCGCCTACACGTTCCAGTACTCCATCCGGCCGGGTACCCCTGCCGCGACCATGCCGGACCAGGTGCCGAAGGCGGTCACGCAGGAGCGCTACGAGAGGCTGGTGGAGCTCGTCAACGACCTGGCCTGGGAGGAGAACCGCCGCCTGGCGGGTAGCGACGTCGAGGTCATGTTCGCCACCGGCGAGGGCCGCAAGGATGCGGAGACCCACCGGATGAGCGGCCGCGCCCGCGACAACCGCCTCGTCCACGTGGCTGTGCCCTCGGATCCCGCGCTACGCCCGCGCCCTGGAGACATCGCGACGGTGCGGGTCACCCACGCGGCGCCCCATCACCTCAACTCCGACGAGCCGCTGAGGAATCTGCGTCGAACCCGGGGCGGCGACGCCTGGGAGGGGGCCACCGCCCAGCCGAAGCCCACGGGCATCGGGCTGGGGATGCCCACGGTGGGCGAGCCGGCGCCCGAAACGGTGAGCGCCGGCTGCGCCTGACCCGTCAGGACCGGGCGGGGGGCGCCTGGTCACCCGTGGCCGAGTCGAGCTTCTCGTTGGCGAACGCCTGCGCCTGATCGACCTGGCCGGCGTACTTGCCGCCGGTCTTCTCGTCGATCAGGTCACCGCCCTGGTCGATGCCCGCCTCGATCTGCTCCTCGTGCTGCTTGGCGAGGTCTCCGATGTTGTCAAAGAGTCCCATGTCTTGCTCCTTCTGGGGTAGGGGAAACGAACGCCTCCATCATGCCCGGCGCGCAAACCGGCGGCGGGCAGCGTGGCACACTGGCGTGCGTGTCCCTGCCGCTCATCGTGCTCGTCGGCCCGACGGCGACGGGCAAGTCCCGACTCGCCGTCGACCTGGCCCTCAGCCTGATCGCTTCAGGCCGTCCCGCCGAGATCGTCAACGCGGACTCGATGCTGGTCTACCGCGGCATGGACATCGGAACGGCCAAGCCGACCCACGAGGAGCGGGCCGGGGTGCCGCACCATCTGATCGACATCGCGGAGGTCACCGAGCGCGCCTCCGTGGCCGATTTTCAGGCGGCGGCGCGGTCTGTCATCGCCGAGCTGCGTGGCCGGGGGGTGGTGCCCATCATGGTGGGCGGCTCACCCCTGTACACCCGGGCCATCGTGGACCACTTCGACTTCCCCGGCTCGGACGCGGAGGTCCGGGCCAGGTGGGAGGCCGAGCTGGACCGGGTCGGGGCGCCGGAGCTGCACCGTCGGCTCGCTCTGCTCGCGCCGGAGTCCGCCGCCAAGATCGAGCCGGGCAACGGACGCCGGACCGTGCGCGCGCTGGAGGTGGCGGAGCTGACCGGGGGCCACCGGCCCAGCCTGCCGGAGTGGACATACGAGCTGCCCGACGTGCACCAGTTCGGCCTCAGGCTGGAGCGCGCGGCCCTGGACGCGCGCATCGAGCAGCGGGTCGATGCCATGTTCGACCAGGGGCTCGTCGACGAGGTGCGGCGGTTGCTGGACGTGGGTCTGCGAGACGGAGTCACGGCGGTGCGCGCCATCGGCTACCGGCAGGTGGTGGACCACCTGGACGGCGTCAGCACCGCCGAGGAGGCGCGCGCGGCGGTCAAGGCAGCCACCCGCAGGTTCTTCCGCAGGCAGCTCGGGTGGTACCACAGGGACCCCCGCATCGTCTGGCTGGACGCAACCGGGACCAGCAACGTCGCGACGGTGCTTGCGGCGCTAGGATTGGCCGATCACGCGGGAGAGGGTCAGGATGCGGCGCTTCAGCTTCCACAAGGGTCACGGCACCAAGAACGACTTCATCATCCTCGATGACTCCTACGGCATGCACGAGATGCATCCCCAGTTCATCCAGGTGGTGTGTGACAGGCGCTCGGGCATCGGCGCCGACGGCGTGATCCGCGTGGTGCGTGCAGGAAGCATGCGGGACTGGGGGGGCGAACCCGGCCTGTGGTTCATGGACTACTACAACGCAGACGGCTCCGTGGCTGAGATGTGCGGCAACGGGCTGCGCGTCTTCGCCCGGCACCTCATCAACGAACAGCTGGTGGACAGCGGGTCCTTCGACGTCGCCACCCGCGCCGGAGTCAAGCACATCGATGTCGCCCGGCACGGCCTGATCAGCACGGACATCGGGCGGGTCGCCGTCCTCGACACCCCGGTCACGGTGCTGCACGAGGGCCTCGAGTGGCCCGCCGTGAAGGTGGATGTGGGCAACCCGCACGCCGTGGTCTTCGTCGACGACGGGGTCCTGGCGGGGCTGGAGCTGCATCACGCTCCGGTCTGGGAGCCTGCGTCGGCCTTCCCCGAGGGCGCCAATGTCGAGTTCGTGCACGTCGAGGGCCCCGGCCGTTTGGCGATGAGGGTCTACGAGCGGGGTGTGGGCGAGACCATGAGCTGCGGCACCGGCGTGGTGGCCGCAGCCGCCGCCTACCGGGACAGCTCCGGGCACTCCGGCCCCGTCGTCGTCACCGTGCCCGGCGGGGAGCTGACCGCGGATTTCATCGACGGCGAGGCGCGGCTGACCGGCCCCGCGGTGATCGTGGGTCGCGGCGAGTTCTGGATCTGACCCGCCGCTGGTTATCCACAGCCAGGGCCCCGCAGCTTGGGTTACGGCCTGTGGGCTGGGACAATGGGGCCCACGATGACAGAACATTCACTTGACGAGCAGCTTGACTTCGACGCCGAACTCGAGCCGGACCTCGACGGAGACCAGGAAGACCTTGAGGCCCGGCGCTCGCTGCGCAGGGTCGCTGGGCTACGCACCGAGCTCGAGGACGTCACCGAGGTCGAGTACCGCCAGCTGCGCCTCGAGCGGGTGGTGCTCGTGAGCGTCTGGACCTCCGGCACGCAGGAGGACGCGGACAACGCGATGACTGAGCTGAGGCTGCTCGCTGAGACGGCCGGCTCCGAGGTGCTGGCAGAGCTGGTCCAGCGGCGCAGCCACCCGGACCCGGCCACCTACGTGGGTCGCGGCAAGGTGGAAGAGGTCGCGGAAGCGGTGCGTGCCACGGGCGCGGACACCGTGATCTGCGACGGCGAGCTGGAGCCCGCGCAGCTGCGCACCCTGGAGGACCGGATCAAGGTGAAGGTGGTGGACCGCACCGCCCTGATCCTGGACATCTTCGCCCAACACGCCAAAAGCGCCGAGGGCAAGGCCCAGGTGGAACTGGCTCAGCTGCAGTATCTGAAGCAGCGGCTCCGCGGATGGGGCGGAAACCTCTCGCGCCAGGCGGGTGGCCGCACGGCGGGGGGAGCAGGCATCGGAGGCCGTGGGCCCGGCGAGACGAAGATCGAGACGGACCGGCGGCGGATCTACAGCAGGATCGCGGTGCTCCGGCGGCGGCTGCGGGACATGGACGCCACACGGGAGGGCAAGCGCGCCGAGAGGCGGCGCCACCACGTTCCGTCGGTGGCCATCGTCGGCTACACCAACGCCGGCAAGTCCTCGCTGCTCAACAGGCTGACCGGGGCCGGGGTCCTCGTCGAGGACGCCCTGTTCGCCACGCTGGATCCCACGACCCGGCGCACCGAGACAGACGACGGCCGCGTCTTCACGCTGACGGACACGGTGGGGTTCGTCAGGCACCTGCCCCACGACCTCGTCGAGGCGTTCCGCTCCACGCTGGAGGAGTCCGCTCAGGCGGACCTGCTGCTGCACGTCGTGGACGCCTCAGACCCGGACCCTGAGGGGCAGATCGCCGCGGTCCGCACCGTGCTCAACGAGATCGGCGCCTCCCAGGTGCCCGAGTTCCTGGTGCTGAACAAGGCCGACGTGGCGGACGAGGCCGCCATCATGGCGCTGCGGGCCAACCACCCGGATGCGGTGGTGGTCTCCGCCCGCACGGGCCTGGGTGTGGAGCCGCTGCGCGCGGAACTGGATGCGCGACTGCCGCGTCCCGAGGTGCAGCTCACGGTGATGGTGCCCTACGAGCGGGGGGACCTGGTGGACAAGGTCCACAAGACCGCCGTGATCGACTCCCTGGAACACACCGCGGAGGGCACTCTCATCACGGCGCGCGTCCGCCCGGACCTGGCCGACGAGCTGGTGGCCTTCGTCCGTGACTGATCACGGCCTCATCCTGGCCGCGGCCGTCGGGGAGATCCACGGCGAGGCGCGCCCGGGCCAGCAGGCGATGGCGGACGCGGTGGCCGACACGCTGGAGGGCGGGGTGCACCTGCTGGTGCAGGCGGGCACCGGCACCGGACAGTCGCTCGGCTACCTCGCCCCGGCGCTCGCCCGCTGCGTGGACACCGACGAGCGCATCGTCGTCGCCACCGCAACCCTCGCGCTCCAGGCACAGCTGGCCAGCAAGGACATCCCCACCGCCCTCGACGCCGTCGAGGAGGTGACGGGAACCCGGCCCAAGGCCGCCATCCTCAAGGGACGCACCAACTACGCCTGCCTGTACCGCGCGCGGGCAGGCGGTTCGGCCGAGCAGGTCTCGCTGCTGGGCAGTTCGGCACTCGCCGAGGCCGCGGGCAAGGCCGACGACGTCTCCAGGCTCGGCGCCGAGGTGCTCGCGCTGCGGGAGTGGGTGGAGGAGGAGGCCCAGCGGAAGGGCCTGGCGGATCGCGACGACGCGCCGTCGCACACCGCCAAGAGCTGGGCGCAGATCTCGATCCCCACCCGCGAATGCCTGGGTGTGGCCCTCTGCCCCTTCGGCTCGGAATGCTTCGTGGAGGCCTCCCGGGAGGAGGCACGCAGCGCCCAGCTGGTGGTCACCAACCACGCGCTGTTGGCCATCAACGCGATGCACGGGGGCACGGCGCTGCCGGAGCACTCAGCGGTGATCATCGACGAGGCACACGAACTGGTCAGCCGGATCACCACCGCGGCCACAGACGAACTGACCCCCGGCGTGGTGGAGCGCACCGCCCGCCGCGCCCTCCCATGGCTCGATGATGACCTCGGCGTGGATTTCCTGGACCAGGCGGACGTGCTGCGCGAGGCCCTGGCCGAGTCCGATCTGACGCGCATCCTGTCGGCCTCCGCGCCGCTGCCGTTCGCCGCCGCGCAGCTGCGTGACGTCACCCGC
>DATITN010000010.1:0-28216 GCA_035467795.1 Arachnia sp. | reverse complement strand
ATCGCCGAGGCGGTGCGGGTAGCCTCCGCCGAGTTCGTCTACGACCTGCCGTGGGGCCTGGAGACAAGGCTGGGGGAGCAGGGGCTCAGCCTGTCCGGGGGGCAGCGGCAGCGGCTCGCCCTGGCGCGCGCCATCCTGGTGCGGCCCAAGGTCCTCGTCCTCGACGACACGCTCAGCGCGCTGGACATCCACACCGAGGCGGAGGTGGAGGCCGCCCTCACGTCCACGCTCACCGGCGTCACCGGCGTCGTGGTGGCCCACCGCGCGTCCACGGTGCTCATCGCCGACCGCGTCGCGATGCTGGTGGAGGGCCGGATCGCCCACGTCGGCACCCACCAGGAGCTCCTGGCCACCGTCCCCGAGTACCGCGAGCTGCTGTCCGCGGACTACAGCATCGAGCCCGAACTGGCACAGGAGGCGGCCCGATGAGCGACACGCAGGACACGGCACTCGAGGACTGGCGGGGGGTCAAGCAGGACATCGCCGAGGAGACGGACTCGACGGTGGCGCTGCGGCCGGCGAGCCGCCGGCTGCTGGCGGACCTGGTCCGCCCGTACCGGCGGTGGGGCGTGGTGCTCGTCGTCGTGGTGGTGCTGGAGTCCATGGCCCGCCTCATCGTGCCCGTCATCGTGCAGCGCGTGCTGGACGATGGGATCCCCGGGCTGCAGGGGGGCGACTCCTCCACGCTCCTCACGCTGCTGGGCGTGATGATCGGAGCCATCGTCGTCCAGGTGACCTGCCGCGCGTTCTTCCTGCGGAAGTCCGGCGTGATCGGCAACGAACTCCTGCTCACGCTTCGCCGGAGGCTTTACGCGCAGTTCCAGCGGCTGAGCGTGGGCTTCCACGACCGGTACACCTCCGGGCGCGCCGTCTCGCGGATGACCAGCGACGTGGAGGCCGTGCAGGAGCTGGTCCTGCAGGGCCTGGACGTCGTCGTGGCGGCGTTGCTCACCATCGTCGGCTCCACCGTCATCCTCCTGCTGCTGGACTGGCGGCTCGCGCTGGTGGCGTTCGCCACCTATCCGCTCCTGTGGCTGCTCATGCGGTGGTTCGCCAAGGCCTCCACCCGGGCCTTCCGGCACGTCCGGACCCTGTCGGCGGTGGTCATCGTCCAGGTCATCGAGACGATGACCGGGATCAAGGCTGTCCAGGCGTTCCGTCGGGAGCCCCGATCCCGTGAGATCTTCGAGGCCGTCGCCCTGCAGTATCGCGACGCCAACACCACGGCGCTTCGCGTGTTCGCCCGAGCCATGCCCGGCATCCAGTTCGTCGGGCACGTCGGAGTGGTCGTGGTGGTGACGGTGGGCGGCTACATGGCCCTGGCCGGCGAGCTCAGCGTCGGGACGCTGGCCGCGTTCGTGCTCTACGTCCGCATGTTCTTCGATCCCATGCAGGACCTCGGCCAGTTCATCTCATCCCTGCAATCGGCGTTGACCGCGCTGGAGAAGGTCTCCAGCGTGATGGCCGAGGAGCCCGACGTCCGGGACCCGGAGCATCCCGTGCCGATGCCCGAGGCGCGCGGCGAGGTGGCCTTCGACGGCGTGGACTTCTCCTACATCGAGGGAGCCACGGTGCTGCCCGGCCTGACCCTCGCCATCCCGGCCGGGCAGACGGTGGCACTCGTCGGCACAACGGGCGCCGGCAAGACCACCATCGCCAAGCTCGTCGCTCGCTTCTACGACCCCCAGGCAGGCGTCGTGACCCTCGACGGGGTGGACCTGCGGGCGCTGGACGACGTCACGCTGCGCCGGCACGTGACGCTCCTGACCCAGGAGAACTTCATCTTCGCGGGCTCGGTGGCAGACAACATCGCCTTCGGCCGCCCGGGCGCCACTCGCGAGGAAGTCGTGGCCGCAGCCCGGGCGGTGGGGGCGCACACGTTCATCGAGGACATGGCGGAGGGCTACGACACCGACACGGGCAAGCGCGGCTCGCGGCTCTCGGCGGGGCAACGGCAGCTGGTCGCGTTCGCGCGGGTGGTCCTCGCGGACCCGCGGGTCCTCATCCTGGACGAGGCCACGTCGTCGCTGGACGTGCCCACCGAGCGGCTCGTCCAGCGGGCGCTCGGGACCATCCTGGCCGATCGGACGGCGATCATCATCGCCCACCGCCTCTCGACGGTGGAGATCGCAGACCGCGTGCTGGTCCTCCAGCACGGGCGGGTGGTCGAGGACGGAGAGCCCTCTGAGCTGGTGGGGGGCGAGGGTCGCTACGCGGACCTGCACCGCGCCTGGATGGCGTCGTTGGCGTGACGGCTGGTTCGCGTCCCGATGCCAAAGCGCATATAGTGGGGCAGACCGGTAGAAGTTGCCATGGTCGAAGCGTGCTCAAATGCGCCCTCCGTCCAGGCGGGTGAACGGTCAAAGGGTAGTAGCTCAATTGGCAGAGCAGCGGTCTCCAAAACCGCAGGTTGGGGGTTCGAGTCCCTCCTGCCCTGCTAGGCAGCCATCGATTCAGGTCGCCTCGCACGCCTGCCGACACGCGTTGTCGGTGAGGCATTTTGTTTGTTTGAGCGAAGGGAAGTCCAGCGGTGAGCGACAAGTCGCACGACGCGGAACCGGACAACGAGGAAGTCGTGTCCGGGGGCCCTGATGCGCTCGACTCTGATGAGGTGGTCTCCGACGGGGAGGCGCTCGCAGAGGCCGAAGCCGCGGCCATCGCCGCGGACGAGGATGTGACGCTCGGCCAGGGGCCGGCGCTGTCTGACGACGAGGTGATCTCGGAGCACGAACGCGAGTTCGAGGCGGACCCGGAGGCCTCGCTGACGCCGGTCATCCAGCGGCGCACCGCCAAGGCGCCGGTCCGCAAGGACGCCCCCACCCGCAAGCGGAGCGCCGCGCTGGCCGAGGATGAAGACCCCTACCGGGCCGGCAACCCGGCCGAGTTCGTCCGGCAGTCCGCCGGCGAGCTCAAGAAAGTGGTGTGGCCCACCTGGCCGCAACTGGTGACCATGTTCGGCGCGGTGCTCGTTTTCGTGCTCATCATGATCCTCATCGTGGGACTGCTGGACCTCGCGTTCGGCTGGTCCCTTCTGCAGATCTTTGGGAGCAACACATGACAGATTCTGACAACGCGGACCTCGACTTCGAGATCGACCTCGGCGGCCCCGAGGAGACGGCCTCCGACGAGGTGGAGATCGACCTCGGCGGCTTCGCCGAGGACGTCGAGGCCGAGGAGGAACCCGTCCTGTTGGCCGACGAGCCGTCCGAGGATCCGGACGGAGACGCCGCCGCGGACGACGCCCTGGCAGTTGCGCTCACCGAGCTGCGCGCCGAGCTCGAATCGAAGTACGGCGAGTGGTACGTCATCCACACGTACTCCGGCATGGAGAACCGCGTCAAGCAGAACGTGGACTCCCGTGCGCAGAGCCTCAACATGGAGGAGTACATCTTCGAGACGGTCGTGCCCACCGAAGAGGTCGTCGAGATCCGCAACAACGCACGCAAGACCGTCACGCGGTGCGTCCTGCCCGGCTACGTCCTCATCCGGATGGAGCTGACCGACGACTCGTGGAGCGTCGTGCGTCAGACCCCGTCGGTCACCGGCTTCGTCGGGCACGGGCAGCAGCCGGTGGCGCTGTCCATCGACGAGGTCCTCAATATGCTGACTCCCTCCGTCATCGCCACGGTGAACGCCGCTCAGGCGGGCGCGGCCGTGGCGCGGAGGAAGAAGGTCGAAGTCGTCGACTTTGCCGTCGGCGACTCCGTCATGGTGACCGACGGCCCCTTCACGGGTGTGCACGCCACGATCACCGAGATCAATCCGAACAACCAGCGGATCATCGCGCTGGTCGAGATCCTCGGGCGAGAGACCCCCGTCGACCTCGAGTTCAAGCAGGTCGAGAAAGTCGTCTAAGATTGTGCGTTGCGCCCGCTCGCGGGCTCATCCATCCACATAGGTAAAGGACCCCCATGCCTCCCAAGAAGAAGGTAGCGGCCCTCGTCAAGGTCGCCCTGAATGCAGGATCTGCCACCCCGGCACCTCCGGTCGGTACCGCCCTCGGTCCGCACGGCGTCAACATCATGGAGTTCGTGAAGGCGTACAACGCCGCCACGGAGTCCCAGCGCGGCAACGTCATCCCCGTCGAGATCACCATCTACGAGGACCGCACGTTCACCTTCATCACGAAGACGCCGCCCGCCGCCGAGCTGATCAAGAAGGCCGCCGGGATCAAGAGTGGTTCCGCGAACCCGCTCACCACGAAGGTGGCGAAGCTCACCAAGGACCAGGTCCGCGAGATCGCCACCCAGAAGCTGCCGGACCTCAACGCCAACGACATCGAGGCCGCCATGAAGATCGTGGAAGGCACCGCCCGCTCCATGGGCGTCACCGTCGACTGATCCACCCCCCAATCACCCTGGCAGGGGAGTGCTCCCCACACCAGAACTGGTCGACCGGCCCACGAGGCCGGCTGAATTGAAGGAACCAGCATGAAGCACAGCAAGGCTTACCGCTCCTCCGCGGAGAAGCGCAACGAGGAGCAGGCCTACAGCCCGCAGGAGGCCCTCCGCCTCATCAAGGAGATGGCGTCGGCGAAGTTCGACGAGACCATCGACGTCGCCGTCCGTCTGGGCGTCGATCCCCGTAAGGCAGACCAGATGGTCCGCGGCACGGTCAACCTTCCCCACGGCACTGGTAAGACGGCTCGGGTCCTCGTCTTCGCTGCCGGTGACAAGGCTGACGCCGCGCGCGCCGCCGGAGCCGACGAGGTCGGCACCGACGAGCTGATCGAGAAGGTGGCCGGCGGCTACCTCGACTTCGACGCTGTCGTGGCCACCCCGGATCTGATGGGCAAGGTCGGCCGCCTCGGCCGCGTCCTGGGCCCCCGCGGCCTGATGCCGAACCCGAAGACGGGCACCGTCACCATGGACGTGGCCAAGGCCGTCTCCGAGATCAAGGGCGGCAAGATCGAGTTCCGCGTGGACCGCCACGCCAACCTGCAGTTCATCATCGGGAAGGCGTCCTTCGGCGAGCAGCAGCTCATCGACAACTACTTCTCGGTGATCGAAGAGGTCATGCGCCTCAAGCCTTCGGCGTCGAAGGGCCGCTACCTCCGCAAGATCGCGGTGTCGGGCACCATGAGCCCCAGCGTGCTCGTCGACAACACGATCACCAAGCCCGCCGAGGACTGAACCACACCACTGCCCAACGGGGCGGGCGCCATCGCGGCGGCCGCCCCGTTGGCTGTCTCCGGTGACAGGATGGGGCCATGGCCACCGTCGACCTCCACCGCCAGGGCAGCATCGCCGTCATCACGTTGAACAACACCGGCAAGCGCAACGCCATGACCGATGACATGTGGCGGAGGATTCCCGCGCTGATGCGGGGCCTGGACGCGGACCCGGAGGTGGCGGTCGTCGTGCTGACGGGTGCGGGTGGCACCTTCTGCGCCGGCTCGGACATCGGTGGCCTCGACGAGCTCCATCACGCCGAGGGCCCCATCAACGCGGAGCTGGCTCTGGCCCGGAGCCCCAAGCCGGTCATCGCCGCCATCGAGGGCGCCTGTTTCGGTGGAGGGCTTGAGCTCGCCGTCGGCTGCGACCTCAGGGTCGCGGGGGACTCGGCGACGTTCTCGGTGCCGCCGGCCACCTTGGGCATCGTCTACCCGGTCTCCGCCACCCAGCGGATGATCCACCTGATGGGGCCGGCGGTGACCAAGGAGATGCTGTTCACCGCCGCCCGCCTCGACGCGCAGCGCGCGCTCTCCGTCGGGCTCCTCAACGCCGTCGTGGAGGGGGGCCGGGCGCTGGAGACGGCGATCGGGATGGGGGAGCGCATGGCGAGGCTGTCGCAGCTGACCCTGCGCGCATCCAAGGAGATCGTCGACGGCCTCGTGGGCCGCGACCTCGGCGCCGAGACCGCCATCTCCTGGGTCCAACGCGCCAACTCCGGACCCGACCTTCCCGAGGGGATCGCCGCCTTCCGTGAGCGCCGCCCGGCGCGGTTCACGTGGCGGCCTGAGTGAGCCCGGTCGGCCCTGGCGGGTGGGGGGAACCAGGCCTCAGAGGACTTTGGCGAAGAAGTCCCTCGTGCGCTGCTGCTCCGGGGCGTCGATGACCTGAGCCGGCGTACCCCGCTCGACGATGACGCCGTCGTCCATGAAGACCACCTGGTCCGCCACCTCGCGGGCGAAGCCCACCTCATGGGTGACGACGATCATGGTCATGCCGCTGGCGGCCAGCGCCTGCATGACTGCGAGGACCTCGCCGACCAGTTCGGGGTCCAGCGCGGAGGTGGGCTCGTCGAAGAGCATCAGCTCGGGCTCCATGGCCAACGCCCTGGCGATCGCGACGCGCTGCTGTTGACCGCCGGAGAGCTGCGACGGGTAGTGCTCGGCGCGGTCCGAGAGCCCGACGCGCTCGAGCTGGGCGCGGGCCAGCCTCTCGGCTTCCGCCCTGGCCACCTTGCGCACCTGGCGCGGAGCCTCCATCACGTTCTCCAGGGCGGTCAGGTGCGGGAACAGGTTGAAGCGCTGGAACACCATGCCGACCTTGGCGCGTTGGGCGGCGATCTCCTTGTCGCCCAGGCGGTGCAGCCGGCCCTTGACCTCGCGCAGGCCCATCAGCTCGCCGTCGACGTACATCCGGCCCGCGCTGATCTGTTCCAGTTCGTTGATGCAGCGGATGAGGGTGGACTTGCCGGAACCCGACGGGCCCAGGATCACGCACACCTCGCCGCGTTCCACGGTGAGATCCACGCCCTTGAGCACGTGCAGGTCTCCGAACAGCTTGTGCACGGCCCTGGCCTCCACCATGGCGGTCACGGGGTCACCTCCAGGTTGGGGTCGGCGTGCACGGTGCCCGAGGCGAGGATGGCCTGCTGGCGCTTGGACATGGCCTTGGCGGGCTTCTGCCGCGAGGTCGTGTCCGTGTCGAAGCCCCGGCCGTAGTAGGCCTCCAGGTAGGACTGCCCGACCATCAGGATGGACGTGACCACCAGGTAGTAGATCGCGGCGACGATGAGCAGGGGGACCGGGAGGAAGTTCCGGTTGCCGATCGCGTTGGTGACGAAGGTGAGCTCCAGGCTGAAGGGGACCGCCAGCACCAGCGACGTGGTCTTCAGCATGGAGATGGTCTCGTTGCCCGTGGGGGGCACGATGACGCGCATGGCCTGCGGGATGATGATCCGGCGCAGCGTCGTCGAACGCCTCATCCCCAGCGCGGTGGACGCCTCCCACTGCCCCTTGTCCACCGAGTTGAGGCCCGAGCGCACGATCTCGGACAGGTAGGCGCCCTCGTTGAGGCCGAGCCCGAGGACGGCCGCGACACCGGCGTTGATCACGTCCTGGGTGGTGAACTCGAAGAACTCGGGCCCGAAGGGGATGCCCAGGCTGAGCCTGGGATACAGCACCGGCAACAGGCCCCAGAACACCAGCTGGGTGTAGACGGGGGTGCCCCGGAAGAACCAGATGTAGACCCAGGCCACGCCGCGGAGGATCGGATTGGTGCCCATCCGCATGATGGCCGTGGTGACCGCGAGCGTGATGCCCAGCGCCATGGCGCCGACGGTGAGGAGCAGGGTCCAGCCCATGCCGGAGAGGATCCGCGGGTCAAGCAGATGCCCGGCGACCACGTCCCAGCGGTAGTTGGGGTTGGTCAGCAGGCCATGGATCAGCATGGCCAGGAGCACCAGGATGATGCCCGCCCAGAGCCACAGGCTGGGCCTGGGGACGGGGCGGGCGCGGATCAGCTCCGGCGTGGGCGGGGGCATGCTCAGGCCTGCGGGTGGATCTCGGCGGTCTCAAGCGCCGCGTCGGTCACGCCCCAGCTGTCCAGGATGTCGCCCCATGTGCCGTCGTCCATCAGATGCTGGACGGCGCCCTGGATGGCCGCGGTGAGCTCGGCGTCGTCCTGGGCCACGACGATGCCCTGCGGGGCGGCGTCGCGGACCCCGCCCACCACCTCGAGCTGATCGTTGGTCAGCGCGACCGCGTAGGAGGCCACCGTCGAGTCCGCGTAGAACGCCGCGACCTTGCCACCCACCAGGTTCGTGGTGACGTCGGACTGCTTGGCGTAGGGGAGAACCTCGATCGGCTCGTTGCCGTCTGCCTCGCAGGCCTCCGTGAACGCGGCGAGCTCCTCCTCCTGCCAGGTGCCGGTCTGGACGCCGATGGTCTGCCCGCACAGCTCGTCGGGGTTGAACCCGTCCGGGTTGCCCGCCTTCACCGCGAAGCTGGAGCCCACCGTGATGTAGGAGATCATCGTGAAGTTGGCGGTGCGCTCCTCCGTGATGGTGAACGACGAGATGCCGATGTCGTACTTGGTGCCGATGCCGGGCAGCAGGGAGGCGAACTCGCCGTCGATCACCTCGGTCTCGACGCCGAGCACCCGGCCGATGGCCTTGCCGAGGTCGACGTCGTAGCCGATGGCCGTGGTGAGGTCCTCGGCGCGGAACTCCGCGGGGGCGTAGTCGATGGCGGCGCCGATCGTCAGGGTTCCCCTGTCGCGGATCTCCGCGGGGAGGAGAGCGGCGAGGTCGTCGACCTCGGCGACGCCGGAGACGTCATGGGTGCGGTCTGAGGAGTCCGTGGACCCTGACTCGGACTCGGTGGTGGCCTGGGCGCTGCAGGCGCTCACGGCTAGGGTGGCCAACAGGCCGGCGGCGAGAATGCGACGCATGAGGGTCCTTCCAGGAATTGCTTTCTTCAAGGTCTAGAGGTTAATGCACGCTCCCGCGCGGCCCGCCACCGCCCTCCGACGGTGGGACCTGGGCCCCTGCCCGCCGCCGTCGACCCGGACGATTTGGGGCTCCCGGTGGGGCTGGGTATAGTTCGTCAGGCCGAAGACCGCAGGTGGCTCCCCAGCCATAACGCCGCAAGGCTCCCGCGCAGGTGTACGTGATCAGCTTCCCGAGTTCCTCGGATCGCCCCGCGCCGCCGGCGTTCGGGGCGTTTTTTGCGTCGGCGGGGCTTCGGCCCTCCTTCCGCCCACCCGGGTGGAGGGCGGATGTAGACCGGAAGGAGACCACATGGCGAGGCCGGACAAGGCTGCCAAGGTCGCAGACCTCACTGAGCAGTTCAGTAACTCTGCGGCGGCAGTTCTCACCGAGTATCGCGGTCTCACCGTCAAGGATCTGAAGACACTTCGTCGATCCCTCGGTGAGAACGCCACCTACGCCGTTGCGAAGAACACCCTTACGGCGATCGCGGCCAAGGAAGCCGGTATCGAGGGCATCGAAGGTACCCTCACCGGCCCCACGGCCATCGCGTTCGTCAACGGTGACATCGCCGCCGCCACCAAGGGGCTGCGTGACTTCGCAAAGGCACATCCGTCTCTGGCAATCAAGGGTGGTGTGCTCGAGGGCAAGTTCCTCGACGCCCAGGCTGTGCTGAAGCTCGCGGACCTCGAGTCCCGCGAGGTCCTGCTGGCCAAGATGGCCGGCGCAATGCAGGCCAACCTGGCCAAGGCCGCTTACATGCTGGCCGCCCCGCTGTCGCAGGGCGCCCGTCTGTTCGGTGCTCTGCAGACCGCTGCCGAGGCCAACCCCTCCCTGATCGGTGGCACCGGCTCCGCGCCGGCCACCGAAGCCAAGGACGACACCCCCGCCGCTGATGCGGCACCCGTTGCAGCTGACGCTGCGGAGTGATCCGTTGCAGCACCCGCTGCGATCACAGTTTTTTCAACGAAAGGAACGCCCACCATGGCGAAGCTCACCACTGACGAGCTCCTTGACGCTTTCAAGGAGATGACCCTCATCGAGCTCTCTGAGTTCGTGAAGATCTTCGAGGACACCTTCGGTGTCACCGCTGCCGCGCCGGTCGCCGTCGCCGCTGCCGCCCCCGCCGCTGGCGGCGACGACGCCGGTGAGGAAGAGGCTGTCTCGGACAAGGTCGACGTCATCCTGACCGCCGGCGGCGACAAGAAGATCGCCGTCATCAAGGAGGTCCGCGCGCTGACCTCGCTCGGTCTGAAGGAGGCCAAGGACCTCGTCGAGGGCGCTCCCAAGGCCGTCCTGGAGCAGGTCGACAAGGAGACCGCTGCCAAGGCCAAGGAGGCCCTTGAGGCCGCCGGCGGCAGCGTCGAGCTCAAGTGATCTGAGCCCCGGCTCAGCTCGGCACACGGCCCGTCCCCAGGTGGGGGCGGGCCGTTGCTCGTCCCCGACTCCGGATGGCCGGGGCTGAGGGTTGCGCCCCGCGCCCCGCCCGCTATCATCAGGATTGGAAGAGATCGTCGTGGATCGAAGTCAACCGCAGGGCCCGTGAGGCCTGCGGTAGTTGCCGTCCTGTGCATCTTGCTCTATAGTGGTTGTTTGCCCAGCTATGCGTTGCGCCCGTGATTTGACACGGGAATTTCGCCATGCACGGAAAACCTGCTTCAAGCGTTCTTGGAAGGACCGAATCTTGGCCGCCTCGCGCTCTGCGTTGAAGAACACCAATGTCGTCTCATCCACCGGCCGAATCTCCTTCGCGAAGATTCATGAGCCGCTCGAGGTCCCAAACCTCCTGGATTTGCAGATCGACGCCTACAACTGGCTGATCGGAAACGACGCCTGGCAGAGGAGGGTCGCGGACCAGTTGGCCGCCGGCCGCACCGACGTCAACACCCGGTCCGGACTGGAGGAGATGTTCGCCGAGATCTCGCCCATCGAGGACTTCAACGAGACGATGTCGCTCTCGTTCCGCGACCACCGCTTCGAGTCCCCGAAGTGGACCATCGAGGAGTGCAAGGACCGCGACGTCACCTACGCCGCGCCCCTCTTCGTCACCGCTGAGTTCGTCAACAACGACACGGGCGAGATCAAGAGCCAGACCGTCTTCATCGGGGACTTCCCCCTGATGACGGACCGCGGCACCTTCATCATCAACGGCACCGAGCGCGTCGTGGTCTCCCAGCTCGTCCGCTCGCCGGGCGTGTACTTCGAGCAGACCCCGGACAAGACCTCCGACAAGGACATCTTCTCCTGCAAGGTGATCCCCTCGCGCGGCGCCTGGCTCGAGTTCGAGATCGACAAGCGCGACATGGTGTTCGTGCGCCTGGACCGCAAGCGCAAGCAGAACGTGACCGTCCTGCTCAAGGCCCTCGGCTGGTCCGAGGACAAGATCCTCGAGGAGTTCGGCGAGTACGAGTCCATGCGCCTGACGCTGGAGAAGGACTCGGTCAAGACCCAGGACGAGGCGCTCCTGGACATCTACCGCAAGCTGCGCCCGGGCGAACCGCCGGCGCGTGACGCGGCGCAGGCGCTGTTGGACAACTACTACTTCAACCCCAAGCGGTACGACACCGCCAAGGTCGGCCGGTACAAGATCAACAAGAAGCTTGGCCTCGATCTGCCGTACGACCAGCAGGTCCTGACCCTCGACGACATCGTCGGCGCCATCCGCTACATCGTGGCCCTTCACGAGCACCGTGAGACGCTCGGAGACCTCCAGGTGGAGGCCGACGACATCGACCACTTCGGTAACCGCCGGCTCCGCACCGTGGGCGAGCTGATCCAGAATCAGCTGCGCACAGGCCTCGGCCGCATGGAGCGGGTCGTGCGGGACCGGATGACCACTCAGGACATCGAGGCCATCACGCCCCAGACCCTGATCAACATCCGCCCGGTGACCGCTGCGCTCAAGGAGTTCTTCGGCACCTCGCAGCTGTCGCAGTTCATGGACCAGAACAACCCGCTGGCCGGACTCACCCATAAGCGCCGGCTCTCGGCGCTGGGCCCCGGCGGACTCTCCCGTGACCGCGCCGGCATGGAGGTCCGTGACGTCCACCCGTCGCACTACGGCCGCATGTGCCCCATCGAGACCCCTGAAGGCCCCAACATCGGCCTCATCGGCTCGCTGGCCTCGTTCGCCCGGGTCAACGCCTTCGGGTTCATCGAGACCCCGTACCGCAAGGTCGTCGACGGCATGGTCACCGATCAGATCGACTACCTCACCGCTGACGAGGAGGACCGCTACTCGATCGCGCAGGCCAACGCCCACGTCGATCAGTCCGGCCGCCTGACCGAGGAGAGCGTCCTCGTGCGCATCAAGCACGGCGACGTGGACCAGATTCACGCCTCAGACGTGGAGTACATGGATGTGTCCCCGCGGCAGATGGTCTCCATCGCCACGGCGCTCATCCCGTTCCTCGAGCACGACGATGCGTCCCGCGCGCTCATGGGCGCCAACATGCAGCGCCAGGCCGTGCCGCTGATCCGCAACGAGGCCCCCATCGTGGGCACCGGCATGGAGTACCGTGCCGCGGTGGACGTCGGCGACGTGACGCTTGCGAAGAAGCCGGGTGTGGTCAGCTCCGTTTCTGCGGATCTGCTCGAGATCACCAACGACGACGGCACCTACCAGTCCTACAAGCTGGACAAGTTCGTGCGCTCCAACGCCGGCACCTGCATCAATCAGCGTCCGCTGGTGAAGCCGGGCGACCGTGTCGAGGTGGGCACCCCGCTGGCAGACGGCCCCTGCACGGATCAGGGCGAGCTGGCGCTGGGCAAGAACCTCCTCGTGGCGTTCATGCCGTGGGAGGGCCTCAACTACGAGGACGCCATCATCCTGTCCCAGCGCATCGTCCAGGACGACGTGCTGACCTCGATCCACATCGAGGAGCACGAGGTGGACGCCCGCGACACCAAGCTGGGCGCCGAGGAGATCACCCGCGAGATCCCCAACGTCTCGGACGAGATGCTTGCGGACCTCGACGAGCGGGGCATCGTGCGCATCGGCGCCGAGGTCTCGGCCGGAGACGTCCTGGTGGGCAAGGTCACGCCGAAGGGCGAGACCGAGCTGACCCCGGAGGAGCGCCTGCTGCGCGCCATCTTCGGTGAGAAGGCCCGTGAGGTGCGCGACACGTCCCTCAAGGTTCCCCACGGCGAGTCCGGCACCGTCATCGCGGTGCGCGTGTTCAACCGTGAGGACGACGACGAGCTCCCCCCCGGCGTCAACGAGCTGGTGCGCGTCCACGTGGCGCAGAAGCGCAAGATCTCCGACGGCGACAAGCTCGCCGGCCGCCACGGCAACAAGGGCGTCATCTCGAAGATCCTCCCCATCGAGGACATGCCTTTCATGGAGGACGGCACCCCGGTCGACATCGTGCTCAACCCCCTCGGCGTGCCCTCCCGGATGAACATCGGCCAGGTGCTGGAGAACCACCTCGGGTGGATCGCCAAGACCGGCTGGGACGTCACCGACGTCCAGGAGGAGTGGGCGGAGCGTCTGCGCGACGTCGGCCTCGGCCGGATGGAAGGCAACGCGAAGGTGGCCACCCCCGTCTTCGACGGCGCCAACGAATCGGAGATCGGCGGGCTGCTTGCCAACTCGCTGACCACCCGTGACGGTGAACGCCTCGTGGACGCCGGCGGAAAGGCGCGTCTGTTCGACGGCCGCTCCGGCGAGCCGTACCCGGAGAAGGTGGGCGTGGGCTACATGTACATGCTCAAGCTCCACCACCTCGTCGACGACAAGATCCACGCCCGGTCCACCGGCCCGTACTCCATGATCACGCAGCAGCCGCTGGGTGGTAAGGCCCAGTTCGGCGGACAGCGCTTCGGTGAGATGGAGGTGTGGGCCCTCGAGGCCTACGGCGCCGCCTGGGCACTCCAGGAGCTGCTCACCATCAAGTCCGACGACGTCCCCGGCCGCGTGAAGGTCTACGAGGCCATCGTCAAGGGCGAGAACATCCCGGAGCCGGGCATCCCGGAGTCGTTCAAGGTTCTGGTCAAGGAGATGAAGTCGCTCTGCCTGAACGTGGAGGTCCTCTCGGACGACGGTCGGGTCATCGACCTGCGCGATTCCGAGGATGATCTCCGCTCGGCGGAAGACTTCGGCATCGATCTCGGTCGCCGTCCCGGAAGCGACAACTTCATGGACGTCGGTGAAGTCTGAGTGTTGCGCTCAGTCACCCCTCGGGCCTGACACGGTCCGAATCAACACCTCAGACTCACATCGAAACAGCGCCTACGCGTCACGCGTAGGGGAAAGAGAAGCAACGTGCTGGACGTGAACTTCTATGACGAGCTGCGGATCGGTCTCGCGAGCGCCGACCAAATCCGCGAATGGTCGCACGGCGAGGTCAAGAAGCCGGAGACCATCAACTACCGCACGCTGAAGCCTGAGCGCGACGGCCTGTTCTGCGAGAAGATCTTCGGTCCCACCCGGGACTGGGAGTGCTACTGCGGCAAGTACAAGCGGGTGCGCTTCAAGGGCATCATCTGCGAGCGCTGTGGCGTCGAGGTGACGCGCTCCAACGTGCGCCGCGATCGCATGGGGCACGTCGAGCTGGCCGCCCCCGTGACGCACATCTGGTACTTCAAGGGTGTCCCCAGCAGGCTCGGCTACCTCCTGGACATCGCCCCGAAGGACCTGGAGAAGGTCATCTACTTCGCGGCGCACATGATCACCGCCGTCGATGAGGAGGCCCGTCACCGGGACCTCGCGTCTCTGCAGGCGAAGGTGGAGGTGGAGACCAAGCAGGTCGCCACCCGCCGCGACGCCGACATCGAGGCGCGCATGCGCAAGCTGGAGGAGGACCTCGCCCAGCTCGAGTCCGAGGGCGCGAAGGCAGACATCAAGCGCAAGGTCCGCGAAGCGGCCGAGCGCGAGGCCGGCCAGATCCGCACCCGCACGCAGCGTCAGCTGGACCGCATCGACGAGGTGTGGCAGCGCTTCAAGACCCTCAAGGTCCAGGACCTCGAGGGCGACGAGACGCTGTACCGCGAGATGAAGAAGCGCTTCAGCAAGTACTTCGAGGGATCGATGGGCGCCGAGGCCATCCAGAAGCGCCTCCAGTCCTTCGACCTCCAGGCCGAGTCCGTGTCGCTGCGCGAGACCATCGCCACCGGCAAGGGCCAGCGCAAGACCCGGGCGCTCAAGCGCCTCAAGGTCGTCGCGGCGTTCCTGTCCGGCCAGAACCACCCGTCGGCCATGGTGCTCGACGTGGTCCCGGTGATCCCCCCGGACCTGCGCCCGATGGTGCAGCTCGACGGCGGTCGGTTCGCCACCTCCGATCTCAACGACCTCTACCGTCGCGTGATCAACCGCAACAACCGGCTCAAGCGCCTCCTGGATCTCGGCGCGCCCGAGATCATCGTCAACAACGAGAAGCGCATGCTGCAGGAGGCCGTGGACTCCCTGTTCGACAACGGCCGTCGCGGCCGCCCCGTCACGGGGCCGGGCAACCGCCCGCTGAAGTCGATCTCCGACATGCTCAAGGGCAAGCAGGGCCGGTTCCGTCAGAACCTGCTCGGCAAGCGCGTGGACTACTCGGGCCGTTCCGTGATCGTGGTGGGCCCGCAGCTGAAGCTGCACCAGTGCGGTCTGCCCAAGGCCATGGCGTTGGAGCTGTTCAAGCCCTTCGTCATGAAGCGCCTCGACGACCTCAACCACGCCCAGAACATCAAGGCCGCCAAGCGGATGGTGGAGCGCCAGCGCCCCGTCGTGTGGGACGTGCTGGAAGAGGTCATCGCCGAGCACCCGGTGCTGCTGAACCGCGCACCCACGCTGCACCGCCTCGGCATCCAGGCCTTCGAGCCCCAGCTGATCGAGGGCAAGGCCATCCAGATCCACCCGCTGGTGTGCACCGCGTTCAACGCGGACTTCGACGGTGACCAGATGGCCGTGCACCTCCCGCTGTCCGTGGAGGCGCAGGCCGAGGCCCGCATCCTGATGCTCTCGACCAACAACATCCTGAAGCCGGCCGACGGCCGACCCGTGACCATGCCCACGCAGGACATGATCATCGGCCACTACTTCCTGACGCTGGTGCGTCCGGGGGCCGGTGAGGGGCGGACATTCTCGTCCCTGGCCGAAGCCATCATGGCGTTCGACCGTGGCTACCTGTCCATCGGCTCGAACATCAGGATCCGTCTCACCGGCGTCGTCGTCGAGGGCTCGACTCCCCGCGCCGACGGTTCGATCATCGTGGAGACCACGCTGGGCCGGGCGCTCTTCAACGAGGCGCTGCCGGACGACTTCGCCTTCGTGAACGAAGTGGTGGGCAAGAAGGTCCTCGGCGGCATCGTCAACGAGCTGGCCGAGCGCTACCCGAAGGTGGTCGTGGCCGCCGCGCTGGACAACCTGAAGGACCTGGGCTTCCAGTGGGCCACGCGCTCCGGGGTGACGGTGTCCATCGGGGACGTCCAGACCCCGCCGGAGAAGGCCCAGATCCTGGAAGGGTACGAGACTCGCGCGGCCAAGATCGACAAGCTCTACGAGCGCGGCACCGTGACCGAGGATGAGCGCCGTCAGGAGCTCATCGCGATCTGGACCGACGCCACGGCCGAGCTGACCGAGGCGATGAAGGCCAACTTCACCAAGGACAACCCCATCTTCATGATGGTGGACTCCGGGGCCCGCGGAAACATGACGCAGATGCGTCAGATCGCCGCCATGCGAGGCCTGGTGGCCAACCCGAAGGGCGACATCATCGCCCGCCCGATCAAGTCCAACTTCCGTGAAGGCCTGTCGGTCCTCGAGTACTTCATCTCCACCCACGGTGGCCGTAAGGGTCAGGCGGACACCGCACTGCGGACCGCGGACTCGGGCTACCTGACCCGTCGTCTGGTGGACGTGTCGCAGGACGTCATCGTCCGCGAGGAGGACTGCGGCACCGAGCGCGGCCTCATCAGGCCGATCGCGAAGTGGACCAAGCCCGGCGTCGGGGAGAACGGCAGGCCGTTGGCAATCGCCGCGGAGCCGTTCGCCGAGGGCGCCACGGTGGAGGTGTCGAACGAGGTGGAGACGGCTGTCTATGCCCGTTCCCTCGCGGTCGACGCGCTCGACGCGAAGGGGGAGGTGCTGGTCAAGGCCGGCACCGATCTGGGCGACGAGGAGATCCACACCCTGGTGCAGGCGGGCGTGACCGAGGTCAAGGTCCGCTCCGTCCTCACGTGCGAGTCCGCGGTGGGCACGTGCGCCATGTGCTACGGCCGGTCGCTGGCATCCGGCAAGATCGTCGACGTGGGCGAGGCCATCGGCATCGTCGCGGCGCAGTCCATCGGCGAGCCCGGCACCCAGCTGACGATGCGTACCTTCCACACCGGTGGTGTGGCGGGCGACGACATCACGCAGGGTCTGCCGCGCGTCACCGAGCTGTTCGAGGCCCGTCAGCCCAAGGGCAAGGCCCCGATCACCGAGGCCGACGGCGTCGTGCGGATCGAGGACGGGGACCGGAGCCGCAAGATCGTCATCGTGCGTGACGACGGCGGCGAGGATCTCGAGTACCCGGTGGCGCGACGCGCACGCCTGGAGTTCGAGGACCACTCCGGCCACCGGACCCACATCGAGGACGGCGTGCACGTGGCCATCGGTCAGCAGCTGACCGCGGGCCAGGTGGATCCCCAGGACGTGCTCCGCGTGCGTGGCCTGCGCAAGGTGCAGGAGCACCTCGTGCAGGAGGTCCAGCGTGTGTACCGCACGCAGGGCGCCCCCATCCACGACAAGCACATCGAGATCATCATCCGGCAGATGTTGCGCCGGGTGACGGTCATCGACTCGGGCGAGACGTCGATGATGCCCGGCGAGCTCGTGGACCGTGCGTCCTACGAGGCGGCCAACCGCAAGGCTCTGACCGAGGGTGCGAAGCCCGCTGAGGGTCGTCCGGTGCTGATGGGCATCACCAAGGCCTCCCTGGCCACCGAGTCCTGGCTGTCGGCAGCCTCCTTCCAGGAGACCACCAAGGTCCTCACGGACGCGGCCATCCAGGGCAAGAGCGACACGCTCAAGGGCCTCAAGGAGAACGTCATCCTCGGCAAGCTGATCCCGGCCGGCACCGGCCTGGAGCGGTACCGCAACATCAGGGTGGAGCCCACCGAGGAGGCGCGAGCCAGCGCCTTCACGATGAGCTACGACCCCTACGATTACTCGTTCGGCTCTGATGTGGTCGGCCCCGCCGTCCCGCTCGACGAGATGGACTTCGGCGAGCTTCGCTGACGTTCCCGCGCGCGGAGGGTCCTGGACTGAAAAGTCCGGGGCCCTGCGCCGTTTTTGACCATAGTGTGGCGCTGGAGTAACCTAAGTGGGCGTGCTCGGTTGCTCGGGCCCATATGTGCGTGCCCTGGCATGATCCTGGCGTTCTTATTCGTTGCGAAGAGACCAGACCTGTGCGGAGTTCGCACGGCAACTCGATGTGTCGTGAGGTTGGAAACGGTGACCCGGCCCCACGTCGAAGGGTTGCGCCAGGGATGACAAACGTCCACCCAGACAACGAAAGTGATACCAACAGGTGCCAACTATTCAGCAGCTGGTCCGTAAGGGCCGCACCGACAAAGTCTCGAAGAACAAGACGCCCGCGTTGAAGGGTTCGCCCCAGCGTCGCGGCGTGTGCACCCGCGTGTACACCACGACCCCGAAGAAGCCGAACTCCGCGCTGCGCAAGGTCGCTCGTGTGCGCCTGAGCTCCGGCATCGAAGTCACTGCCTACATTCCGGGCGTCGGCCACAACCTGCAGGAGCACTCCATGGTGCTCGTCCGCGGCGGTCGCGTGAAGGACCTCCCCGGTGTGCGCTACAAGATCATCCGCGGCTCGCTCGACACCCAGGGTGTCAAGGGTCGCAAGCAGGCCCGTAGCCGCTACGGCGCGAAGAAGGAGAAGTAATGCCACGCAAGGGTCCCGCCCCGAAGCGCCCGGTCCCCATCGACCCGGTGTACGGCTCCCCGCTCGTCTCGCAGCTGGTGAGCAAGATTCTGCTCGACGGCAAGAAGACCATCGCCCAGGCGATCGTCTATGACGCCCTCGAGGGCACCCGTGTCAAGACGGGCACGGATCCGGTGCAGACGCTCAAGCGCGCACTGGACAATGTCCGGCCCTCCATCGAGGTGAAGTCCCGTCGAGTCGGCGGCGCCACCTACCAGGTGCCGATCGAGGTCAAGCCCGGCCGTCAGAACACGCTGGCCATGCGCTGGCTGGTCAGCTTCTCCCGCGCCCGTCGCGAGAAGACGATGACCGAGCGCCTCATGAACGAGATCCTCGACGCCTCCAACGGTCTCGGTGCTTCGGTGAAGCGTCGCGAGGACACGCACAAGATGGCCGAGGCCAACCGCGCCTTCGCGCACTACCGCTGGTGATCGGTCGCCCTCGGGCTTCAAGCCCGGGGGCCTTCACCGTCTACTACCCAGAGACATAAGGACTGCACAGTGACCGACCTTTCCAAGGTTCGCAACATCGGCATCATGGCGCACATCGACGCCGGCAAGACCACCACCACCGAGCGCATCTTGTTCTACACCGGCAAGACCTACAAGATCGGTGAGGTTCACGAGGGCGCCGCCGTGATGGACTGGATGGAGCAGGAGCAGGAGCGCGGCATCACGATCACGTCGGCCGCCACGACCTGTTTCTGGAAGGACCACCTGATCAACATCATCGACACCCCCGGGCACGTCGACTTCACCGTCGAGGTGGAGCGCTCGCTCCGCGTGCTCGACGGCGCCGTCGCGGTGTTCGACGGCGTGGCCGGCGTTGAGCCGCAGTCGATGACGGTGTGGCGTCAGGCCACCAAGTACGGTGTGCCGCGCATCTGCTACATCAACAAGCTGGACCGCACGGGCGCCTCGTTCGATCACTGCGTCAAGACCATCCGTGAGCGCCTCAACACCGATCCGGTGCTGCTGCAGCTCCCGATCGGCTCCGAGGGCGGATTCCTGGGTGTGGTGGACCTCGTCGAGATGCGTGCGCTCACGTGGCACGGCGAGACCACGATCGGTGAGGACTACACCGTCGAGGAGATCCCCGCGGACCTCAAGGAGGCCGCTGAGGCCGCCCACGCCGTGCTGATCGAGCGCATCGCGGACGTCGATGACGACATCATGGAGCTCTACATGGAGGGCGAGGAGCCCACGGTCGCGCAGATCAAGGCGGCCGTCCGCAAGGGCGTCATCTCCAACACGTTCACCGCTGTGGTGTGTGGCTCGTCGTTCAAGAACAAGGGCGTCCAGCCCCTGCTCGACGCCGTCAACGCCTACCTGCCGTCCCCGCTCGACGTGCCCGCCATCGAGGGCTTCAAGCCCAACGACGAGACGGTCCGCATGGAGCGTCACCCCGCCGAAGACGAGCCGCTGTCGATCCTGGCCTTCAAGGTGGCCGCTGATCCGCACCTCGGGCGCCTGACGTTCGTGCGCATCTACTCCGGTGTCCTGCACTCCGGCTCGCAGGTGCTCAACGCCACCAAGGGTCGCAAGGAGCGCATCGGCAAGATCTACCAGATGCACGCCAACAAGCGCGAAGAGATCCCCCAGATCGGCGCCGGCATGATCTGCGCGGTGATGGGCCTCAAGGACACCACCACGGGCGAGACCCTGTGCGATCCGGGGAACCCGATCGTGCTGGAGTCGATGACGTTCCCCAACCCCGTCATCGAGCAGGCCATCGAGCCGAAGACCAAGTCGGACCAGGAGAAGCTGTCGCACGCGATCCAGCGCCTGGCCGAGGAGGATCCCACGTTCCGTGTGCACACGGATGAGGAGACCGGTCAGACCATCATCGCCGGCATGGGCGAGCTGCACCTCGATGTGCTGATCGACCGCATGCGTCGTGAGTTCAAGGTCGAGGCCAACATCGGCAAGCCGCAGGTGGCCTACCGCGAGACGCTCCGTCGCAAGGTGGAGAAGATCGAGTACACCCACAAGAAGCAGACCGGTGGGTCGGGTCAGTTCGCGCGGGTCATCATCGACCTGGAGCCGACGGAGCCGGGCTCGGGTTACGAGTTCGTCAACGCCGTCACCGGCGGACGCATCCCCCGTGAGTACATCCCCGCGGTGGATGCCGGCGTCAAGGATGCCCTGCAGTTCGGCGTCCTGGCCGGCTACCCGGTGGACAACATCAAGGTGACCCTCACCGACGGCGCGTACCACGATGTCGACTCCTCGGAGCTCGCCTTCAAGCTGGCCGGCTCGATGGCGTTCAAGGAAGCGGCCCGCAAGGCGGATCCGGCCATCCTGGAGCCCGTCATGGCGGTCGAGGTCACCACGCCGGAGGACTACCTGGGCACGGTCATCGGCGACATCAACTCGCGCCGTGGCCACATCCAGGCCATGGAGGAGCTGCACGGCAACCGTGTGGTGCGGGCGCTCGTGCCGCTGTCCGAGATGTTCGGATACGTGGGTGACCTGCGGTCGAAGACCTCGGGCCAGGCCTCGTACTCGATGGAGTTCGACTCCTACGCCGAGACGCCGAGGTTCATCTCCGAGGAGATCGTCGCGAAGTCCCGCGGAGGCGAGTGACTGCTGCGACGCACTACGTCGTCACTGACAAACGGATGGCCGGGGGAGACCCCGGCCATCCGCCTTTTCCGGGAGGGGTTTACCCTCGCCCGGTTTGACTGAGAACTAGGCTCCTATAGGATTGGTCAGGTATGCGTTTGGGCGCTAAGCTCAGATGCTGACCTCTCTAGAGGAACCATAAGCGACGCCCCGCAACCAGCGAGGCGATATCCCAAGAAGGAGCCCTCGTGGCAAAGGCCAAGTTTGAGCGGACTAAGCCGCACTGCAACATCGGCACAATCGGACACGTCGACCACGGCAAGACCACTCTGACCGCGGCGATCACGAAGGTGCTCCACGAAAAGTACCCCCAGTGGAATGCTGTGTCGGCGTTCGATCAGATCGACAAGGCGCCCGAAGAGCGCCAGCGCGGTATCACCATTTCCATCGCGCACGTCGAGTACCAGACCGAAAAGCGTCACTACGCGCACGTCGACTGCCCCGGGCACGCCGACTACGTCAAGAACATGATCACCGGCGCCGCCCAGATGGACGGTGCGATCCTCGTCGTCGCCGCCACTGACGGCCCGATGGCTCAGACCCACGAGCACATCCTCCTGGCTCGCCAGGTTGGCGTGCCCGCCATGGTCGTCGCCCTCAACAAGTGCGACATGATCGACGACGCGGACGCTGACCTGATCGAACTGGTCGAGATGGAACTCGACGAGATCCTGACGGCTCAGGGCTTCGAGGACACCAAGGTCGTCCGCGTCGCCGCGTTCCCCGCCCTCCAGGGCGACGAGAAGTGGGCCAAGACCGTCCTCGATCTCATGGACGCCGTCGACGAGTTCATCCCGCAGCCGGCTCGCGACACCGAGAAGCCCTTCCTGATGCCCGTTGAGGACGTCTTCACGATCACCGGTCGTGGCACCGTCATCACCGGCCGCATCGAGCGCGGCATCGTCAAGACCGGCGAGACGGTCGACATCATCGGCATCCGTGAGACCAAGCAGTCCTCCACGGTCACCGGTGTGGAGATGTTCCGCAAGATCCTCGACGAGGGTCGCGCGGGCGAGAACGTCGGCCTTCTGCTTCGCGGCACCAAGAAGGAAGACGTGGAGCGCGGCATGGTTGTCATCAAGCCCGGTTCCACCACGCCCCACACGGACTTCGAGGCCAACGTCTACGTGCTGGCGAAGGAGGAGGGTGGCCGTCACAAGCCGTTCTTCTCGAACTACTCCCCCCAGTTCTACTTCCGCACCACGGACGTGACCGGGGTCGTCCAGCTGCCTGCCGGCACCGAGATGGTCATGCCTGGTGACAACACCGAGATGACCGTGCACCTCAACAAGCCGATCGCCATGGAGGAGAACCTCAAGTTCGCCATCCGTGAGGGCGGCCGCACCGTGGGTGCAGGCAACGTCACCAAGATCATCAAGTGATCTAGTCTCTACGCCTGACGAGGGCCGTGCAGCTTCGGCTGCACGGCCCTCGTCGCGTTCCCGGGCGGAGGCTCAGCCGCGCTTCTGGATGGCGGCCCATTCATCCCGCAGGCCCACGGTGCGGTGGAAATGCATCGCCTCGTCCAGGTCTGCGGCGAAGTAGCCCAGGCGCTCGAACTGCACCACCTCACCAGGCCGTGCATCGAGCAGCGCCGCCTCCACCTTGGCCCCGGCGAGCACGTCGCGTGAGTCCGGGTTGAGGTCATCCAGGGCCTCACCCGTCGCGTCGCCCGGGGCCTCGGCAGTGAACAGGCGCCCGTACAGCGCCACGGTGGCCGACACCGCGTGCGGCGCCGACACCCAGTGCATCGTGGACTTGACCTTGCGACCGTCCGGCGAGTTGCCGCCCTTCGAGGCCGGGTCATAGGTGGCGAGCACCTCGACGACGTTGCCCACCTCGTCCTTCACGACGTCGGTGGCGGTCACGAAGTAGGCGCCCCGGAGGCGCACCTCACGGCCGGGGGAGAGCCGGAAGTACTTCGGCGGGGGCACCTCCTGGAAGTCCTCCTGCTCGATCCAGAGATCTCCGCTGAACGCGACGCTGCGGGTGCCGTCCTCGGCTCGCTCCGGATTGTTCGCCAGCTCGAAGTGCTCAACCACCGGCAGACCGGCGTCGTCGACCGGCCAGTTGGTGATGCGGAGCTTGAGCGGTCGGATGACCGCCATCCGGCGTTGGGCGGAGGAGTTGAGCTCGCGTCGGACGTAGCTTTCGAGGGCCTCGATCGACTGGCGCGAGTTGGTGCGGGTGGTGCCCACCTCCCGGCAGAAGGTGCGGATCGCGGTGGGCGGGTAGCCCCGGCGGCGCAGGCCCCGCAGAGTCGGCATCCGGGCGTCGTCCCACCCGTCGACGACGCCGTCCATGACCAGCTTCGCCAGCCGCCGTTTGGAGGTGACGGTGTGGGTGAGCTCGAGGCGGGCGAACTCGTACTGTCGCGGGGGCTCCTCGACGCCCAGCTGGGCCAGGAACCAGTCGTACAGGGGCCGGTGTGACTCGAACTCCAGTGTGCAGATGGAGTGGGTGACGCCCTCGATGGCGTCGGATTGGCCGTGCGCCCAGTCATAGGTGGGGTAGATCGCCCAGTCGTCGCCCGTGCGGTGGTGCGTCACGCGGCGGATCCGGTACATGATGGGGTCGCGCAGCTGCATGTTCTCGTGGGCCATGTCGATCTTGGCGCGCAGCACCCTCGAACCATCCGAGTACTCGCCGGCGCGCATGCGACGGAACAGGTCCAGGTTCACCTCCGGGGAGCGGTCGCGGAAGGGCGAGTTCACCCCCGGCTTACCGAAGCCGCCGCGGCCGGCCGAGATGGCCTCACCGTCCTGATCGTCGACGTAGGCGAGGCCGGCGCTGACCAGCTGCTCTGCCCACGTGTACAGCTCCTCGAAGTAGTCGGAGGCGTAGCGCACGTCGGCAGGCTCGTAGCCGAGCCACTCGATGTCCTCGACGATGCCCTCGACGAAGCTGGTGTCCTCGGTCTCCGGGTTGGTGTCGTCGAGGCGCAGGATGCAGATGCCGCCGAAGTCCGCGGCCACCCCGAAGTCCACGACGATCGCCTTGGCGTGCCCGATGTGGAGGTATCCGTTGGGCTCGGGAGGGAATCTCGTCTGGACCCGGCCGCCGCGCTTTCCCGCCTGGACGTCCGCGTCCACGGCCTCGTAGATGAAGTTGGAGGGCATGGCGGAGGGCTCGGTCATGCGGGTAAATTAGCACGCCACCCGCAGTGGGACCGGTCAGCCGGTGGTGGCGATGAGGTGGTTGATCCCCATGATGAACGCGATGGGGATGGCCACCATCGCGGCCACCAGCAGGGCCACGAGCACGGCGACGCCGATCCAGTACCGGACGGAGGCCTGACGCACCAGTTCCCGGTTCTCGATCGTGCGGTTCAGGAGCTTCAGGTTCATCTTGTTGGCGCGGTAGGCGGCGTCGAAGAACGCGCCCACGAAGGGGATCATGCCCAGGGCCCAGTCCAGCAGCGAGTTGGTGCCCATCCGGAGCAGGACCGGCAGGGGTGCGCGGAGCCGGATGGCGTCGGCCATCACCACGCTGCCGAATGCTGCGCCCACCGCCGTGCCCGCCCAGGGGATGAAGGAGAGGAGCGGGTCCAGTCCGACCCGGACCTTGGTGCCGGGGATCTGCACGAGATCGTCGAGGAAGTAGCTCAGGGTGCGCGTCATCTGGGCGGGCTTCGGCGGAGGATCTGAGGCGAGGTAGCCGCGGATCCGTCCGCGCGCAGCGTCGTCGACCGCGTCACGCGCGTGCTGGAGCGCTTTGGCTGGGGTGGGGCCCGGTTCGGTCGTCATAGCCCCAAGGATGCCCGATAGGGTGAACTCCCATGAGCGCTACACCCACCCCGGCCCGGACCCGCGTCGCACCGTCGCCCACCGGCGACCCGCATGTCGGCACCGCCTTCATGGCCTTGTTCGACCTCGCCTGGGCGCGAAAGACCGGCGGGGCGTTCGTGCTCCGGATCGAGGACACGGACCAGGCCAGGCAGGTGGAGGGCAGCGAGCAGCAGATCTACGACTCGCTCGAGTGGCTCGGGCTGCAGGCCGATGAGGGGCCGCACCGCGGAGGCGACTTCGGCCCGTATCGGCAGTCGGAGCGGCTCGACACGTACCGGCCGTTCGTCGAGCAGCTCCTCGCCGACGGACACGCGTATTACTGCTGGTGCTCCTCGGAGCGCCTGATCGAGCTGCGGAGGCAACAGGAGGCGCAGAAGCTGTCGGTGACCGGCTACGACCGGCTGTGCCTGGGGAAGACCCGGGAGGAGAGGGCGGCGCTTCCGGGCTTCTCCGAGACCCCGGTGGTGCGGATGCTCATTCCCGACGACGTGCCGCTCGAGTTCGAGGACATCGTCCGCGGCACCGTCAAGGCGCCCCGCCCGGACGACCAGGTGATCCTCAAGGCCGACGGATTCCCCACCTACCACCTCGCAGTGGTCGTCGACGACCACCTCATGGGGATCGACACCGTGGTGCGCGGCGAGGAGTGGATCTCGTCCACGCCCAAGCACGTGCTGCTCTACGACTGGCTGGGCTGGAAGCGGCCCGCCTTCGCCCACATGCCGCTGCTGCGCAACACGGACAAGTCCAAGATCTCCAAGCGCAAGAACCCCGCCGCTCGCCTGATGTGGTTCAAGGAGCAGGGATACCTGCCCGAGGCCGTGCGCAACTTCCTCCAGCTGCTCGGCTACGCGGGAGACGACGAGTCCGAGGTGTCCACCTTCGAGCAGTTCGTCGAGGGATTCTCCTGGTCCAAGGTCAACACGGTGGGCCCCATCTTCGACCTGAAGAAGCTGGATTGGCTCAACGGGCACTACATCCGGAGCCTGTCGGCCGAGGAGCTGGCGTCGCGGATACTGGAGTTCGAGGCGGACTGGGCGCCCACCGAGGCCGAGGCCGCCCTGCTGCGCAGTGCCGTGCCGCTCATTCAGGAGCGCCTGGTGCTGCTGAAGGATGCGCGGCCCCAGCTCGACTATCTCTTCGCCGTCGACGAGGCGCTGGTGCTCGACGACGACGCCCTGGCCGGCCTCGCGCAGAACGCGGCGGAGGTGCTGGACGCGGCCATCGCCGTGGCGGAGTCCGTGCCGTTCTCGACAGACGCCATCCAGGCCGGGTTGCGCGAGCGGATCGTCGACGGGATGGGGATCAAGCCCAAGCTCGCCTTTGCCCCCATCCGCGTGGCCATCTCGGGACGCAAGGTCTCTCCGCCGCTGTTCGAGTCCATGGAGCTGCTGGGCCGCGAGTCGTCGCTCGCCCGCCTTCGCGCTCTGCGCGCCACTCTCTGAAGGGCCTCCCCGGCACTGCCGGTGAGTTGAGCGGAGGACACTCAACCTCCACTTGACTCACGGGTTGAGCGAGGTACACTCAACTTGAAACCAAGTCCGGCGCCCAATGAACTCAGAAAGGAACGCACAATGCCTGGCTTCGACCCCTTCCGCGACATCGACCGCCTCCTCGGCGACGTCACCCGCACCCCAGCCTCAGTCGCGATGCCCATGGATCTCTACCGCACCGGCGACGAGTTCGTCGCGCACATCGACCTGCCCGGTGTGGACCCCGCGAGCATCGACATCGACATGGACGGCGCCACCGTCACCGTCCGCGCCGAGCGCACCTCGCCCGCCCAGGACGAGGGCGCCCAGTGGCTGACCCGTGAGCGCGCCGTCGGCACCTTCGCCCGCCAGTTGACGCTCGGCCGCGGGCTCGCGGTGGACAAGATCAGCGCCTCGTACTCCGACGGCGTCCTGACCCTCACCATCCCCGTCGCCGAGACCGCCAAGCCCCGCAAGATCGAGGTGCAGCACTCCGCGAAGATGAATCAGATCGAGGGCAGCGTCGAGACCGACGCGGCACAGCCTGAATCCTGACCGCGGACAACGACGGCGGGGCGCTCCACACGGGGGCGCCCCGCCGTCGCGCGTGCAGGGTCAGCCGCGACCGTGCCGGGTGGTCCACCCGGCCAGGTCCGGACCCTTGGGCACGATGCTGAGCGGGTTGAGGTCCCTGTGCACCACGTAGTAGTGCTGCTTGATCTGCTCGAAGTCCACGTTGGTGCCGAAGCCCGGCGTCTGGAAGAGGTCGCGGGCGTAGCCCCACAGGTTGGGCAACTCGGACAGCTTGGTGCGGTTGCACTTGAAGTGGCCGTGGTAGACGGGATCGAAGCGCACCAGCGTCGTGAACAGGCGCACGTCGGACTCGGTGATCGAGTCCCCCATCAGATAGCGCCGGTTCGCCAACCTCTCCTCCATCCAGTCCATCGCCGCCCACAGCCGGTCGTAGGCCGCGTCGTAGGCCTCCTGGGACCCGGCGAAGCCGCACCGGTAGACGCCGTTGTTGACCTCCGTGAAGACGCGCTGCATCACGTCGTCCATCTCGGGCCGCAGGTTCTCGGGCCAGAGGTCCGGGGCGTCGGGCTTGTGGAACGCCCGCCACTCGAAGAACAGGTCCTCGGTGATCTGAGGGAAGTTGTTGGTCACCACCATCCCGGTGGGCACGTCGACGATGGCGGGGACCGTGATGCCGCGGGGGTAGCCGGGGAAGCGCTTCTCGTAGGCGTCCTTCAGGCGGGGGATCCCGAGCACAGGGTCCACGCCACCCGGGTCGAGGTCGAACGTCCAGGAGTCGGAGTCGTGCGTGGGGCCGGGGGTGCCGAGCGAGATCACGTCCTGCAGGCCCAGGAGGTCGCGGACGATGATGGCGCGGTTGGCCCACGGGCACGCATAGGCCGCGACCAGCCTGTAGCGCCCAGGCTCGACGGGGTAGTCGTCGGTGCCGGGACGGGGTTCGGCCACGATGCGGGTCTCGATGTAGCGGGAGTCGCGGGTGAACTCGCGTCCCTTGACGGAGTAGACGCCGCCGGCTGAGTGTTCAGTGTGCTCTGTCATGGCCCCAGGCTAACCGCCGGTGCGGGGCCCTCGGCGGCGGTCAGCCGCGCAGCCAGGCCCGGATGGTGGTGACCCTCTGGTCCACCTCCGCCTGCGAGGCCTGCGCCAGCGGCGGACCGCCGCACTCGCGGCGGAGGTCCGCATGGACGTGGCTGTGCGGAACGCCCCTGTGCCGCGCGAACTGCGCCACCAGCGAGTTC
>DATITN010000009.1:0-8979 GCA_035467795.1 Arachnia sp. | reverse complement strand
CGCCGATCTCGGTGTCAGGGAGGGTGCCGTACAGATCTCCGCCGCGCAGCAGGGTCTCGGCGCCGAGCCGGTAGACGTCGAGGTCGATCCGGTAGGGGGGCGTCAGCTTGAACCGCTCGGGCAGGAACGGAACCTCGCCCGGGCGGCCGTAGACGACGGCGTAGGCGGAGATCACCGCAGCGGCGACGATCATCAGCACGCCGAGCCAGGTGGAGCGCGTCGTCGGGCGTGGGGTCACCGGGCCATCGTATGGTCCCGCGCACGCGGCGTGAGAATCCGGGCCGGGGGACCCGTCGACGCGTTTGTGCTCGGCGGCACCGGGTGGTGTGCTGAGCTGGGTCCGGTGACCTTGCGTCGCCGGAGGAGGAAAGCCATGAAGGAGCCCAAGCCCCTGACCCAGTCGGCCCACTACACAGCGGTCGCGGCAGAGGTGCCCGTCGTCAAGGAGTCCACCACCTCGCGCGTCATCCACAACAACCCGCTGCTGCGCGTGGTGGAATTCACCTTCGACGAGGGGGAGATGCTGACCGAGCACACATCCCCGCGCGCGGTGGTGGTCCAGCTGCTGGAGGGGCGGATGAGCTTCACCGTCGGCGACGACGAGGTCACCCTCGCCCCTGCGGACGTGGTGTACCTGGCACCGAATGAGCGGCACGCCCTGGTGGCGCTCGAGCCGTGCCGGATGAGCCTGGTGATGGTCGACGTCGCGGCTCAACTCCCCTGAGTGGGCCGCCGCGCCGCCCCTCTTCACGGGCCCTCGGTGAAGGTGGCCCGGCCCTGTGGGGAGCCGGGCCACCGCTGGCGCCTGATCAGGAGATGACGCCCGCGTCGATCTCCTCCTGGGTCCAGTAGCCGGTGTCGACGAGAGCCTCGGTGAGGTTGTCCTGCGTGACGGTGACCACATCGAGGAGGTAGGACGGAACGACCTTCACGCCGTTGTCGTAATCCTCAGTGTTGTTCGCCTCGGGCTCGTTGCCGGCCAGGAGGTCCTGAGCGGCGGTGACGGCCTGCTCGGCCAGCAGGCGGGTGTCCTTGAAGATGGTCGAGTACTGGATGCCGTCCTGGATCAGCTTCGTGGAGGCGATCTCCGCGTCCTGCCCTGTGATGATCGGGAAGCTGTCGGCGACGGTGCCGGAGTAGCCGTTATTCTGCAGGGCGGTGATGATGCCTCGTGCAAGGCCGTCGTTTGCCGACAGCACGCCGTCAACCTTCTTGTCCTGGTAGTTGGCGGTGAGGAGGTCCTCCATGCGCTTCTGCGCGGTCTCCTGCTGCCAGCCGAGCGTGGCTGCCTGCTCGATGTCGGTCTGGCCGGAGACGACTGTGAAGGTGCCGTCATCGATCTTAGGCTGGATGACGCTCATGGCGCCGCTGAAGAAGAAGTGGGCGTTGTTGTCGTCCAGCGAGCCGGCGAACAGCTCGATGTTGAACGGGCCTTCGCCGCGGGCTTCGAGGCCGTCGATGAGGGACTGGCCCTGGGCGACGCCGACCTTGAAGTTGTCGAAGGAGACGTAGAAGTCGACGTTGGCGCTGTCGCGGATCAGGCGGTCGTAGGAGATGATTGTGATGCCCTGCGAGGCGGCGTTCTCCAGCTGGGGGGCGAGGGCGGTGCCGTCGATGGCGGCGATGATGAGGACCTTGACGCCCTGGGTGATCATCTGGTCGATCTGCTGGCCCTGGGTGGGGATGTCGTCGTTGGCGAACTGGAGGTCCACCTCGAAGCCGGCTTCTTCGAGCTGGGACTTGACGGCTTCGCCGTCGGCGATCCAACGCTCGGTGGTCTGGGTGGGCATCGACACGCCGACGGAGCCCCCGGCCTCGCCTGCGGGTGCGCTGGTTGTCGCGGATTCTTCGCCAGACGTGGTGGGGTCCGTGGTGCTGCCTGCGCCGCCGCCACCGCACGCGGTGAGGGCGAAGGCCAGGACCATGCCCGCGGCTGCGGTCATGAGCGTGTTCATCTTCATTCGTTCCTCCTGAGAACGTCAGGGGATTCTGGGTCGTGCCCAGACCCCGTGTTTCTGTGAAGCGAGAGATGCACATGACTAGCCCGAGGGTCCCGAGTTTCATGTCCCGACAACTTTGTCTTTCTCCAGTACAAAATCCTGCTGCCGATCCCGGGCGGTGTCAAGGCGAGGACTGGACTATTTAGTTGCAGTTTGATAACAATCTCTCACCGCGGCACATCCGCTTTTCGCGCGCCGAACGACGCAGGCGAGGAGCCGCGGAGGGAGACTTGGGCCCATGGAGACCTTCACCAACGACCAGCTGACGTTCGAGGTGCGCGACGCCGGCCCCCGACGGGCCGATGCCGACCACACCGTCGTCCTGCTGCACGGATTCCCGCAGTCGCCCGCGGCCTGGGACGCGGTGGCGCCGCTGCTGCACGCGGCCGGGATCCGCACGTTGGCCCCTTCCCTGCGCGGCTACACCGCGAACGCGCGGCCCGCCGGGCGGCGCGCCTACCGGATCGAACGGCTCGTCGGAGACTTGTTCGCCCTGCTCGACCAGGCAGGCCTCGACTCGGCGCACGTCGCCGGTCACGACTGGGGAGGTGGCGTGGCCTGGGCCGCCGCCATGACGACACCGGAGAGGGTGCGGAGCCTGACGGTGCTGTCAACGCCACATCCTGCGGCGGTGCGTCGGGCCGTGTTGCGCTCATCGCAGGGGTTGAAGAGCTGGTACATGCTGGCGATGCAGGTGCCAAAGCTGCCGGAGATGCAGTTGTCGCGGCTGGTGCGGAAGGAGGGCCTCCGGCGCCTCGGCGTCCCGGCGGACCTCTCGGCCGCCTATGCAGCCCAGATGAGCGACGCCGAGGCGGTGCGCGGGATGCTCGGCCCGTACCGAGGGCTGTTCGCGCAGGCCGGTGCCGAGGCGGTGAAGCTTGATACCCCGGTGTCGGTACCGACCACGTACCTGTGGGGCAATCGCGACCCCTACCTTGGCCGCGTGGCGGCTGAGGACACCATGCGGTACTGCACCGGTGACTACCGGTTCGTCGAGATGGATGCCGGCCACTGGCTGCCTGAGAAGAGGCCGGAGGTGGTGGGAGCAGAGATCCTCGACCGGATCAGCTGAGGAGTCGGCGGGGCAGCACCGTGTCCAGCGGCCCTCGAAGATGCGACGCGGCCAGCCGGGCGCTCACTCGGGGAGGCCGCCGGCCTCAGGCAGACCAGAGCCCCACCCGGCGGTGAAGAGGATATCGGCCCCCTGCGTGTCTTCAACCAGTCGGGCCAGCAGCTCGGAGGCGGTTGTCGAGCGCAGCAGCGCGTACTGGTCCATCGGGTTCAGCGGCGCGATGCCCACGACCTGCCAGATGCGCTCCGCCAACTCAGGCGACAGTTCGATATCGGCCGGCCAAGGGAGCTCGACGAACTCGCTCGCCCTGGAGAGGGTGGCACGCACCAGGGCCTCTGCCGCGCTGAGCGCCGAGGGGGTTGAGTCGTCGAATTCCACAGCGGCGAGCTCGCGCACCAGAGCCCGAGGGAACGGGTCGTCCTGCAGCCAGCGCACCACTTCGAACCGTGAGGCACCGGTGGCCAGCAGCAGGATCGAGCCCGCGCTCGGCTCCACCGAAACGACGCGCGCCACGGTGCCCACCGCGAACCGCGCGTCGCCGCCCCCTACCTCCGAGCCTCGCTCGATCAGCACCACCCCGAACTCGTGGTCGGTCTCCCTGAGCACCGTTGACAGCATCGCGACGTAGCGCGGCTCGAAGACCCGCAGCTGCAATGGCATGCCCGGAAACAGCACAGAGCCGAGCGGAAACATCGCTAACTCACGCGTGGCACCGGTCATGACAGCGATCCTGCCGGACGCGGGCCTGCGACGCGAGTCCCACCAGGAGATCCACTGTCGAGCGGTGCTCTACCTTGTGTACTTCTGCGTTCAGCAACCCCGAGCACGTCTCTGAGAATTGTCAGGCGTTGCGCAGCGTGACGTCCCCAGATGCCGTGGTGACCCGCACCGTGATGAATGGGTCCCCCTCTGCGGGCTGGCCGGCGGGCTCCAGGCGTGCGTCCACGTCGCCGCTGGTCGACTGGACGTCCTGCCAGATCGGGACGCCGGTCGGCAGGCCGACGCTGACGTCTCCGGACGCCGTCCGCAGCGTGATGGCGACGCCGTCGAACAACGCCACCTCGAGGTCACCGGACCCCGTCCCGGCCGTCAGCGTGCCGGAGCCGTGCCGCACCCGGACGTCACCGGACCCCGAGCGAACCTGCCCGTCGGCGTGGATGCGCTCGGCCGTCACGTCGCCCGACCCGGTGGCGAGCACGGCCTCGTCGGCCTCCTCGACGGTGACGGCACCCGACCCGGTCCGGAGCTTCGCCCGCGCCGAGCGTCCCCCGACCACGATGTCCCCGGACTTCGACTCGACCTGCACCGACGCACCCTCGGGCAACACGGCGGTGACGGTCACGCCACGGGCCCGCGCGTCGCCGAGCGAGAGGCTCAGGAACCCCAGGTCGATGGCGAGTCCGCGGCGTCCTGACTGCTCGACGAGGAGCGGCGGCACGCGCACACCGACGACGTCCCCAGCCGTAGAAAACTCGACCAGGCCGAGGTCAGCCTCGTCGTGGCACGCCACCTCGATCGTGCACGTGTCGGTGGCCTCGTGCCGAACGGTGACGTCCGCCGCCTGGACCGACACGTGCAGCGTGGTCCTGGCAGATGCCGGGAAGGTCTCGCGGCGAAGGGTTGCGGTGGCGCTCATGATGGTCCCCTCTCAGGCCCAGCCGGTGATTCGGCGCTCGGTGCGGACGCCGGGGCCGCGGCCTGCGACCCCGACGAGATGGGCGCGGACCGCGTTGACGATCCAGGTGTTGAGGGACGTGCCGGCGGAGTCCGCCGCCGCGTCCGCCCTCGTCTTGACGGCCTCCGGCAGGCGGAGGGTGATGCGGGCGGTGCCGTCGGCTTCGTCCTCGGGCGGCACCAACGTCGGTTCCACGGCGCCGTCCGCACTCTGGCGCTGGACCCACCACACCGGGTCCCGGCCGTCCATGCGCACCTCCACCACGTCGCCCAGTTCGGCGCTGAGGGACGCCGCCGCGTCCGTCAGCGTCTCTACCATCCTCAGCCGCAGGGCGGGCTCAAGCGCGGCCAACAGGCGCTCAGCCACGCTGCGCGTGTGCTCGTCGGCAAGGGCGGTGGCCTTGGCGAGGTCGTCGCGCAATGCGTTCAGGTAGGGGTCCAGGTCCATGACTCCACTATGACACTACTGTGGTGTCATTTCAAGCACCATTGGGCACTCAGGTGCCGTGTGTGCTGGGTGGCGGCGATGGCGAATGGCGTGTCCGGACCGGTGACTACCGGATCGTGTACCCGATCCACGACCACGTGCTGCTCGTCCTTGTGGTTGCGGCTCGGCGCCGATCCAGCGCACCGGCAGGTCTCCGAATTACACGTGCGTAGTTTTCCCCAGCTGTGGATAAGGCTGTGGGCAACCTGGTCCGCGTAGGATCGGGCCATGGCTCGACTCGACTCCTGGCTGTGGGCGGTGCGGATGTACAAGACCCGCTCGTCCGCCACGGCCGCGGTGCGCGGCGGGCACGTCCGCGTCGACGACAAGCTGGCCAAGCCGTCGCAGCACGTCGTGCCCGGGCAGGTGATCAGGGTGCGCCGCGAGCAGGAGGAGAAGCTGATCCAGGTGGTGGACCCGAACCTGGAGAAGCGTGTCGGTGCCCCGATCGCCCAGGCCGCCTACCTCGACCGGACACCCGAGAAGCCGCCGCCGATCCCGGAGATGGTGGGCCGGGTGGCGATCCGCGATCGCGGCGCCGGCAGACCCACCAAGCGGGAGCGCCGCGACCTTGACCGGCTGCGGGATCGCTGACCTCACCGCAGTTCTCGTCACGCCGGGCGCACGTCCTCCAGCAGGATCCGATGCAGCTCGTCCGCCTGCTCGAAGGCCACCGAATGGCCGGCGTCGGGCAGGCTGTACCAGCGCTTCGCCGGCGCCTCCAGCAGGTCGAACCACTCCTTCGCGGGCCCAACGCGGGCGGCCAACTCGTGCTCACCCACCAGCAGATAGACCGGCACCTCCCGGCGGGGAGCGTCGCGGCGCAGGTCGAGGTCCTGGAGCTGGGGATACATGACGGCGAACATGTCCATCAGGCCGCGCACCACGCTGAGCTTCTCCAGCGGCCCGTACTCCTGGCCGAGCACCCCCCACGGGCCGACGCCGCTGGCCTCTCCGCGCCTCCGGTAGGCCTCGGGCGGGGTGTATCCCTGCTCCAGGAGGGGGTAGTGGGCCATGATCATCGCGTAGTCGAAGACGTCGCGGTACGGGGGAGGGCCCATTTCGGCCAGGTCGGCCACGAGCGTGCCGTCGCCGTTACCCAGGGCCGTGGTCACCAGGTCGCGGTAGATTCCCTCGTCGGTCTCTAGGGGGTCGACCATCTGCCCGCTGGCGAGGTAGGCATGGAACAGTTCCGGCGCGGCACGAACGGCCAGCACCCCGAGCATCGTGCCCCACGACTCGCCGAGCACGTAGATCCGGTCCTCGCCGTAGCGATTCGCCAGCCAGCGCGACAGCTCAACGGTGTCGGCCACCGCCTGCTCGAGGGTGAGCGTGGCTGCATCCAGGCTGGGATACGACTTGCCGGTCCCGCGCTGGTCCCAGCCCACCACGAGGAAGTCCTGGGTGAGCGGCTCCAGCAGCACTCGCGAGTAGGGCAGGTCGCTCTGGCCGGGGCCGCCGCTCAGGTAGAGCAGCACCGGCAGGTCTGGGCTGGCCCCGCGCACCTGGATCCACTGCTCGTGACCGCCCAGCTCCACCTGCACCAGTTCGGAGACCGCGCCGTCGATGGGGACGCCGTCGGGTCCCCGGAGCGACGGTGAGCTCGGGGGCAGCAGCAGCGAGAGCGCCAGCAGCGCGACGAGGCCCGTGGCGAGCGCCAACACCACCGGGCGCCGCGCCCCCGCGTCGCGCCTGCTTCCCCACGCTGCGCCGACGAGGAGAGCCAGCCCGGCAAGGCCCCAGGCGGCGACCCGGCCGAGGGCGAAGGCGATGGGGCCGAACGCTGTGCCCAGGTCCAGGGGCCCGGCGGTCGCCAGCCCGGCGCCCGCGCGGGCGACCTCGAAGGCCAGGATCCAGGCCACCGGGGCCAGCGGCAGGACCCAGAGGGTGCGGGCCAGCGCCCCGGCGAGGAGGCCGACTGCGAGAGCGGCGGCCATCAGCGCGATCCCGCCTGCCGCCGTCACCGGCCCGACGGGTTGGATGAGCCCCGCGATCGCGCCGCCGCCGGCGGCGGTCAGGTGCGCCAGCGCCAGGCGCACCCAGCGAGACGAGGGGAATGGAGCGGTCAGTGCATCACTGTGTGTCATGGCATCAGCGTCGCCGAGGCGGCCTGGGTGCCGCGTCGGGCGGAGGACTGGTCTCTTCCGTCCTCCTGAGGGGGCACACCTGGAGACGATGCCGCTGGAGATGTAGGCGGAGATACATCTGCAGACCGTTGTCGGACCCCCTCCGTCGGGCTACGTTGCTCACGTGAGCATCTGGGCGAGCCTCCGCCGAGTGGACCAGGCCCGACCCTGGGTCCTGGACTCCGCCTTCGCGCTCGGCCTGCTGGCAGCCTCGCTGTTCGCCGCCGGCGCCACCACCGCGTCCATTCCGCCGCTCCAGCTCTGGCTGATGGTGGCCACCTCCGCCCTCTACGCGGCCCGGCGGGCCGCCCCCCTCCCCGTCCTGCTGGCCTCCGGTGCCCTGGTGGTGGTGATGATCGGGCTCGGCTTCGGCACGGCAGTCGTCGGGGCGGGGCTGTTCCTGGTCGCCTATACGGTCGCGGCGCACGGCTCGCGGGCCTCCACCATCGTCGGGGCCATCTTCGCGACGTGCCTGGTGGTGGTGGTCTCCGCCGCCTTCCCGGACCGGATGCCGTTCGGCGAGGCCGTGACAAACATGGCCCTGTTCGCCGGGTCGTTCGTGCTCGGGCGGGCCATGCGGCTGCGGCGCGACGCCGCGGTGCTGGCCGCCGAGCGTGCCGAGCTCACGGTCCGGATCCAGCGCGAGGAGGCGAGAGCGTCGCTCACCGAGGAGCGGCTGCGGATCGCCCGGGAGTTGCACGACGTGGTGGGGCACTCCCTCGGCGTGATCGCACTGCAGGCGGGCGTGGGGGCGCGGGTCGTGGAATCGGATCCCGCAGAGGCGAAGGCGGCGCTGCTGGCCATCGCCGAGCGCAGCCGGGACTCTCTGCGCGAGGTCCGCCAGATCCTCGCCACTGTGCGGGAGCCTTCAGATGTCGCGGACCCGACTCCCGGTCTGGCGGCCATCCCCGCGCTGGTCGCCTCGCTGGCCGAGGCTGGGCTGCGGGTCGATCTTGAGCAGAGCGGCGAGCCGTGGCCGATGCCGGCGTCGATGGAGACGGCCGTCTACCGCGTGCTGCAGGAGTCGTTGACGAACGTGGTTCGGCATGCCGGCACCGGTCGGGCGACAGTCCGGGTTGCGTTCGCCCCAGCGGAGCTCGTTCTGAGGATCATCGACGGAGGCCGTGGCGCCTCGGCGGGGGCCGGCCCGGCGTCCGGCCAGCTCGGAATGCGGGAGCGGGTCACGATGTGGGGAGGCAGCCTTGAGGCGGGCCCACGCGACGCGGGCGGCTACGAGGTGGTGGCCAGATTGCCGCGACAGGAGGGCGACGCATGATCCGGGTTGTCATCGCAGACGACGAGGCGCTGGTCCGGAGCGGGTTGGCGCTGCTGCTGCGCCACGAGCAGGGCTTCGAGGTGGCGGGGCTGGCCGGCGACGGGTTGGAGGCCGTGTCGCTGGTGCGCGAGCAGCGCCCCGACGTGGTTCTGATGGACATCCGGATGCCAGGTATCGACGGTCTGGAGGCCACGCGGCGGATCGTCGGCGACCCGGCCACCGCCAGCTGCAGGGTGCTCGTGCTGACCACCTTCGATCACGACGAGAACGTCTTCGCCGCGCTCCGGGCAGGAGCGAGCGGATTCCTACCCAAAGACACCGAACCCGAGAGGCTGCTGGAGGCG
>DATITN010000008.1:0-10281 GCA_035467795.1 Arachnia sp. | reverse complement strand
GGGCGTGGGCCTTGACGAGCTGTGGAACACGGTCGAGAAGCATCGCGCCGAGCTGGAGGCGGAGGGGTCGCTGGCCAAGCGGCGCCTGGACCAGCAGCGCGACTGGCTGTGGAACATGGTGCGCGACGAGCTGCTGGAGTCGCTGAGGACCTCGCCTCAGGTGCGCTCGGTGGCGAAGGACGTGGAGGCGCAGCTGGCTGAGGAGTCGCTGTCGGCGCTGGAGGGGTCGCAGCTGATCCTGCGTGCGTTCGCTGACGCCCTGCCCACCTTTCCGTGGGCCCACCACGCCCACCAGGCACACACGGCCCACAGGGCCTGACGCACCCGCTCGGCGCCCCTGTGTTGCGCCGGTTTGAGCCGGTCAAGCTGCGGAACGGCGGAGCCCGTCGACGCCCTGGCCTGACCCCGTTGACGGTGGCGTGGATCGAGCCCCGGATGGCCGCTGTCCACGGTCTACCTTCCGCGGGTTGAGCCGGGCAAAGCCGCGCAGCGGCGCAGCCCGCGTCGACTTGGGTTGAGCCGGGCAAAGCCGCGCAGCGGCGCAGCCCGCGTCGAAACCGACGTGACCCCGTCGACGGTGCGGGGAGGCGTGAGTCGAGCCCCGGGCGGCCGCTGACCACTGCCCGATTGATGCTGCGGTCTGGTCCGTGCCCGGGTGGTGAGGCCGCCCGGGCCTTGTCTCCCGACTCCCCGCACTCGATTCCCTGTGGCGTGGCCGGGTCAGGGCGTGTGACGGCAGGGCGGCCCTGGCGTGAGTCAGCTCAGGCGGGACGCCAGTCTGGCGACCCTCGGGTTGGCATCCCAACGCGCAAGCCGCCCTGCCGTCCCCCACCCTTGCGGGACGTCAATAGTTTCCGCCGGGTGCGCGCGGGTCCGAATCGCGGCGCGGGTCTCCGGGGCCGTCTCCTATGCGGTGGATCTGGTGTCGACTACGCCCCCAGATCCACCGCACAAGCAGCCCGGTCTCTTGTCGGCCCCGTCAGCAGTCCCTGCACCGGGCGCGGCCGGGTTTCGACGCGGGCTGCGCCGGGTCTCGAAGGGTCGACAGGGAGATACATCGAGGATGGGGGACGGCAGGGCGGCACTGCGCAGCGGTGCCCAACCCGACGACCACCCAACTGGCCTCCCGCCTCAGCAGACTGACGCCAGGGCCGCCCTGACGGCACACAGCCGAACCCGGACACGCCATCAGCAGAAGAGTGCGGGGAGACCAGAGACGAGGCCCGGCGGCCTCACCACCCAACCACCAACCCACCCGATAGACCGCGCAGACCGCAGACAACGGCCGCCCGGGCGTCGGGTCTGGGCTCCACGCACCAGCAGCCAGGGCCAAGACAGGGCCAGGACAGGGCCAGGACAGCGTGAGCGTCGGTTTCGACGCGGGCTGCGCCGCTTCGCGGCTTCTGCCCGGCTCAACCAACGGACGCCGTCACCCGCAGCCAGGACGGGGGAGAGCCGGTGGATCACGTCTCATCCCTCCTTGTCACAGCCCGATATCGCACCGGCGCAGACACGATGGTTAGACTGGCGGCGAACGTGTGCCTGGGGGGAGGCGCTGTCCAAGCACCGAGAGGAGGCACATGGGAGTCTTTGACAAAGCCGAGAAGCGGATCGAGTCCGCCGTGGGCAAGGTCTTCGCGAAGGCCTTCAAGGGTTTCGTGCATCCCGTGGAGATCGTCGCGGGCATCCAGCGCGAGCTCGACGCAGAGGCCAAGCTCCTCTCACGCGACAAGCGCCTCGTGCCCAACGCCTTCACCATCGGCCTCTCACAAGCGGATTTCGACAGGCTCGTCCCCTATTCGAAGACCCTCAACGCCGAGATCCTGCCCGGTATCCGGGACCACGCCGCGGACCGCCACTACGTGTTCAACGGACCCGTCACCATCGACTATTCCCTCGACGAGTCGCTGCCCACCGGCCAGTTCACAGTCACCAGCCACGCCCTGCCCTCCGAAGGAGCCGGCACTTCCTCCGTGCCTGCCGCTGCCCCCGGGCGCCTGGTCGTCGAGGTCAACGGCGTGCGGCACCCCCTGGTCGCGCCCGGCCTGCTGATCGGCCGCGGCGCCGAGGCGGACCTCCGGCTCAACGATCCTGGCGTCTCCCGGCGCCACGCGATGATCAGCGTCTCCGGTGACCCGGACCACCCGGTGATCACCGTCGAGGACCTCGGCTCCACCAACGGCGTGCACGTCAACGGGAGCCGGGTCACCAAGACCCGTGTCGGCGAGGGGGCCAGGATCGAGGTCGGCAACACCAGGCTGCTGATCCACTCACCGACGGGATCCTGAGCGTGTCTGACCTTCTCGTCGGGACGATCAAGATCGTCTTCATGGCCATGATCTGGCTGTTCATCCTCTTCGTCGCCAACGTGGTGCGCACGGACATGTTCGGCCGCCGGGTGCCCGTCGCGTCCCTGGCGGCCATCCCCGCGGACCGGGGGCGAGGCAGGAACCGTTCGAATCTGCCCACCCGGTTCGCCATCACGGCCGGGGGTCAGCAGGGCACCGCGGTCCCCGTCGAACCCACCATCAATCTCGGCCGCGCCGCGGATTCCACCCTGCTCCTTGACGACGACTACGCCTCCGCCCGGCATGCCCAGCTGGTGCAGAAGGACCCCACCACCTGGGTGATCACGGATCTGCAGTCCACCAACGGCACCTACGTCAACGGCAAGCTCGTGACGGAACCCACGAAGGTCACCGTCGGGGACGTGGTCCGCATCGGCAAGACCCTCATGCGGTTCGAGATCTGATCCATGACCTTCTCTCTCCGCTTCGCCGCCCACTCGGAAGTGGGCAGGATCCGCAAGAACAACCAGGACTCCGGCTACGCCTCCCCCACCATGCTGCTGGTCACCGACGGCATGGGTGGCGCCGCCGCGGGAGACCTGGCCTCCGCCGTCGCAGCGCAGGAGGCGGCACGCTCGGATCATCGCGCGGCCGACGGCGAGGAGATGCTGGAGCGGATGGCCGGGATGATCGCCCGCGCCAACACGAAGCTGACCGAGCTGATCGAGGAAGACCTGGAGCTCGACGGCATGGGCACCACGTTCTGCGGCGCCATGTTCAACGGCACCGAGTTCGGGCTGGCGCACATCGGCGATTCGCGCGGCTATCTGCTCCGCGACGGCGAACTCACCCAGCTCACCCACGATCACTCGTGGGTCCAGTCGCTCCTCGACGACGGCAAGATCACCCCTGAGCAGGCCGCCACCCACCCCCACCGCTCGCTCATCCTCAAGGTCCTCAACGGACAGGTGGAGTTCGAGCCGGACCTCGAAGTCCTCGACGCGCAGGTGGGCGACCGTCTCATGTTCTGCTCCGACGGGCTCAGCGGCCTGGTGGACAATGCGACGCTCCGCGAGTTCCTCACCATCGAGGACGCGGACTCCGCGATCTCCCGGCTGTCCGAGACGGCCAACGCCAACGGCGGCCACGACAACATCACCATCGTGATCGGCGACGTCGTACCCCAGGACGATGCCCTGGACGCACTCCAGGGCCAGCTCGTCGGCGCCGCCGCCGACCTCAAGGTCCCCCGGACCGGGCAGTTGGCCATGACGAAGGGCGGCACGGGCCGCGGGCCGCAGTGGCCGCAGTCCGCACCCGCCGTCGACGTGGAGCACGACGCAGCGGAGGTGGCGCGCTACGCGCCGCACGAGGCGAAGCACCGCTGGCCCGGCATCACGGCCCTGGTCCTCGCCGTCGCCCTGGTGCTCGGCGGCAGCGCGTGGGGATTCATCTCGTACTCGCGCACCCGCTACTTCGTGGCTGCCGACGACGGGTACGTCGCGATCTACAACGGCATTCCCGGCTCGCTGCTGGGGCTGGACCTCAACACCCTCACCCAGCGCACCGACATTGCCGTGACCGACCTGCCCCGCTTCTATCAGAGAGTGGTGGACGGCGCCATCCAGGTCGACAGCCTGCCCGCCGCCCGGGGCACCACCCAGCAGCTGCGCAGCCTCGCCGAGCGCTGCGTCGAGGTGCGGGAGGAGAGGCAGCAGCCCACGCCGGAGCTGTCGCCGTCGCCCAGTCCCACGGCCACCCCGTCGTCGACGATCCCGGGTCTGCCCACCACCACGCTGTCGGCGTTGCCCGGCGCCACCGCGCAGTCCGCCCCCCCGAGCTTCCTGCTGCCCTCCACCATCGTCACCGCGACCCCCACGGCCAGCGCCGAGGCAGACCCCGAGGCCTGCTGATGACGGCAGCGGTCCAGCCGGCGGTCTCGGATGAGGTGATCGTCTACAAGAAGCGGCGGACGGTCGAGCTGTTCCTGGTGCTGTTCGCGCAGTCGTTCGGCCTGGCCGGCTGGGTGATCACGAGCCTCAACCTTTACGGAGAGCTGCCGCAGAACCTGATTCCTGTGACCGCCCTCTGGTACGGGATGGGGGTGGCCGCCCACCTCGTCGTGCGCCTCCGGCTGCCCTACGCGGATCCGGTGATCCTGCCGTCGGTGTTTCTCCTCAACGGCCTGGGTCTGGCCATGATCTCGCGGATCGACCAGATCCCTGAGCCAGTCAACGACGACGCCGCCACGCAGCTGCTGTGGACGGCGCTGGGGCTGGTCCTGTTCGCCGCCGTCGCCTTCGGCCTCCGCGACCATCGCCGCCTCCAGCGCTACCCCTACCTGCTGTTCATCTCCGGCCTGGTGCTCCTGCTGCTGCCGCTGCTGCCGGTGATCGGCGTCTCCTCCGGCGGCGCCCAGATCTGGATCCGGGTCTTCGGGTTCTCATTCCAGCCCGCCGAGGTGGCCAAGATCGCGCTGTCGATCGCGTTCGCCGCCTACCTCTACGAGAAGCGGGAGGTGCTGGCGCTGGCCGGCAGACGGTTCATGGGCATCGAGCTGCCCCGCGCCCGGGACCTCGGGCCCATCGCGGTGATGTGGCTGCTGTGCCTGGTGGTGATGGTGTACCAGAACGACCTGGGCACCTCCATGCTGTTCTTCGGGCTGTTCACGGTGATGATCTATGTGGCGACGGAGCGGCCCGCGTGGCCCATGCTCGCCGGCATCTCCTTCGTCGTCGCCGCGCTGGCGGCCAACCAGTTCACCCACCACGTGCCGCGCCGCGTCAACGCCTGGTTGGACCCGTTCAGCAACTACGACCAGAACCTCCAGATCATCAGCGCCCAGTTCGGGTTCGCCTGGGGCGGACTGTTCGGCCGCGGGTGGGGCCTCGGCCGGCCCGGGCTCACCCCGCTGGCCAAGAGCGACATGATCGCCGCCGCCCTGGGTGAGGAGATCGGCGTGCTCGGACTCATGGCCATCGTGATGGTGTACGCGCTTCTGGTTGCGCGCGGCTTCAAGACCGCCGTCACCTCGCCCGACGGGTTCGGCAAACTGCTCGCCACCGGGCTGAGCTTCACGTTCGCGCTGCAGGTGTTCGCCATCATCGGCGGCGTCACCCGCCTCCTGCCGCTGACGGGCCTCACCACGCCGTTCATGTCCCAGGGCGGCTCCAGCCTGATCGCCAACTGGATCATCATCGCCATCCTCATGGTGATCTCGCATCGCAGCCGGATGCCCCAGGCCGCCACGGCCGCCCCGCGCGAGATGGGCGCAGTCAACGATGAGACGGCGGTGATCAGCCGATGAACGTGCCCATCCGCAAGGTGACTGTGTTCGTGGCCCTCATGATGGCCGCGCTGCTGCTCAACCTCACCGCCATCTCAGTGGTCCAGGCCGAGGACCTCAACGCGCACCCGAGCAACCGTCGGGTCCGCGACGCCGAGTTCGCACGCCCCCGCGGCGCCATCCTGGTGGGCAACGAGCCCATCGCCGTCTCGGTGCCCCGGCCCGGCCGGTTCCCCTACGTGCGGACCTACCCCGCGGGAGAGCTGTGGTCCACGGTGACCGGCTGGTACTCCTACGACTACGCCCGCTCCGGGCTGGAGAGCTCCTTCAACGAGGAGCTGGCCGGCACCTCCTCCGAGCAGTCGATCGACCGGATCGTCGACCTGGTCACCGGGCAGAGCTCGCAGGGCGCCAACATCTCCACCACCCTCAACCCGCGCGCCCAGGCCGCGGCCGTCCGCGCCCTGGGCAACCAGCGGGGCGCCGCCGTCGCGATGAACTACGAGACCGGCGAGATCTTGGCCATGGTCTCCACTCCCACCTACGACCCCAACCGACTGGCCACCGTCGACCTCGAGCTGGCGCGGGAGGCCTGGACGGAGCTCCTGGACTCCCCTGATGAGCCGCTGAAGAACCGCGCCGCCCGCGAGGTGTACCCGCCCGGCTCCACCTTCAAACTCGTCACGGCCGCGGCGGCGCTGGAGGACGGCCTGGTGCCCAGCAGCGAGCTGGACGCCCCCGCGTCGCTGCGGCTGCCCAACTCGAGTCGCTCCATCGGCAACTCGACGAACTGCGGCGGCACCACCGTGACCCTGCAGCAGGCACTCCAGACCTCGTGCAACACGGCGTTCGGGTCCCTGGCGCTGGATCTGGGCAGCGACAAGCTGCAAGCGATGGCCGAGGCGTTCGGGTTCAACCAGGAGCAGACCCTGGACCTCGCGGCAGCCACGTCACGGTTCCCCACCGAGCTCGACGAGGCCCAGACCGCGCTGTCGGCGATCGGGCAGTACGACGTGGCCGCCTCCCCCCTGCAGATGCTGCAGGTGGCGGCCGCCATCGCCAACGACGGCGTCATGATGTCTCCCTACCTGGTCAGCACCGTGACCAACCAGGACCTGACGGTGCTGAGCTCCCGCGGGCCCGAGGTGATCGGGCAGCCGATCAGCGGTTCCACGGCCACGCTGCTGCAGCAGATGATGGTGGCCACCGTCGAGGACGGCACCGGGCGCCCTGCCCGAACCGACGGCGTGGTGGTCGGCGGGAAGACGGGCACCGCCCAGACCGCGCCCGACCGGCCCCCCTACGCGTGGTTCGTCGGCTACGCCGAAGAACCGTCGGTGGCCATCGTCGCGTTCGTGGAGAACGCCGACGTGGACCGCGACGACATCTCCGGGGGGCGGCTCGCGGCCCCCATCTTCAAGGCTGTGCTGGAGGCTCTCCGATGAACTTCTCAGGTACCTCTCAGGTAGATGGCGCACTATTGTGCGGACTGACCGAAAGGATCGTTAAGCGATGACAGAGCGAGGAGCGCTGCTCGGCGGCCGCTATGAACTCGACCAGGTGATCGGTCGGGGCGGCATGGCCGAGGTGTGGCGCGCACGGGACCTCCGTCTTGAGCGCGATGTCGCGGTCAAACGGTTGCGGGTGGACCTGGCCAGCGACCCGACGTTCCAGGCCCGTTTCCGGCGGGAGGCGCAGTCCGCGGCCGGTTTGAACCACCCCAACATTGTCGCGGTCTACGACACCGGCGAGGAGCGTGACTCCTCCTCCGAGGTCTCTGTTCCCTACATCGTGATGGAGCTCGTCGAGGGCGTGACGCTGCGCGAGGTCCTGCGCGACGGACGCAAGATCGTGCCCGACCGCGCCATGGAGTTCACGGCCGGCGTGCTCGACGCCCTGGCCTACTCGCACCGCGCCGGCATCATCCACCGCGACATCAAGCCCGCCAACGTCATGCTCACCCCCAACGGCACCGTCAAGGTGATGGACTTCGGCATCGCCCGGGCTGTCGCGGACACCTCCGCCACCATGACGCAGACCGCGGCCGTGATCGGCACCGCGCAGTATCTGTCCCCCGAGCAGGCGCGCGGCGAGAAGGTGGACAACCGCTCGGACATCTACTCCGTCGGCTGCCTGCTGTACGAACTGCTCACCTCGCAGCCGCTGTTCAAGGGCGATTCCCCCGTGAGCGTCGCCTACCAGCACGTGCGGGAGATTCCGGTGCCGCCGTCGGAGATCGACGAGGAGATCAGCCCGTCGATGGACGCGATCGTCCTGAAGTCGCTGGCGAAGGACCCGCGGGACCGCTACCAGGACGCCTCGGAGATGCGCGAGGATCTTCTCCGCGCTCTGAACGGGCAACCTGTGCTGGCTGCGTTGCCGGCTGAGCCGGCCACGCAGGTGATTCCGAGCGATCCGATGACCACCACCGCACGCCGGGGAGCTGTGGTGGCTGCGCCGTCTCCGGTGGGCTCGCCCACGGACACAGACCTGATCGAGCCCGAGGAGAAGAAGTCCAACAAGGGCGTGATCGCGCTGGCGATCGTCGCCGGCCTCATCCTGATCGCCATGGGAGTGGCCATCTGGACCATCCTCAACCCGCCCGAGCCGCCGTCGACGGCAACCGTCCAGATTCCCACCGTGGTGGGGCAGACCGAGCTAGCGGCCACCAACATCCTCACCGACGCCCGGCTGGTGCCCAACGTCACCTACGAGGTGGGCACGGCCGACGACGAGGGGCTGGTGCTGAGCTCGGATCCGGTGGCGGGGACGATGGTCGAGCCTGGGTCGCGGGTGGCGCTGGTGGTCTCCAGCGGGCCGGACGTGAAGACGGTGCCCGATGGGCTGACGGGGGTCACGGTCGCGGAGGCTCGACGGTTGCTCGAGGCCGCCGGACTGACCAACGTCACCGAGGAGGACGCGGACCCGGCCACCGAGCCGATCGATGCTGTCGCGGGGAATGTGGTGTCGGTGAATCCGGCCACTGGTGCGACGGTGCCACCGGATCAGCAGATCGTGCTGACCGTGGCGACGGGCCGCTCGCTGGTACCGGTGCTGACGGAGCGCACGGCCTCGGCGGCGCAGCGTGAGGCTGAGGCTGCGGGCTTCCGGGTCGAGGTCACCGAGGATGAGACCGCCGAGGTGTCGCCAGGCCTAGTCTTCGATCAGGATCAGACCGCTGGTGCGGCGCTGGAGCGTGGAACCGTGATCAACATCAGGGTCGCGGTGGCTCCCCCGGTGGTGGAAACGACGCCTCCCCCGCCCACGAGCGAGCCGCCGGTCGTTGAGACACCGACGCCTCCTCCGTCCCCGCCGGCCTCTGAGACCCCGACGCCTGACCCGTCCGCCACCCCGTAGCCATGGACTGTGATGTCTCAGGACATCGCTGACGGGTGCGAGGGGTTTCGACGCCGCAGCGGCCGCGTCGCGCCGCCGCTGGCTCAACCAGCTGTCGGGGTGGTAGCGACCCTTCCGCGGGTTGAGCCGGGCCAAGCCGCGAAGCGGCGCAGCCCGCGTCGAAACCGACGCAAGCGTCCAGCACGGCATCCATCAGACCCTGTTCTGTTGCATCACAGTCAGCGATCTCCTGAGACATCACTCGGTGCATCGCTGACGGGTCCGGCGGGTTTCGACGCAGCAGCGGGCGCTCCGCGCCGCAGCTGGATCAACCAGCGGGGTGCGAGAGCCAGGGTCAGTCGAGGGTGGTGGTGACCAACGGCGACATGCCCTCGGCGCGCCGCGGGGCGTCGTCGTCGCCACACTCGACCAACCAGTTGGCCAACATCTGATACCCACCCTCGGTGAGCACCGACTCAGGGTGGAACTGCACCGCCTCCACGGCGAAGTCCCTGTGCCGGACCGCCATGATCACGCCGGTCTCCGTGCGCGCCGTGACCTCCAGCACGTCGGGAACCGTGTCCTCGACGATGGCCAGCGAGTGGTAGCGCGTGGTGGTCACCGGCGACGGCAGACCTGCGAACACGCCGCGACCCTCGTGGAACACCGGCGAAGTCTTCCCGTGCAGCAACTCCGGCGCCCGGTCGACGACGCCGCCATAGGCCACCGCCATGGCCTGCAGCCCGAGACACACTCCGAACAGCGGCTTCACCCCGCCGAGCTGGCGCACCACGTCGATGCACACGCCGGCCTCCTCGGGCGTGCCGGGGCCGGGTGACAGGACCACGCCGTCGAAGGGCTCGTGCCAGCCCTCCGCCTCGAAGCGCGGATCGTCGTTGCGCCATACCTCCACCTCGGCGCCGATCTGCGCCAGGTAGGACACGATGTTGTAGACGAACGAGTCGTAGTTGTCGATCACGAGGATGGCTGCCACGCGGCCATTGTGCCACCGGGAGCCCGATCCGCCGCCTGTCGTTCGGCGACGCCGCGTCACCCTCAGCCGGCGGCCTGCGCCAGGGAGATGCCCGTCGAGCCGCTGAAGGCCGGCAGATCCAGCTGCTGAGGCCGTTCCACCGCGTAGCCGAGGCCGTAGGCGTCGACGTACTGCCGGTAGATCTGCACCGCCTCGGACGCATCGAGCCCCGCCTGCAGCCGCTGCTGATCGCCGATGGCCTCGATCACATACGGCGGCGCGTACGGGATGCCGTGCAGCACGACGGTGTTGCCGACGCACTTGATGCCGGTGGTGGCGATCACGCGTTGCCCCTGGATGGTCATGGCCTCCGCTCCGCCGGCCCACAGCGCGTTGGC
>DATITN010000007.1:0-13162 GCA_035467795.1 Arachnia sp. | reverse complement strand
ACCTGTCCCGATGCGCCGCGGCCACTTCCCGCGCGAGGCGTTTCGCGTCGTCGGCATCGCCCTGGTCGGGCTCGATCACCTCCGCCAGCCTTGCCGCCAGGATTCGCAGCTCGGTGGGGCCCGAGGGTGTCGACGTAGGTCTAGAGCAGGTGGATCCCAACTCCGCGGAGGCGGGGCGCCAGTGCGGGGCTCCACGCTCAGGGGGCCGACCAGAGGGTGCCACTACGGGCACGATTCCGCGTCCCGACCTTCATGAGGTCCGAGACAGCCGCGAGTTCGCCGAGGAGAGCTGCGGGCCGTAGCTCCCAGATCCGCTGATGGTGGGGTGCTCCACTCCGCGGAAACGTGCCCGTAGTGACGGGTCACCCTGCCCTCGGCTGAGCGTGAAGGGCGGCACTGGCGTCCCGCCTCCGCGGCGGAGCGTCGGTCGAGACACCGGACCGGGTGCCAGGGGCTTCGACGAAGGGGCGGCGCGTCGCACGCGCCCTGCTAATCCGAAAATGCCCCATCGGGGGCCTAGTCAACTCGATGACAGGATCGGGCATTGTCCGCCCTGAACAGGCGCCCCGACAGGGGCGACCCTGACTCACCCAGCGGGGGGCGGGTTGGCTTCGACGCGGGCTGCGCCGCTCCGCGGGCAAGTTCGATCACGGAGGGTCCCGCTGAGAACGAGGGTGGGGGACGGCAGGGCGGCACTGCGCAGCGGTGCCCAACCCGACGATCACCCCACAGGCATCCCGCTCAGATAGACCCAACCCCAACGCCGCCCTGCCGGCCAGCACCCGGACAATGCAACGCCACAGAAGGACCGAGTGCGGGGAGACGGGAGACGATGCCCGGGCGGCCTCAACACCCCTGACCACAGAATGACCAGCGGCCATCAACAGGACCATGGACAACGGCCGCCCGGGCCTCGACTCCCGGCTCACCGCACCCGACCACGAGATCAGCGTGAAGGTGGTAGTCACAACCCTTCGAGACGGGCCACGCCGCTACGCGGGCGGCCCTCCTCAGGGGACGGGGAAGACCTGGCCACGCCGCTACTCGGGCGGCCCTCCTCAGGGAGCCAGAACCCCGGCTGACTAGCGAAGATGACCCCTAGACCAGCAGCTGGCGCTCCTGGGGCCCGATGGGCCGCGGGAGCTTCGACGAGCCGCTGAGGTGCTCGTCGACCCCCTGCGCGCAGGACCGGCCCTCCGCGATCGCCCAGACGATCAGCGACTGCCCGCGGCCCGCGTCACCGCACACGAACACATGCTCGACGCTGGTGCGGTACTTGTCATCGCGCACGATGTTGCCGCGCGGATCGAGCGCCACCCCGAGCTCCTCGACCAGGCCGGTCTGCTGCGGTCCGGTGAATCCCATCGCCAGCAGCACCAGCTGGGCCGGGATGTGCCGCTCGGTGCCCTCAACCGGCACGAAGCGGCCGGCGTCGAAGCGGACCTCGACGATGTCCAGGCCGGCGACCCGGCCCTGGTCGTCGCCGACGAACCGGTTGGTGGACACCGCGTACACCCGGTCCCCGGCCTCCTCGTGCGCCGAGGTGACCTTGAACGTCATCGGGTAGGTGGGCCACGGCTGTCCCGCGGGGCGGTCCTCCGGAGGCATCGGCAGGATCTCAAGCTGCGTGATGGATCGTGCGCCCTGGCGGGTCGAGGTGCCGAGGCAGTCGGCGCCGGTGTCGCCGCCGCCGATGATCACCACGTCCTTGCCCTCGGCGGTGATCTGGTCCTCCACCTCCTCGCCGAGCGCGGCGCGGTTGGCCTGGGGCAGGAACTCCATGGCCTGATGAATGCCGGCGAGCTCGCGCCCGGGGACGGGGAGGTCGCGGGGCACGGTGGAGCCGACGGCGAGCACCACGGCCTCGTAGCGGTCCAGGAGTTCCTTGCCCGTGATGTCGACGCCCACGTTGACGCCGGTCTTGAACTGGGTCCCTTCGAGCACCATCTGCTTGAGGCGCCGGTTGAGGACGGCCTTCTCCATCTTGAACTCGGGGATGCCGTAGCGCAGCAGGCCGCCGATGGCGTCGGCACGCTCGTAGACCACGACGGTGTGCCCGGCGCGGGTCAGCTGCTGCGCCGCGGCGAGGCCGGCCGGCCCGGAGCCGACGACGGCCACTGTCTTGGCGGTGTGCCACTCGGGCTGCTGCGGGAAGACGCGGGAGTCCTCCCACGCCTTGTCGATGATGGCCACCTCGACGTTCTTGATGGTCACCGCGTCCATGTTGATCGCCACCACGCAGGCCGTCTCGCAGGGCGCCGGGCAGAGGCGGCCGGTGAACTCCGGGAAGTTGTTGGTGGCGTGCAGCCGGTCCAGCGCCGCCTGCCACTCGTCGCGCCAGACCAGGTCGTTCCACTCGGGGATGAGGTTGCCCAGCGGGCAGCCGTTGTGGCAGAACGGGATGCCGCAATCCATGCAGCGGCCGGCCTGCTGGGAGATGATCGGCAGGAGGGCCTTGCCCGGGGTGCCCGGGTAGACCTCCTTCCAGTCGTGCACGCGCTCCTCCACGGGGCGGCGCTCGGCCACCTGCCGCGGCGTGGTCATGAAACCCTTGGGATCAGCCATGAGCGGCCTCCATCATCAGTGTGGTGGTGTCCTCGTCGGACAGCCCGTCGGAGACGGACTGGGCCTTGACGGCCATGATGCGGGCGAAGTCGCGCGGTTCCACCTTCGTGAAGCGGAGGCGCAGGTCCTCGTCGCTCAGGTGGAGCAGCTCGTCGGCGACCAGGGAGCCGGTCTCGGCGCGGTGCTCGGCCATCAGCTCTCGGATCCGTGCCACGTCCTCGGGCCCGGGGTCGACGGGGTCCGCCAACTCCGTGTTGATGCGCAGCGGGTTCAGATCCAGCACCCAGGCCACGCCGCCGGACATGCCCGCGGCGAAGTTGCGGCCGGTGGGCCCGATGACGAGGACCTCGCCGCCGGTCATGTACTCGCAGCCGTGGTCCCCCACGCCCTCGACGACGGCGGTGGCCCCGGAGTTGCGCACGCAGAAGCGCTCGCCCACCAGGCCGCGCAGGAACATAGCGCCGGAGGTGGCGCCGTAGCCGATGACGTTGCCTGCCACGATCTGCTCGGCCGGGTCGAAGCGCACCCCCTGCGGGGGGGTCACCACGAGGCGTCCGCCCGATAGGCCCTTGCCGAAGTAGTCGTTGGAGTCCCCGATGAGCCGCAGGGTGACGCCTCGGGGCAGGAAGGCGCCGAAGCTCTGGCCGCCGGTGCCGGTGAGCGTGAACTCGATGGTTCCGGGCTCCAGGCCCTTCCCCTCGGTGGCCTTGGTCACCTCGTGGCCCAGCATGGTGCCGACGGTGCGGTCCACGTTGCGCACCGGCAACGAGTGGCGCACCTGCTCGCCCCGAGCGAGCGCGGGCTCCGCGAGCCGGATCAGCTCCACGTCCAGCTTCGAGTCCAGGCCGTGGTCCTGGACCGTGGTGCAGTGCCGCTGCGTGCCCTCGGGCACGTCGATCTGCGTGAGGATGGGCGAGAGGTTGAGTCCGTGGGTCTTCCAGTGGCCAACCGCCTTGCCGACGTCCAGCAGGTCCGCACGTCCGACGGCCTCCTCAAGGGAGCGCAGCCCGAGGGAGGCGAGCAGCTCGCGCACCTCACGCGCCATGAACATGAAGAAGTTGACCACGTGGTCCGGGTCCCCGTGGAACTTGCCGCGGAGCACCGGGTTCTGCGTGGCCACACCCACCGGGCAGGTGTCCTTGTGGCAGACGCGCATCATGATGCAGCCGGCCACCACCAGGGGTGCGGTTGCGAAGCCGAACTCCTCCGCGCCGAGCAGCGCTGCGATGAGCACGTCCCGGCCGGTCTTGAGCTGGCCGTCGCACTGGACGACGATCCGGTCACGCAGCCCGTTGATCAGCAGCGTCTGCTGCGTCTCGGCCAGGCCGAGCTCCCACGGGGCGCCGGCGTGCTTGAGCGAGGTCAGGGGCGCAGCGCCGGTGCCGCCGTCGTGGCCGGAGATCAGCACCACGTCGGCCTTGGCCTTGCTGACGCCGGCCGCGACGGTGCCGACGCCGATCTCGGAGACGAGCTTGACGTGCACCCGCGCAGACGGGTTGGCGCACTTGAGGTCGTGGATCAGCTGCTTGAGGTCCTCGATGGAGTAGATGTCGTGGTGTGGCGGCGGGGAGATGAGGCCGACTCCCGGCGTCGAGTGACGCGTCTTGGCCACCCACGGGTAGACCTTCGGGCCGGGCAGCTGCCCGCCCTCGCCAGGCTTGGCGCCCTGGGCCATCTTGATCTGGATGTCGTCGGCGTAGGTGAGGTACTCCGAGGTCACGCCGAAGCGGCCGGAGGCCACCTGCTTGATGGCGGATCGGCGGGCCGGGTCGTGGAGGCGCTCCGGGTCCTCGCCGCCTTCGCCGGTGTTGGACTTGCCGCCGATGCGGTTCATCGCCACGGCGAGGGTCTGGTGGGCCTCCATGGAGATGGATCCGTAGCTCATGGCGCCGGTGGAGAACCGCTTGACGATGCTCTCGACTGGCTCCACCTCGTCGATGCTGATCGGCTCGGTGGGCTTGAAGTCCATCAGGGAGCGCAGCGTCATGATCCGCGAGGAGTTGTCGTTGACCAGTGAGGTGTAGCGCTGGAACATCGTGTAGTCGCCGGTGGAGGTGGCGTGCTGGAGGCGGAACACCGACTCCGGATCGAACAGGTGCGGCTCACCCTCGCGGCGCCACTGGTAGTCGCCGCCCACCAGGAGGTTGCGGTGCGCCAGTGGGATGCCGTCGGTGGGGTAGGCCGTCGTGTGCCGGGCCTGGATCTCGTCGGCCAGCTGGCCCATGCCGAGGCCTCCGAGGCGGCTCGTGGTGCCGGTGAAGTAGCGGTCCACCACGTCCTGGCTGAGGCCGACGCACTCGAAGATCTGCGCGCCGGTGTAGGAGGCGATGGTGGAGACGCCCATCTTGCTCATCACCTTCAGCACGCCCTTGGACAGCGCCTTGGCGACGTTGGCGATGGCCTTCTCGGCGCTCACCTCGACGTACATCTCGCGGCGGGCCAGGTCCTCCGCGGACTCGAACACCAGGTAGGGGTTGATGGCGGCGGCCCCGAAGCCGATCAGGAGCGCCATGTGGTGAACCTCGCGCACGTCGCCTGCCTCCACCACGAGACCCACCTGGGTGCGGGTCTTCTCCCGCACCAGGTGATGGTGCACGGCCGCGGTGAGCAGCAGCGACGGGATGGGCGCCAGCTGGGCGGTGGCGTGCCGGTCCGATAGGACGATTGCGCGGGCTCCGCCGCGGATGGCCGCCGACACCTCGTGGCAGATCTCCTCGATCTTCTTCTCCAGCGCCCTACCGCCGTCGGCCACCTTGTAGAGGCCGTGCACCACGTGGGTGCCGTACCCGGGCAGTTCGCCGTCCTTGTTGAGGCGCACGATCTTGGCCAGCTGCTCGGAGTCCAGGACCGGCCGGTTCATGGTGAGCTGGCGGGCCGCCTCCGGGGTGGGCTCCAGCAGGTTGCGCTCGGGTCCGATCTTGGTGGTCAGCGAGGTGACCAGCTCCTCGCGGATCGCGTCCAGCGGCGGGTTGGTCACCTGCGCGAACAGCTGCTTGAAGTAGTCGAAGATGAGCCGCGGCCGGCTGCTGAGCACGGCGATCGGCGAGTCCGTGCCCATGGAGCCGATGGGCTCGGTGCCGGTGTTGGCCATGGGGGCGATGATGAGGCGTAGTTCCTCTTCGGTGTATCCGAACACCTGCTGGCGGCGGATCACGGAGGCGTGGGAGTGCACGATGTGGGCGCGGCCGGGCAGGGCGTCGAGCTCGATCTTGTTCTCGGCCACCCACTTCTCGTAGGGGTGCTCTGTGGCGAGGGAGCCCTTGACCTCGTCGTCGGAGAGGATGGTGTGCTTCTCCAGGTCCACCAGGAGCATGCGGCCGGGCTGGAGGCGCCCCTTGCGGACCACGTCTCCGGCCGCGATGGGGAGCACGCCGGCCTCCGAGGCGAACACCACGAGGCCGTCGGCGGTCTCCCAGAAGCGTCCCGGGCGGAGGCCGTTGCGGTCCAGGCAGCCACCGATGATGGTGCCGTCGGTGAACGTCATGCAGGCGGGCCCGTCCCAGGGCTCCATGATCATCGAGTGGTACTCGTAGAACGCCCGGCGCTGCGGGTCCATCTCGGCGTGGCCCTCCCACGCCTCGGGGATCATCATGAGAACGGCGTGCGGCAGGGAGCGCCCGCCGAGGTGAAGCAGCTCGAGCACCTCGTCGAACGAGGCCGAATCCGACCCGTCGGGGGTGCAGATGGGGAACAGCTTCTCCAGGGTGCCGGGGAACTTGTCCGAGGTGAGCAGCGCCTCCCGGGCACGCATCCAGTTGCGGTTTCCGCGCACGGTGTTGATCTCGCCGTTGTGGGCGATCATGCGGTACGGGTGTGCCAGCTCCCAGGCCGGGAACGTGTTGGTGGAGAAGCGCGAGTGCACCAGGGCCAGCGCTGACTCGATCCGCTCGTCGTGAAGCTCCGGGAACACCTCCTCCAGCTGCGCGGTGGTGAGCATGCCCTTGTAGACCAGCGTCCGCGCCGACAGTGAGGCGAAGTAGAGGCCAGCCTCGTGCTGGGCGCGGCGGCGCAGCACGTAGGCCACCCGGTCCAGCTCGATCCCCGTCTGCCCCTCGCGGCCGGCCACGATGAGGTGCTCGAAACGCGGCATGGCGCCGATCGAGATGGGCGACAGCGTCGAGGTCTCCACGGGCACCTCTCGCCAGACCAGCACGTCGAGCTCCAGCTCGCCGGCGATCGCCTCGACGGCGGCCTTGACCTCGGCGCGTCGCGCGTCGTCGATGGGCAGGAAGGCCATGCCGACGGCGTACTCGCCGGCCTCCGGCAGGCGGACCCCCGCCACGGCCCGCAGGAACCGGTCCGGGACCTGGATCAGGATGCCGGCGCCGTCACCGGCGGCCTCGTCCGCGCCGGTGGCGCCGCGGTGGTCCAGATTGCGCAGAGCCTCGAGCCCCTGGGCCACGATCTGGTGCCGGGGCACACCGTCGAGCTGGGCGACGAAGGCGACACCGCAGGCGTCGTGCTCGTAGGACGGGTCGTAGAGACCGACCTTTTCGCGGTGCGGGAACACGCTCTGAGCCATCTGCTGGTCCTCCTCGAAGTAATTCAGGACATGCTGCGGCCGGGCCACAGCGTGGAAACAGTATGCGGGCGGCCTACGCCGAGCAACTCAATCCATGCCCGGTGGCTGAGCGTAAGGCAATTGTTACCTGGCCGAAACATCAGTCCAGAATGAGCGAGTCGTCGCCTGAGGCCACGGCGACGGTCCCTGCCTCGAGGTCAACGCGGAACTCGGCCGCGCCCTCAGCGGAGGAGCAGCGGTAGACCAGCTCCGTGTTGCTTCGGTGGAGGACCTCCAGCGAGGCCGTGGCAAGCCAGGGGTGGCGACGGCGGAACGCGATCGCGGCCTGGTAGGTGCGATGCAGGCGCTCGCCCAGCTGTGAGAGCTCCCCCGGCGTGGCGGGCAGCGCGGGGCGGACCTCGTCGTCGCCGTGCCAGGCCTCGGTCTTGGTGCCGGTGAATCCCTGCTCGTCGCCGTAGTAGACGCTCGGCATGCCGGGCAGCGTCATCAGGATGATCGCGGCGAGGCCGGCCCGCTGTGCGCCCACGGTGGTGGCGATGCGGGTGACGTCGTGGTTGCCGACGAAGGTCTGGGGCATGAACTCGGCGCAGAACGCGGTGTGGCGCTCCAACGCGTGGGCCAGCTCCCAGAGGTTCTCGTCCTTGAGCGAGCTCCAGATCGCCTTCCACAGCTCGTACTGGGTGAGCGAGTCCAGCGTCGACTCGCGGACGAAGGCGGAGTAGTCGCCGTGGATGACCTCGCCGAGAAGGACGGCGTCGGGGAACTCTGCCCGGACGCGCTGGGCGACGTCGCGCCAGAAGTGGGTGGGGACGGCGTAGGCCACGTCGAGGCGCCATCCGGCGATGCCGCGCCGGAGCCAGTGGAGCATGGCCTCGGCGACCAGCTCCAGGACCGCCGGGTTGTCGTGGTTGAGCTCGACGAGGGACTCGTGCCCCTCCCAGCCCTTGGGGTGGCCGTCCTCCTGGCGGATCAGCTCCGGGTGCTCGGCCACCAGCGGGTGCTCGCGGGAAACATGGTTGAACACCCCGTCGAGCATGACGTTGATGCCGCGGGCGCGGGCTCCGTCGATGAGCCGGTCGAAGTCCGCGTCGTCGCCGAGCCGGGGATCGATGCGGAAGTGGTCCAGGGTGTCGTAGCCGTGGGAGACCGACGCGAACACGGGGCCGAGCAGGAGCCCGTTGCAGCCGAGCTCGACGAGGTAGTCCAGCCATCCCTCCAGGCGGGTCAGCCGGTGCGCGGGATCGCCGTGCTCGCCGCGGATGGGCGCCCCCGTCGCCCCGAGGGGATAGACCTGCCACCAGATCGCGTGCTCCATCAGGCCCATGCGGGGTCCTCCTCGTCGGCTCTGCCCCAGGCTACTCCCGCCGCCCGTCAGGCGGCGATCAGTCGCTCGAAGTCGTCCCTCATCTCGCCGGCCGACAGCCCGTTCCACACCACTCGCATGAGGCGGTCCTCGCCGAAGCCCAGCACGTAGGTGCCGTGGTCCACCTCGTAGCCGCCGGAGGGCAGCTGCTTGCCCTCCGCGATGTCGATGCCGAGGCTCATCGCGGCGGGCATGATGTCCTCCAGCGGGCCACTGAGGCCCACGAAGGAGTCGTCCACGCGGGCCAGGTACTCCCCCAGCACCTCGGGGGTGTCGCGGGCGGGATCCGTGGTGACCACGATGAGGGTGATGTCGTCGATGAGGTCCTCGGGGAGGCGACGCTTGGCGGTGGCCATGTCCGCCATGATCCCCGGGCACACGTCGGGGCAGTTGGTGTAGCCGAAGAACAGCGCAACGGCGCTGGTGGTGGGTCCGGTGGCCAGGTTGTAGGGCTGCCCGAACTGGTCCGTGAGCGTCACGTCAGGCAGCGGGCTGCCGCCGTCGGCCAGCATGGTTCCGTTCCACTCGCCCTGCCCGGTGTCGACGCTGGCCACGGGCCCCTCGTCGGGGGTGCAGCCGGCCAGGAGCCCCACCGCGCCGACGCCGAGGAGTCCGCGCCGAGAGATCACCGACGCGCCCTCTCCACGCCACCGGCGAGCTCGTCGGCGAGCCTGCGGAGGCGGCCGAGGTCCGTCTGCAGGTCCAGCCCGTCGGAGTCCAGGCACTTGAGGAGGGCCGAGCCCACGATGACCAGGTCCGCGTAGCGGCCAACCTCGGCCGCCTGGTCCCCGTTCGAGACGCCGAGGCCGATGCCGATGGGGAGCCCCTGGTCCACGGCCCGTGCCCGGGCCGTGATGATGGGGGCCGCGTCCGAGGTGGCGGTGCGGGTGCCCGTGACGCCCATCACGCTGGAGGCGTAGACCCAGCCGCGACACGACGCCATGGTGAGCGCGATCCGGTCCTCCGTCGACGACGGCGCGATGAGGAACACCCGGTCCAGGCCGTGGTCGTCCGTGGCCTCAAGCCATTCGGGGCAGTCGTCCGGCGGCAGGTCCGGGGTGATCACACCGGCCCCGCCGGCGGCGGCGAGGTCGCGGGCGAAGGCGTCCGGGCCGTAGGCCTCGATGAGGTTCCAGTACGTCATCACCATCGGCGTGGCGGTGGTCTGCGCCACGGCTTCGACGGCGAGGAACGCGTCGCGCGTGCGCACCCCCCTGGCGCGGGCCTTGGCGGTGGCGTGCTGGATGACCAGACCGTCCATCAGCGGGTCCGAGTACGGCATGCCGATCTCGACGATGTCCACCCCGCGACCCTCGACGCCCTCGGTGATGGCCTTCACCGCGGTGATCGAGTCCGCGACACTCGGGTACCCCACCGGCAGGTACCCCACCAGCGCCGGGCGTCCCGCGTCCAGTGCGCGGGAGACGACCTGGCCGGAGATCCCGAGCCGGTCAGCGTCTGTGAACTGGCTCATTCCATGCCCCCGACGGTCTGGTCCGGCTGGCCGGACAGACCGAAGTACTCGAACGCCGTGGCCACGTCCTTGTCCCCGCGACCCGAGAGGTTCACCAGGATGGTGGGGCGGGCCGACGGGTCCTCCGCCGCGATCCTCAGGCCCAGTCGTCGGGCCCCTGCCAGGGCGTGGGCGGACTCGATGGCCGGGATGATCCCCTCGGTACGGCTGAGCAGCCGGAAGGCGTCCATGGCCTCGTCGTCGGTGATGGCCTCGTAGACGGCACGGCCGGTGTCCGCCAACCAGGCGTGCTCCGGCCCGACGCCGGGGTAGTCCAGTCCGGCGGAGATGGAGTGCGACTCGATGGTCTGCCCGTCCTCGTCCTGCAGGACGTAGGTGCGGGCGCCGTGCAGCACGCCCGGCGTGCCAGCGACGATGGTGGCGGCGTGCCTGCCCGTCGCGATCCCCTCCCCCTCGGCCTCGAAGCCGTACAGCTTGACGTTCTCGTCGGGGATGAAGTCGAAGAACATGCCGATGGCGTTGGAGCCGCCGCCCACGCACGCCGCGACGTAGTCGGGCAGGGCGCCGTGGTCGTCCAGCATCTGCTGGCGCGCCTCGGTGGAGATGATCCGCTGCAGCTCGCGCACCATGTACGGGAACGGGTGGGGTCCGCCGACGGTGCCGATCAGGTAGTGCGTGGACTCGACGGTGGTGACCCAGTCCCGCATCGCCTCGTTCATGGCGTCTTTGAGCGTCCGCGAGCCTGACGCCACCGCGTACACCTCGGCGCCCAGCAGCTGCATCCGCGCCACGTTGAGGGCCTGGCGCTTGGTGTCCACCTCGCCCATGTAGACGCGACACTCCAGCCCCAGCAGCGCAGCCGCGGTGGCGGTGGCCACGCCGTGTTGGCCTGCGCCGGTCTCGGCGATGACGCGGGTCTTGCCCATCCGCTTGGTGAGCAGCGCCTGTCCGAGCACGTTGTTGATCTTGTGCGCGCCGGTGTGGTTGAGGTCCTCTCGCTTGAGCAAAATGCGGGCGTTGCCGCACAGCTTCGAGAAGTTGTCCGCCTGCGAGATGGGGGTGGGGCGCCCCGAGTAGTCGCGCTGGAGGCGGGCGAGTTCGGCGCGGTAGGCGGGATCCGCCTGCGCCGCTTCGAACGCGACGGTGAGCTCGGTCAGCGCCGCCTGCAGCGCCTCTGGCACGAATCGGCCGCCGAAGCGTCCGAAGTGGCCCTTGTCGTCTGGCACGCTCATGCGTCCTGCCTTTCTGCTGCGGACATGAAGTCCGCGATGGCCCGGGAGGGGTCGCCGTGCTTGACGAGCGCCTCCCCCACGAGGATCACGTCTGCGCCGGCTGCCGCGACGGCGGCCACGTCGTCGGTGGCCAGGATGCCGGATTCGGCGACCCGGACGGCCGCTCCCCCGATCCGCTCCGCAAGCGCGCCGAACGTGGACAGGTCCACCTCCAGGGTCTTGAGGTTGCGGTTGTTGACGCCGATCAGCTGGAAGCCGAGCGCCAGCGCCCTGTCCACTTCGTCGGCGGTGTGGGTCTCGACGAGCGCCGTCATGCCGAGTTCGTCCGTGAGGGCGCCGAATCGCGCGAGCTCCTCGTCGGTGAGCGCCGCGACGATGAGCAGCACCAGGTCCGCCCCGTGGGCGCGGGCCTCGTGGAACTGGTACTCCTCCACCATGAAGTCCTTGCGGAGCACGGGGATGCCGACGGCGGCGCGGACCGCGTCGAGGTCTGCCAGGCTGCCGCCGAAGCGCCGATGCTCGGTGAGGACCGAGATGGCCGCGGCGCCGCCGGCCTCGTAGGCAGCGGCCAGCGCTGCCGGGTCCGCGATGTCCGCCAGGTCCCCCTTCGACGGCGACTTGCGCTTCACCTCGGCGATCACGGCCAGCCCAGGCGCACGGAACCGGGGCATGGGGTCCAGCGCGGGCGGGGCCGCCTCAGCGGCACGCATCACGTCAGCCAGGGGGGTGCGCGCCCTGCGCTGCTCGAGGTCTAGCCGGACTCCGGCGATGATGTCGTCCAGGACGGTCACGGCTGCCCGTAGCCCATGGCCTTCATGACCAGGGCGAGCACGGCGGCGATGGCCACGACGACCCCGCCCGTGATCACCAACGCCCAGTGCGGGCCCATGATGGCTCCCGCGGCCGCGATGATGCAGCCGAGAGCGGCGATGCCCGAGGCGGCCCAGGCCATGGGGCTCTTGCCGTGGTGGTAGTACTGCGGGTTGCGCGCCATTGCCGTGAGCCTTTCGTCGCTTCAGGTATGCGCCGAGACTACCGTGCGTCCCCGGGGCGCTGCACGTCCTGTTCGTCGGTGGGATCTGCCCCGGAGTCCATCGCCGCCCACAGGTCGACGGGGTGCGCGCCGTCGGCGCGTCGGCGGCTCACCCAGCCCGGGCCCCACCACGCCATCGCGAGCAGGGCGAGCGCGGAGACGGCGAATCCCGCCAGCGACACCCACTGCCCGGCCTGACCCGCCCACCCGGCGGCCGCGACCGCCAGTGCGGTCAGGGCCACGCCCAGGAACCGCAGCTGGAGCCCGCGCAGCATCAGGGAGAGCCCGAGGCCCGCGGCCAGCGCCCATCCCAGGGAGGCCACGCCGCTGCCCGCGGCCTGCGCCGAGAACCCGGCGGTCAGCGCGCCGGCCAGGGCGAGCAGCGTGACGGCCCACCGTCCGGTCACGCCGTGCCCATCGCCTCGGCCCGCGCGAGCGCCGTGATGACGGCCTGCGCCTTGTGGCGGCATTCGGCGTCCTCGGTCTCCGGGACCGAGTCCGCGACGATGCCCGCCCCCGCCTGCACGTGGGCCACGCCGTCGGAGAAGACCGCGGTGCGGATGGCGATGGCCACGTCCGAGTTGCCGGCGAAGTCGAAGTAGCCCACCACGCCGCCGTAGAGCCCCCGCCGCGACACCTCCAGCCTGTCGATGATCTCCATGGCGCGCACCTTCGGCGCCCCGGACAGGGTGCCGGCGGGGAAGCAGGCCAGGACGGCGTCGAGGGCGCTGCGCCCGTAGGCCAGGCGACCGGAGACCGCGGCCTCGAGGTGCATGATGTGGCTGTAGCGATGGATGTTCATGAACTCGTGCACGGTGACGCTGCCTGGCTTGCAGATCCGGCCGAGGTCGTTGCGGCCCAGATCCACCAGCATGAGGTGCTCGGCCCTCTCCTTGGGGTCCGCCAGGAGCTCCTCGCCCAGCCTGCGGTCCTCCTCGGGCGTGGCGCCGCGCGGCCTGGAGCCGGCGATGGG
>DATITN010000006.1:0-1577 GCA_035467795.1 Arachnia sp. | reverse complement strand
TAGTCCTTGATGGCCTTGTCCGGGTCCAGGAATCCGGAGGCGGTGAAGATGCGCACGTACCAGCCGTCGCCGGTGTAGCCGGGGATGGTGAGGGCGCCGTCGTTGAGCGATTTGGTCTCGTCGTAGAGCTGGGTCAGGTCGATGTCCGAGACGTTGCCCTTGCCCTCGCAGCGCGGGCACATGCCGCCGACGAGGGTGTAGGTCTTGGCCTCCTTCTGCACCCGGCCGGCCTTCTCGGTCTTGATCATCCCTGAGCCGGTCACCGACGGAACGTTGAACGAGTACGCCTGCGGGGAGCCGATGTGCGGCTGACCCAGCTTGCTGAACAGGATGCGCAGCAGGGCGTTGGCGTCCGTCACTGTGCCAACGGTGGAGCGCACGTTGGCGCCCATCCGCTCCTGGTCCACGATGATGGCCGTGGTGAGACCGTCGAGGTGGTCCACGTCGGGCCGCGACAGCGTGGGCATGAAGCCCTGGACGAAGGCGCTGTAGGTCTCGTTGATCATCCGCTGGGACTCGGCGGCGATGGTGCCGAACACCAGCGAGCTCTTGCCGGAGCCGGAGACGCCGGTGAACACGGTCAGCCGGCGCTTCGGCAGCTCGACGTCGATGTCCTTGAGGTTGTTCTCGCGGGCGCCCTGGACGCGGATCATGTCGTGGCTGTCTGCCGGATGCTCTGCTGTGCTCACCGCGCGATCCTGCCACTCACAAGCGTCAATGGCCAGAGCCTGCTACGCGGGGGTGGACACCAGGAGCTCGTCGATCTGGTTGATGGCCTGGGTGGCGCCCTCCACCATGCCCATGGCGAGCACCTGCTCCAGCGCCTCGACGGTGGGGTAGACCGCGTCGTAGACGGCGCGGGTGCCTCCGTCGTGGCTGGTGAAGGAGTAGGTGTTGATCCCCACCGGGAGCGACTCGTCGGGCGTGAAATCCGCGTTGGCGAAGCCGTCGTCGAAGCTGAACCGGCTGGGCTCGTCGACCTCACGCACGTCCCAGAAGCCGTAGTACTTCTCGCCGTCCGGGCCGGTCATGTAGTAGGTGCACCGGCCGCCGGGGGTGAGGTTGTGGTCCACGAAGGTGGCGGGGTGTGTGGGCGGGCCCCAGACCCGCTCAAGCTGGCGCGGGTCCGCGTAGAGCTGCCAGATGCGCTCGACGGGGGCGGCGAAGTGTGCGGTCAGGGTCAGGCGTCGCTGGTCCAGGTCCTTGTGGACGTCGATGACGGGCATGGCTACTCCTCAGGTGTGGGTGGTGGGTGTGTGAGCGATCAGATCGTCGATGCGGGCCACGCGGCCGCGCCAGATGCCCTCGAGCTCGGTGAGCAGGCTGCCCACCGACCGGACCGCTTCAACGTTGCCGCTGGCCAGGGACTCACGCCCCTGCCGTCGACGCGAGACCAGCGCGGACCTCTCGAGCACCGTGATGTGCTTGTGGACGGCGGCGAAACTCATGTCGTAGTGCGCCGCCAGCGCGGTGACCGACTGCTCGCCGGCCAGCACGCGGCGCAGGATGTCGCGGCGGGTGCGGTCCGCGAGCGCGTGGAACAGGGCGTCTGTCCGTTCCTCGTCGATCACTGTCAT
>DATITN010000005.1:0-2550 GCA_035467795.1 Arachnia sp. | reverse complement strand
CGATGCTCGGCGACGACCTGCGCGGCTTCCGCGACCTCGGCCTGCTCAGCCCCACCGTCGACCTCGACGAGCTGTCCCAGAACATCGCCAACGCCGCCACCGGTGTGATCGTCCGCCAGCTCTCCAACGAGCCCGGCGTCGCGTACGAGAACGGCACCGCCTCCCGGCACTTCCCAGCGCTCGTGCGGGCGCTGATCACCGCTCACCTCCCCGAAAGGATCTGACCCATGCGTGCCATCGACATCCCCCTCCCCGGCCCCGGCGACGGCCTCCGCGTTGGCCGGGCCCAGCATCTGCGCCTGATCGACGAGGTGGCGGGCCTGAGCCCGGACCACTGGACCACGGTGACCGAGTGCCCCGCCTGGACGGTGCGCGACATGGTGGGTCACGTCGCCTCCGCGGCGCGGTTCCCGGGCAACCCGCTGCTGTTCATCGTCGACGCGCAGATCGGACGCTTCCGCTACCGCGGGCGCAGCTCCCTTGACGCCGCCAACGAGGTGGGCATCGACAGGCACCGCTCCCTCTCCAAGGCTGAGCTGCTCGAGCTGCTTCGACGGCGGGCGATGTCGGACCGCGACACCCCCGGCTGGATGCGCCGTCGGCTGACGAATGACGCCGCCCTGCCGTCGTACACCACGATCGGATCGTTCATCGACACCATCCTCACCCGCGACACCTGGCTGCACCGCCAGGACATCGGACGAGCGGTGGGGAGGGAGCCGGTGTCGGACCCCACGGACGCGGAGGTGGTGGAGCAGGTCATCCGCGACCTCGGCCTCGGCTGGACCGGGCCCGGCGTCGAGTTGCGGCTCACGGGCCCGGAGGGCGGCAGCTGGACGCTGGGATCGCCCGGCGGCCCGGAGGCGGTTCTGCCTGCGGTGGAGTTCATGCGGCACCTGTCGGGCAGGAGTGTCGCGGCCGACCTGTTCGACGACGTCCCCGACGGCGTCCGCCCGGCGCTCGAGGCTGCCCGGGTCCCCTTCTGACCGCCTCTTCCCTGGCACGACACGCCGTCGGATCCGGCACCCGACGTCCCCGCGGGCATCGGGGTGGCGGGGGTACGGCGTTTCGTGCGCAAGCTGGCGCGACCTCGGCAGGCGATCGACGACATTGCCCATTGCCGCGACCGTGTGGCGGGTATAGCTTGACGCCATGAACCGCAGGGGGATCCGTGGTGTTCTAGCCACGCTGGCGACGCTGGTCGTCTCTTTGACATTCGTCTCGGTCGGGGTCGACGCCGCCGCCAAGCGTCCGGCGCCCACCCCAACGCCGACGCCCACCGCGTCGCCGACCACAAACCCGACGCCGACACCCACCCCGGCGCCGCAGCCGGTCTACGTCGCACTTGGGGACAGCTATGCCGCCGGTGTTGGTGGCGGGAGCTACATCCAGGACGGCACGGGGTGCTACCGCACGCTCAAGGGCTATCCGGGCTTGATTGCCACGGAGAAGGGTTACGCCCTGGACCTCCAGGCATGCTCAGGGGCCAAGATTGCAGATGTGACAAGCGGACTACCCCAGTCCAAACTCTCGAGTGCCGACTATGTGACTGTCACCGTGGGCGGCAACGACGTCGGGTTCTCGTCGGTGCTGAGCACCTGCATCGGGACCAGCGAAGCGGCCTGCCTCACCGCGGTCCAGAACGCGGTCACCACGGCGCAGACCCTCCTGCCGGCGCAGCTGACGGATCTGTTCGAGACGATCGAGGCCGCTGCCCCCGCCGGCGCAACCATCGTGGCAACCGGTTATCCACGGCTTCTCAGCGCCACCAGGGCGGACTGCAGCTACCTCACTACCGTCTCGTCGAAGGAACGCGACGCGCTCAACGCCGGTGCCGTGACTCTCTCGGAGGTCATTTCGGACGCCGCTCTCGCCGCGGGGATCGACTACGCCGACGTGCTTCCGGACTTCCTGGGCCACGGAGTCTGCGACTCCTCTGCGTGGATCTACAACGCGTCGCTGTTCTCCACGTACCAGTCGTACCACCCCACGGCCACTGGCTACCTGTCCGGCTACAAGCCCGCCGTGGCCATTGCCCTCGGTGCAACGTCCAGTGGCACGGCCATGACCGTGACCACCGGCGGCAAGACCTCCACTGACACCACCCGTGGCACAGTGAAGATCCCGAAGTCCCAGAAGGACTGACCACACCCACCAACGACCGCCCCGGCCCGCCAGGACACCCCTGGCGGGCCCGGGGCGAGCTGCACGACGACGGGATGAGCCTCATCCGCGGAGTCAACCTGCCGTGGATCGGCTACGAGTTCTGCTGCCCACGCCTTCGACCGGGTCTTCTCCACGCTGCGGGAGATCGGCTTCGACGGCGTGGTGTCGGTGTGCGTGTTCGGTTGGCACGAGGACGCCGACGACATCAACCGTCGGATGCTGGAGCGGATCCAGCAGGAGCTGGGGTTCTGAGTCAGGCGGACGGGAGCCGCAGCTCGAAGACGCAGCCAGGCCCCGCATTCCTCGCGGTCGCCGTCCCGCCGTGGGCCTCGGCCACGCCCCGTGCGATGGCGAGGCCGAGACCGGCGCCCGCACCATCTCCGG
>DATITN010000004.1:0-21115 GCA_035467795.1 Arachnia sp. | reverse complement strand
CGATCCCGTCCACGCGGCTGAGCGCCATGGCGTGCGAGCTGACCTCCAAGGCCACCGAGTCCGCTCCGCGCTGCTGCATGACGGCGAGCAGCGCCTGCAGGTCCGGCGATTCGGGGGTGGTGACCGTGGTGCGGGCGGTCCACAGCTCCTCCTCGCCCAGCTGGAAGCCGATGGTGCCGATGGTGCCGGCCAGCCGCCCCGCCGCGGCCAGGCCCGCCTGGAGCAGCGCCACGGTGGTGGTCTTTCCGTTGGTGCCGGTCACGCCGAACATGGTCATCGCCCGGGCGGGTTCGCCGTAGAACCTGGCGGAGAGCACGGCGGCGGCGTGCCTGGCGTTCTCGGTGTACAGCACCGGGACGCCCAGGGCGGCGAGATCGCCCCCGGCTTCGTGGTCCGTGAGGATGGCGGCGGCGCCCGCCGCAACAGCGGCCCCGGCGAACTCGGCCCCGTGAGTGCGGGTGCCTGGCAGAGCCACGTACAGCCAGCCCGGTTGCACCGCCCGGGAGTCCAGCGTGACCCCCGTCACCGCCACATCGCCCTGCGCGTCGCCCAGCAGGCCCAGCCCGGCGGCGAGCACCGCGAGCGGCGCGGGCGGCGTGGTCGCGGGGCGGAGCGAGTGGTTCATTACTCGAACGTTAGCGGGATCTCGGGCGCCGGCGTCGTCGACGGGGCGACGTTGTAGCGCGGGAGGGCGAGCTCGAGGATGTCGTTGACGGCGGGCAGGGCCAGGCGGCTGCCGAGGTTGCCGTTGGTGGGCTGATCCAGCACCACGTAGACCAGGATCTGGGGGTCCTCGGCGGGGGCGACGCCCACGAAGCTGGCGGTGAAGCCGTTGTAGCACTTGCAGGAGGGGTCGAACCGCTGGGCGGTGCCGGACTTGCCGGCGGTCCGGTAGCCGGGGATTGCCCGGTTCTCGTTGAGGGTGATGACCGATTCCATCATCGCCAGAGCGGTGTCCGCAGCCTCCTCGGAGACCACGCGGCGCGTGACGGGCTCCGGCAGCTCGACGGGGGTGCCGTCGGCCAACGCGCCGGACTTGAGGATGGTGGGCTGGACGTAGACGCCGCCGTTGGCGACCGTGTTGACCGCTGCGGCCATCTGGATGGCGTTGACCGACAGGGCCTGGCCGAAGGAGATCTGGTCCCTGGTGTAGTCCGCCATGTCGGCGCCGGGCAGGCTGCCGGGGGTCTCGCCGGGGAGGCCGACGCCGGACTTGGCGCCGAGGCCGAAGCCGGCGAGGTACTCGGCAAGCGTGGCCTTCTCCATCTGCCGGGACAGCAGGATGGTGCCGATGTTGGAGGACTGCGCCACCACGCCGGCGCCGGTGAGCTTGATGACAGGGTGATCGAACGAGTCGCGCACGTAGCCGGCGCCAGAGGCGATCCGCTCCGGCACGACCACCTTGGTGGTGGGCGTGACCAGGCCCTGGTCCGCCAGCGCGGCCATGGTGAGGACCTTCTGCACCGACCCGGGCTCGTAGGCCTCCGTGACTGCACGGTTGCCCAGGTCGGAGGTGTCCGCACGGCCGGGATTGGCGGCGTCGTAGCCGGGACCGTTGGCCAGCGAGAGGATCTCGCCGGTCTTGACGTTCATCACCACCGCCTTGCCCGTGGTGGCGCCCGCCTGCCTCACGTACTCGGCCAGGATCTGCTCGGTCATCCAGTTGAGGTCCGAGTCCAGCGTCGTCTGGTAGGAGTTGCCGTCGACGGCCGGGGTCATGATGTTGGTGCCCAGCGGGATGCGTCCGTAGGTGGACCAGTCGTAGACCATGCTGCCGGCGGTGCCGTTGAGGTCCGCGTTGAGCGCGTACTCGAGGCCGGCGGCGCCCTCGCCCTCACCGTTGACGAAGCCCACCACGTTGGCGGCCACCGAGCGGTTCGGGTAGACGCGGATGGGATCCGGGTCCCCGAAGACGCCCTTCCAGGGGCGGGTGCCGTCGCCGCCGAAGCCTGCCTTCATGTCCTTCTGGATGGCGGTGTAGGTAGCGGCCGAAATCTTCCGCTCCACGATCTCGTAGCGGGAATCGGGGGTGGCGATCAGCCTGAGGTAGGTGGACTTCTGCCCGCCGAGGTGTTCGACGAGGATGTCGGCGACGGCGGAGGGCGCCGCGGCGGCCTCCTCCTGCTTCTTGGCGCTCATGGCGTAGCGCTTGTCCGCACCGTTGGTGCGGATCATGTCCGGGTCGATCGAGACGATCATGGCGGGCTCGGTGGCGGCCATCACCACCCCGTTGCGGTCGGTGATGGTGCCGCGGGTGGCGGGCAGGTCCCTGGTGGACTCCATCTTGGCGGCCGCCTCCGCCGCGAACGCCTGGGCGTCGATCCCCTGTAGCTGGACGGCGCGCACGCCTGCAATCCCGAGCAGGACCGCCAGCGTCACCATGAACACGCGGATCCGGACGCTGGTGCGTCCCACCGGGAGCCGCAGCGTCTTGCGGTAGCGCCGCGCCTCGGACCTGCGGCTGGCCGCGCCCGGACGCGACGACGAGGGCCGCTTGGCCGATGACCTTCCTGCGGGCTTGGCGGCCGGGCGGGCGGCGGAGCGGTGCGCTGGGTCGCCGGAGGGCTTCCTCCCGCCGGCTGCGGCGGCCTTCTGGGGGCGAGACGACGAGGACGCACGCGTCCCGTTGGTGGCCCGGGGTCGCCCGTTGCGTTCCGCCATGGCCCTACTCCCCCGTCGTTCCGGCCGCGACGAGATCGTCGGACAGCTCTACCACCGGGGCCTCCGGCCTCGGCGTGGTGACTGGGGCCGCCGCCGGGGGCGCCTCGGAGCGGCGGCCGCGCAGGTAGGGCAGCTCGTCGCCCGTGACCGCCGTCGGCACGCCGGTGACAGAGTGATCCGCCAGATGGATGAACGCCGGGTAGGGGTTGGGCACCATGCCGAGTTGGGAGGCGCGCAGCGCCAGAGCGTTGGCGCTGGAGACGTTCTGCAGCCGGGAGGTGAGCGCGGCCTGGGTGTAGCCGAGCTCGGTCGCCTCCCTGCGCAGACTGGCCAGCTCGCGGGACTGGGCGCCCACGGAGGTGGTGACCACCATCACCAGGCCCAGTCCGGCGGCGATCATCAGGACCACGATGACGGCGAAGCCGAGGGGCGAGACGGTGGCGCCGGGCAGCCTGACGACGCGCAGGCGTGGAGCGTGGGGGGTCCCGGCGGCGGTGATCGGCTGGGCGCTCATGCGGTGGCCTCCCTGATTCGTATCGCTGCCCTGAGCCGCGCGGAGGCGGCCCGGGGGTTGCTGGCGGTCTCGTGCTCACTGGGCCGCTCGGCGCCTCGGGTCAGCAGCGCCAGCTCGGCCTTGAGGTACTCGGGGACGACGGGAAGGTCGCGGGGGGCGCGGTCTGTGGACTTCGCGGCCAGCGTGCGCTTGACCAGGCGGTCCTCCAGCGAGTGGTAGCTGAGCACCGCGATCCGACCGCCGACGGCCAGGGCGTCGACTGCCGCCGGCAGCACCCCCTCCAGGGCCGCCAGCTCCCGGTTGACCTCGATCCGCAGCGCCTGGAAGGTGCGCTTGGCGGGGTGGCCCCCGGTGTGGCGCGCGGCCGCGGGGATGGCCGCCGAGATGGTCTCCACCAGCCGCCCCGAGCTGGTGAACGGGGCGCGCTGGCGCTCGTCGACGACGGCGCGGGCGATGCGGTCCGCGAAACGCTCCTCGCCGTACCACTTGAGGATCCGCGACAGCTCACGGGCCGGGTAGGTGTTGAGCACGTCGGCGGCGGTGGGGCCCTCCGTCGGGTTCATCCTCATGTCCAGGGGCGCGTCCACGCGGTAGGCGAAGCCGCGCTCCAGGCGGTCGATCTGGAGCGAGGACAGGCCGAGGTCCAGCAGGATGGCGTCCACGGTCGCGACGCCCAGATCCTCCAGCACCTCGGGCAGCTCGTCGTAGACGGCGTGCACCAGGGTTGCCCGCTCGGCGAGCGGACCCAGCCTGTCGCGGGCGACGGCGTGGGCGTCGGGGTCGCGGTCGATGCCGATCAGGCGGGCCTCAGGGCAGGCCTCCAGCACGGCGATCGCGTGGCCGGCGAGGCCGAGGGTGCCGTCGACGTAGACCGATCCCGGGCGCTGCAGGGCTGGGCGCAGGAGTTCGACGATGCGGTCTTCCATGACCGGTTCGTGAACATCCGTGTAGCCCTGCATGTGCCTCGACCCTTGTCTTCTCTGGAATTTCGTCCGTCATCGTGCGCCCCACCCAGAGGTTCCCTTCCGGAGTGGACCTGACATCGGGGAAGTGAGGTCAGGGCCGCCGGCCGGGAGCCACCGGGTGGGCCGTCAGAGCCTGTGGAAGGCGCTGAGTTCGTCGTCCATGCCGGCGAAGCCCTCTTCACTGGCTGCGGAGTAGGTCTGCCACGTTTCGGCGTCCCAGATCTCGGCGCGGTTCATCGCGCCGATCACCACGACGTCGCGATCCAGGCCGGCATAGTCGCGCAGGATCTGGGGAATGGTCACCCGCCCTTGCCGGTCCGGAACTTCGAAGCTGGCGCCCGCCGTCATCATGCGCTGATAGTCGCGGACCTGCTTCACGGTGCTCGGGGCGCTCATGGCCTCCGCCATCAGCGCCTCGAACGTGTCCTTGGGGTAGACGGCCAACGCCCGCTCCTGGGTGCGGGTGACCACCAGTCCGGCCTCCAAGGCGTCGCGGAATCTGGCCGGCAGGATGAGGCGCCCCTTCTCGTCCAACTTGGGTGTGTAGGTCCCCAGAAACATCGGTGTGCGCCCCCCTTCGCTCCACTAGCCATCCACTTCGCTCCATTTCGCCCCACCGTACCCCACTTCCCCCCACATGGGCACCACTTTCTGGCGTGTTGGCTGGTCGTTGCCGCTGGCAACTACGCTGGAACCGCCGTCTCGACCCGCCACCAGAAGGAGTCCCGGTGAACCAGCCCCTCACCCCCTCGCTCGCCGAGGTCTCCAAGCTCGCCCGCGACATCGCCGCAGAAATGGGCCGGGTGATCGAGGGCAAGCCGCACCAGATCCGGATGGCCGTGGCGGTGCTGCTCGCGGAGGGCCACCTGCTGATCGAGGACGTGCCCGGGGTGGGGAAGACGGTGCTGGCGAAGTCGCTGGGCCGCGCCATCTCCGGCAACGTCAAGCGCATCCAGTTCACGCCCGACCTGCTGCCCAGCGACGTGACCGGCGTGTCGGTGTTCAACCAGGCCACGCGGGAGTTCGAGTTCAAGCCAGGCGGCATCTTCGCCCACATCGTGCTGGGCGACGAGATCAACCGCGCCTCCCCCAAGACCCAGTCCGCGCTGCTGGAGGCCATGGCCGAGGGCCAGGTGTCCGCGGACGGGCACACGTATCAACTGAGCGAACCCTTCATGGTGATCGCCACCCAGAACCCCATCGAGATGGAGGGCACCTATCCCCTCCCCGAGGCGCAACGCGACCGGTTCATGGCGCGCATCACCATGGGCTACCCCGCGCGCCAGGCCGAGGTGGCGATGCTCACCCACAACGCCGGCGGGGACCAGTTGGCCACCATCTCCCCAGTCACGGACGCGGCCGCCATCGCCGCGGCCATCCGCTCCATCCGCAGCGTCTACGTGGCCCCGGTGATCAACGACTACATCGTCGCCATCTCCGAGGGCACCCGGCGCCACCCGGACCTCCGGCTGGGGGCCAGCCCCCGCGCGTCGCTGCACCTCATGCGGGCCTCCCGCGTGGAGGCGGCGCTGGCGGGCCGGGACTACGTGATCCCCGAGGACGTGCGCAGCCTCGCGGTGGCCGTGCTGGCGCACCGCGTGCTGCCGACGGTGGAGGCCCAGGTGTCGCGGCGGGACCCCGAGAGCATCATCGGGGCCATCGTGGACGCCACCCCCGCGCCGAACCGGGGCTGAGGCGTTGCCCAAGCGGGGAACCCGGCTGACAGGCCGCGGCATCATGCTGCTGGTCCTGGGTGTCGTGGCCACCGCCGGGGCCGGCTACCTGGGCGAGCGTGACCTGATGTGGGTGGCGCTGACCCTGGCGGTGCTCCCCCTGCTCGCCGCGGGCTACCTCGTGCTGGCGCGCCCACGCGTCAGCCACCAGCGCTCGCTGACCCCGCCAACCATCCCCGTCGGCACGTCCACCCGGGTGGTCCTGCAGGTCGCCAACCAGTCCCCTGCGCAGGCCAGCGCCCTGCGCTTCCAGGACACCGCACCCGAGCCGCTGGGTGGCGGGGCGGCCTTCGTCATCGCCCGCGGCTTCGGCCGGTGGCGCCAGGCCGTCGGCTACACCCTGGAGGCGGATCTCCGGGGGCGGTTCGAGATCGGCCCGCTGCTGGGCTCCGCCGGGGACCCGTTCGGCCTCGCCGTCCGCACGTTCACGGCCGCCGGCGACACCTCCCTCCTGCGTGTCACGCCGCGGGTGTGGCCGCTGGGCGAGCTCACCGGCGGGGCCGGGCTGGGCGCCGCTGGCGACGCCACCCCGCAGCGGATCGGGCAGGCAGGGCAGGACGACGTGCTGGTGCGCGAGCACCGCCACGGCGACGACATGCGCCGGGTGCACTGGAAGATGAGCGCCAAGCAGGGCGACCTGATGGTCCGGCTCGAGGAGCATCCGTGGGACCCGTCGAGCACGCTCATCGTGGACAACAGGGTCGACGCGCACCTCGGCGAGGGCCCCACGGGCAGCCTCGAATGGGCGGTCTCCGCCGTCACCTCGATCGCGGCGTTGCTGGTGGAGGGCCGCTACCGGCTGGCCGTGGTGGCGCCGTCGGGGACGGTGTTCGAGTCAGGCCACGCCGTCGGGCACGGGGCGCAGCACGCCATGGTGGAGGCCATGACGGACCTGGCGCCGTCGGAGGAGACGTGGCTGGGGCGCGCCGTCACGGACACGGAGGCCCTCACCTCGGCGTCCTCGATCGTCGCGGCGACGGGCCTGCTGCGGGCGGCGGACGCGGCGGCGCTGGTGGCCGCCGGCGGGCGGGCGCGGAGCCTGGTGGCGCTGGTGCCGGACTCGCGCGCCTGGGGGGCCGACGACGACGAGCATGACGACGCCTGCCGGCTGCTGCGCAACCACGGATGGACCATCGAGGCCTACGCGCCGGGTGAGCCGATGCCCCAGGTGTGGAAGCGGGTGGCGCGGTGAGGTTCAGCTACCACCCCTGGACCAGCGTCGTGGCTGCGGTCGCGCTCTGGCTCGGGCTCCTTCCGCTCTCGACGATGGTGCAGGGCGCCGGCTACCTCGTCGAGTCCGCCGTCGTGCTGGGGATCGTCGGCGTGACCGGGGCCGCGCTGGCCGTGCTCCGGCTGCAACGGATGCTGGTGCTGATGATCCAGATCCTGGCGGGCGGCGCCTACGTGGTGTGGCGGGCGACGTCGCTGGCCGGCGTGGGCATCACGGATCCGTTGAGCTCGATCGAGGCGCTGGTGGCCGAGGGCGTGGTGACCATTCGCACAGGCGCGGCCCCCGTCGAGCCCTCCCCCGGTCTGATGTGGCTCATCGTGGCGCTCACCGGGCTGCTGATCCTGGTGGTGGAGCTGCTGGTCAACGTCCTGGAGCAGCCGGCGTGGGCCATCGCGCCCGTGGCGCTGGTGTACGGCATCGCGTCCATCGCCGTCATCGACGAGCTGTCGTTCATGTTCGTGCTGCCCGTGGTGGTGGGCTACCTGGCGTTGCTGTTGAGCGCCACCGGTCTGGCCGACGAGGTCACCGGCAAGGCGTCGCGCGTGGGCGCCTACCTCCTGTCGCGGGCGCAGGTGGCGGTGGCGTTCGGGGCGGTCGCGGTGGCCCTGGCGCTCGTGCTGGCCCCGCTGGTGCCGCTCGGGCAGAAGCAGCCCTGGAACAGCGGCGGCCCGGACGGTCCCATCCAGCTCAGCGACCCCACCGTCCGCCTGGAGCAGGACCTCAAGCGGCCCGAGGACACCCGCATCCTCACCTATCGCACCTCCAACGACGAGAGCGCCTACCTGCGCACCGTCGCGCTGCCGGAGCTCACCACCACCGGCGCGCGCCTGCTCCCCATGCGCCTGTCTCGGATCGGGCTGGCGGGCGCCCACACGTTCCCCGGCGAGCGCGTCGAGGTGGACGTGGCGATGGCCGGGGTGCCGTCTGAGTACCTGCCCGCCCCGTTCGCGCCGGAGTCCATCGACGCCGACGGCAGCTGGAGCTTCGACCCGGACACGATGAGCATCGTGGCCTCCGGCCCGGACCGCCTGGAGCAGACGATCGACCTCAACTACAGCGTGGTCTCCACCCTGCCGTCCCCGTCGCGGGAGGACATCGAGGCGGCCGAGGCAGGCGACGGCGTCAACGCCGCCACTGTCGCGGTGCCCGAGGGTCTCGCCCCCGTGGTCACGGACCTTACCGCCGACGTGGTGTCCGAGGCCGCCACCGCCGGCCAGAAGGCGCTGGCCATCCAGGAGTTCCTCCGCTCGGACGCCTTCACCTACTCGCTCGAGGCCCCGCCCTCCACCGGCTCCGACGCCATCACCACCTTCCTCCTCGAGGAGCGGGCCGGCTACTGCATCCACTTCGCCGCAGGCATGATCACCATGGCCCGCCTCGAGGGGATCCCGGCCCGGATGGCCGTCGGGTTCGCCCCCGGCGAGCGCCTCGAGGACGGCACGTTCGAGGTCACCGCGCACGACGCGCACGCCTGGCCGGAGCTCTTCCTCGACGGACTCGGCTGGGTGCCGTTCGAGCCCACCCCCGCGTTCGACGGCCCTTCCGAGTACACCGATCCGGCCACGCAGCCCTCAGGCGCACCGTCGGATTCGCCCTCACCCAGCCCGTCGACGCCCTCGACCCTGCCGTCGGCGCTCCCGTCCGAGGAGCCGATGCCCACGTTCCAGCCCAGCACCCCGGGCGGCAACAGCGCCGTGGGATGGGTGGGGTGGCTGCTCGCCGGGATCGCTCTGGCCGCGCTGAGCGTGCCCGCCGCGGTCCGGCTGGGGCAGCGGTGGTGGAGGCTGCGCGGCGGCCAGGAGGCGAGGGTCGCGGCCGCGTCGGCGTGGGCGGAGGTGGAGGCCCTGTTCCGCGACTTCCGCCGGCCATGGCCCAACGGCTCCCCCGGGCCGGTGTCGGAGGCCGCGGATCTTCCGCCCAATGGCGCGGCGGCGCTGCGGGAGCTCGCGCACACCGTCGAGGTGAGCAGGTTCTCGCGTGACGCGGCGGATCCCGGGCGGCTGCCCGCCCAGGTGCGCGCCGTGCGGGCCTCGCTCTGGGCGGACTCCTCGGCCATGGTGCGGGCCAGGGCGATCCTCCTGCCTGCCTCTCTGTGGCGGCGGCTTCCCGCCGGTTGACCCGGCGCATAGACTGGAACGAAAGGTCGACGAGGGAGAACCAATGGCGCTTTCTGAGCAGGAACGCAAGCTGCTGGAGCAGCTTGAAGCCTCACTCATGGCCGAGGACCCCAAGCTCGCTGACACGCTGAGCGGGTCGTCGACCATCCGCATTCACCGCCGCAGGGCGGCCATCGCCGGCGTGGGGTTCATCGTCGGCGTCGTGGTGCTGTTGGTGGGGGTCCAGGTGCACCCCGCGGTGAGCGTGCTCGGCTTCCTGCTCATGCTCGGCGCGGCGCTGATCGGCATCAACTCGTGGCGCAGGGTGGGCGACGAGGGCGCCCAGCCCAGCAAGCGTGGGCCCAGCGCGCCGCGGCCCTCGCCGTCGACCAACCCTTCGCAGGACTTCATGGACAAGCTTGAGGAGCGGTGGCGCCGTCGCCAACAGGGCGATCTCTGATCCTCCTCAGGCGCTGGCGCGGGGCGCCTCGGAGCTGCGGATGTGCCCAGCCAGCCACCCCAGCAGACCGGTGAGCTGATCCGGCTCCGCCCCCTCGTCCTCCGGGTGCCATTGCACCGCCAGGACGGGGCGGTCCGGGTCCTCGATCCCCTCGATCACGCCGTCGTGCGTGGCCCACGCCGTGGGCCGCAGCCCCTCGCCCAGGCGTTCGACGCCCTGATGGTGCGAGCTGCGCACCGTCAGCCGCTCCGCGGGGAGCGCGGCCGCCAGCTGCGACCCGGCCTCCACGTCGACGAGGTGGTCCAGCATGCCGCGCTGACCGTCGGGGAGCCGGTGGGTGTGGGCGGTGAACAGGTCCGGTGACAGGTTTCCCCCGTAGGCCACGTTGATGAGCTGCATGCCGCGGCAGATTCCCAGCAGCGGGCGGCGGTCCGCGCGGCAGGCCTGCACCACTGCGATCGAGCGGCGGTCCGCGGTGCCCAGGTGGTCCCCGGACCCTGGGTATTCGTTCCTGCCCTTGTAGACGCGCGGGTCCACGTCGTGCCCGCCGAGCAGCACCACCGCGTCCGCGGCGGCGAGCGCCGCGTGCCACACGTGATCCCCGCAGTCCTGCATGCCGATGAGGGTGGTCTGCCACCCCTCCTCGCGGGCGAGGGCGACAGTCCGGTCCGCCAGCGCCACCAGGAGCTCACCGAAGTGGCCGGGCTGATAGCGGGAGGCGGGCGCGATGACCAGGAGCTTCATCTCCCCCATGCTGCTGGGGGACCGTTGCGAATGTGTATCAGGCATGGATCAGGTGTGGATCAGTTCGCTCATCCTTTCGGCGGGTGAGGGTGGCCCGCCGCACGGCGTGCGGGCCGAACCGCAGCACCGCCTTGTCGATGGCCTGCTCCGCGTCCGTCCATCCGCGGGCCGGCTCGTCCAGCGCGGGCTGCTCATAGGTGCCGGCCTTCGGCACCAGCTTCTCCATCCGCACCCCCACCCTGCGGATCCGGGCGCGCTGCAGGTTGAGCTTGGTGAACAGCCGCATCGCCTCGGCGTAGATGTCGTTGGTGCGGTCCGTGGGGGCGGAGACCGTGCCGGTGCGGGTGATGGTGGTGAAGTCCGCGAACCGCACCGACAGCGTCACGGTGCGCCCCACCATGGACTGCGCCCGCATCCGCGAGGCGGTGCGGTCCGCCATCCGCAGGATCTCCGTGGCCACCACGCCCGTGTCGTCGGTGTCCTGGGGGAACGTCTCCTGCGACCCGACGCTGTGCTCGGCGGGCTCGCGGGCCAGGACGGAGCGGTCGTCGCGGCCCCAGGCAAGGTCCAGCAGGAGGGCGCCCTGCCCGTCGCCGAGCGCGCGCTGAAGGGTGGAGCGAGGGGTGTTGGCGATGTCGCGCACGGTGCTGAGGCCCAGCCGGTGCAGCCGCGCCGCCGTCGCCTCCCCCACTCCCCAGATGGCCTCCACCGGCAGCGGGTGCAGGAACGCGATCACCTCCTCCGCGCGGACCCGCACCAGGCCGTCCGGCTTGGCGGCCTTCGACGCCAGCTTGGCGATGAACTTGCTGGGGCCGATGCCCATGGAGCACGGCACCCCCTGTTCGTCCATCACCTGGGCGCGGAGCGTCTCCCCGATGGCAACCGGGTCTCCGCCGAGGCGGCGCAGCGCCGTGGTGAGGTCGATGAAGGCCTCGTCGATTGAGGCCATCTCCACCCGGTCTGTCACCGTGTCGAAGATCTCGCGGATGCCGTCGGAGACCGCCGTGTAGTGGTCGAAGTCCGGGTGGATCACGGCCACCTGCGGGCACAGGCGCCTGGCCCTGCTCGACGGCATGCCCGCGCCGATCCCGAACCGGCGCGCCGGGTAGTTGGCCGAGAGCACCACCCCGCGGGTGGAGCCGCCGACGAACATCGGCACCTCCCTCAGCTCCGGGTGCCGGGCCATCTCCACCGATGCGTAGAACGCGTCCATGTCCACATGCGCGATGACTGGCATCTCATCTCCCTGAGCTTCCCGGGCTGGAGTGCCACAGCTTGCGTGGCGCCTCGGCCGCGCCGGTGCCCGCCGGCTTGATGTCCGCGTAGGGCGACTGCGTGAACCCGCTGGCGTGCACCAGCACCCGGCGGCGACCCATGCCGCCCGCGCGGGTGTGCTCCTGCGGGTCCGGAGGCGGCTCGTCGTCGACGCCCGGGTCGGGCTGCGCGGCCGGGGCGTGCCTCTCGGCCGGCGCGGGGTGCCACTGGCCCACCAGGGAGTAGCCCGCAGGCACCTCGTCGATGATGGCCACCACCGCCGCGACAGCCTCAGCCTCCGTGGCCCCCTCGGCCAGGGCCGCCCGCCACGCCTCGTCCAGCCGGCCCAGGTCCCAGCAGCCGGTGGCACGGATGGACACCCCCCGCGGGCCGGTGCGGCGGACCTTGCCGCGCACCAGCACCATCCAGGAGGCGAAGACCGTGGCCGCGTACGGGCCCTGCGCGTCCTCGAAGAAGGTGGTGTCCACCGGGCCGGTGGAGTCGTCGAGGGTGAGGAAGATCACGCGCCGCCCGGAGCGCACCGGGGGCGTCTGGGTGGCCACCTTCACGCCCGCGACGAGGATCTCGGCCTGGTTGCGCTGCTGCAGCAGGGTGCGCGAACTGGTGGCGCCGAGCGCCCGCAGCAGTGGCAGGTAGCGCTCCATGATGTGGTGGCTGACGTCCAGGCCGAGGATCTCCAGCTCCGCCTTCAGCCGCTGCTCGTCGTCCATCTCCGGCAGGCCTGTGACGGGCACGTCGGCCGTCGGCTCCGTCTCGCCGACGCCGAAGTCCAGCGCGCCCTGCACCGCCTGCGGCGAGTGGCCCGCCCGCTGCCGCTGCGCCCAGGCGAGCTCCCCGGGGTCCGTCCCCGCGACACTCCTGCGCCGCCCCTTCGCCCGCGACACCATCCGCTCGTCTGCCCGCCGCTGGCGGTGCAGGTCCGCCAGCGCCAGCAGCAGGTCCCGGCGGGTGATCTGGCCGCGGCGCTGCACCGGGGCGTGGCGGCCGATGCGGTAGAGAGCATCGAAGGCGCCGGCCAGGATGAGCCGTTCGACGACGGGCTCGGCCACCCGGGCCCGCCCCCAGAAGTCCGTGAGCGAGGCGTAGGGCTGCCCGGCGACGATGCGCTCCATCTCCGCCTCGGCGATGCCCTTGACGTCTGCCAGCGAGAGCCGGATGCCCCAGCCGTCGACCTGCGGCAGCCCGTCCGTGGTGGGCGGGGCGCCGATGGCGAGGTGCTCCGGCAGCGCCATCGGCTCCTCCGCGGCCTCGCCGTCGGCCAGCGCCTCGGCGCGGTACTGGGCGGTGCTGCGGTTGACGTCCAGGCCCAGCACGGCGATGTTCATGCGGCGGGCCTCCTCCAGCAGCAGCCGCTTGGGGTACATGCCCGGATCGTGGGTGAGGATGCCGGCGAGGAAGTGCGCCGGGTAGTAGCGCTTCAGCCACGCCGACTGGTAGGTGGGCAGCGCGAACGCGGCGGCGTGCGCCTTGCAGAACCCGAAGGAGGCGAAGGAGACGAGGATGTTCCAGATCTGTTCGACGATCTGCTCGTCGTAGCCGCGGGCGCGGGCCTTGGGCCAGAACCACTCCTTGACCTGCGCCTGGCCCTCCTTGTCTCCGAGCGCCCGGCGCACCTCGTCGCCCTGCGCCAGGGTGCAGCCGGTGGCCACCGAGATGATCTGGATGATCTGCTCGTGGAACACGACCACGCCCTGGGTCTGCTCCAGCGCCGGGATGAGGCTGGGGTGCAGGTATTCGGGCTGCGCCCAGCCCTGCCGCGCCTCCAGGAACGGGGTGACCATGTCCGATTTCACCGGGCCGGGACGGAAGAGGGAGATGTCGACGATGAGGTCGTGGAAGGTCTCCGGGCCGAACTTGCCCACCAGCTCCCGTTGGCCGGGCGACTCGATCTGGAAGCAGCCGAGCGTGGCGCGGTGGGCGATCATGTCGTAGACGGCCGGGTCGTCGAAGGGGTCCAGGTCGTCGATGAGCGGCGGGGGCCCGGCCGGCGAGGTGCGCGCGATCTCCGTCAGCGCGTGCGACATGGCCGACTGCATCCGGATGCCGAGGACGTCCAGCTTGAGCAGGCCCAGATCCTCCACGTCGTCCTTGTCGAACTGGCTCATCGGGTAGCCGCCGAAGCTGGCCTCCAGGGGGGTGCGCTGCCCGAGCGACGAGTCGCTGAGGATCACGCCGCAGGGGTGCAGGGCGATGTGCCGGGGAAGCCCGTCGAGCGATTCGACCAGCGAGAACAGCACATCGAGGCGCTCCTCCCCCAGGCCTGCGGCGCGCAGCTCGGGCAGGTCGCGCAGGGCGGCGCGGGCGTCCCGGGCGCGGATGTGCGGGAACGCCTTGGCCATGGCGTCCACCTCCACCGGCGGCAGGCTGAGCGCGGCGCCCACGTCCCGGACGGCGTGGCGCACCCGGTAGGTCTCGATCATGGCCACGCACGCCACCCGCTGCCCGCCGAACGTGGCCAGGATCTTGTCGTAGACCTCGGTGCGGCGGGCCGATTCCACGTCGAGATCGATATCCGGCAGCGCCACCCGCAGCGGGGAGAGGAACCGCTCCATGATCAGGCCGTGCCGGATGGGGTCCACCCCGGAGATCCCGAGCGCGTAGTTGACCAGGCTGCCGGCGCCCGAGCCGCGGGCCGCGCAGCGGATGCCGAGCTCCCGGATGAGGCCCACCACGTCTGCCACCGTGAGGAAGTAGGACTCGAACCCGAGCCTGCCGATCACGGACAGCTCGTCGTCCAGCCGGCCGGTCACCTCGGGGGTGAGGGTGGCGTAGCGCTGCGCCAGGCCCGCCTCGCAGCGCGCGCGCAGCACCCCGGGCGCCTCGTCGAGGGTGGTGCCGAGGGTCTCGAACTCGGGCAGCCGGATCTCCCCCAGCCCGACGTCGCCGACGGGGTCCAGCCGGCAGCGCTCGGCCAGGTGCCGGGTGGCGCGCAGCAGCGCCGTCCCGTCCGGCTCCCCCGCCAGGCGGGCAGCCTCCTCCGCCGCGACCGCCATCGCCTCCCCAGGCTTCAGGTAGCCCTCCGCGTTGCGCCTGTCGATGTTGCGCACGTCCAGCGGGGCCAGCCGGCGGGCGGCGTCCAGCACGTCCGCGGTGGCGGCCTGCTCCCGCCGCGCCATCCGCGCCGCGTTGGTGAGGACGACGGGGACCGCGAGCCGGCGCGCCAGCCGGATCATGCCGGCCGCCTGGTGCGCCGACCCGGCCCCGCGCCCGCCCGTCTGATGGTTGGTGGCGGCCAGGACCAGCCCGTGCCCCAGCTCCGCCCGCCACCGCGTGGCGGCGTCCTCCGCGAGGTCCGGGCGGCCGGCGGCCAGCGCCTCGCCCACCTCCGAGTCCGCGCCGAGCAGCACCACCGCGTCGCGCCCCGCGCAGTGCCGCGCGATCATCTCCAGGGTGACCGCCGGGTCCCCCCGCTCGCCGGTGAGCTGGGCGGCGGTGATGAGCTCGCACAGCGTGCCCCACCCGGCCCGGGAGGTGGCCAGCACCACGAGCCGCGGGAGCCGCTCGTCGCGCAATTGCCCGCCGCGGGCCGCGGTGGGGCGCCTGTTGGGGCGCCAGCCGTCCGGCCGAACCGCCAGGTCCACCCCGACGATGGGCGCGATCCCCGCCTTGAGGCAGGCCTTCGCGAACCGCACGGCGCCGTAGAGGCCGCCGCGGTCCGTGAGGGCGAGCGCGTCCATGCCGTGGCGCACCGCCTCGGCCACCAGCTCGCCGGGGTGGGAGGCGCCGTACTGGAAGGAGTAGCCCGACGCCACGCGCAGGTGCACGAAGCTGTCCATCACGACGCCGCCGCGGCCGCCCGCTGTCGTCCCGCCTGCTGCCGTCCCGCCTGCTGCCGTCCTCCCTGCTGCCGCCCCGCCTGCTCCCGGCGGCGCAGCCAGCGCGCCGTCTCGGCGAGGTACTGCTGCGAGTCCCGGACCAGGTCCGCGGCGTCGCGCTCGGTGACCAGCGCCTTGGCGCCGGCCTGCACGGCACGCGCCTTGGGCGCGACCGCGGCGAAGAACCCGGCCCACTCCCCGAACTCCGGCGCAACCCGGTAGAGCAGCGACCACACGTCCTGGCGGGGCCGCGTGCCCACGGGGGCTGCCGAGATGGCGGCGATGGCCACCTGCTCCGCCGAACGGTAGGCGGCCAGGTAGCGCTCCGTCGGCAGGTCCGCGTGCTCGGCCTCGGCGGCAAGGCGCCGGGCTTGGCTGAAGTCGATCATCAGTCAAGCACCGCCTGCAGCACCCAGTTGTCGGCATCGACGGTGCGCGCCAGCTCGTAGACGCCGCGATGGCTCCCGTTTCCGGCCTCCACCCGCCACACCTCCCGCTCGCTGAGCAGGTCGCCGCGGGCTGGCGGGACTTCGGCTCTGGGGGGCTCCTCCCCGTCCCGGGTGGGGGCGGGGGTGACCTCCTCCCCGCGGGCGGCGCGCACCTGCCGGCCCGACCACCACGGGGTGGCCTGGCTCCAGCGGCCCTGGACCTCCTTGACCAGGAGCAGCCGGTCACGCCAGATGAACTGCCGCGGCTCGTCGCGGAACAGCACGTGGATGGGTTCCTGATACGTACGCATGGGTGCCTCCCGGGGATCGTCTGATGGACTGTGCGATTCGACCCGGGAGCCCCGGCCCGACGCAGGGGTCGAGGCTGCGCCGGGCCGGAGCGGCCCATACCGCGGCGCCGTGCTCAACCAGAGCTTCCCCGAACTAATCGAACAGGCGTGCGGTAGTTCCTACTATATGCCCCCCCTCCGACAGAACGTCAAGCCCTATCCTGGGCCGCATGCTCACGATCCGAGGCGGCACGCTGGCCGGCATGGCCTGCGCCGCGCGGCTGGCAAAACTGGGCCACCCGGTGCGCCTGGACCTGGCCGGCGGACCGCTCGGTGGGCGCTGGGCGGCGGAGCGCGGGGTGCTGCCCCCCGTCGTCACCCTGCCCGCCACCTGGCGCGACCTGTTCAAGAAATCCGGCCGCCCGCTGGAGGCCGAGCTGGCACGGGCCGGCCTGGCGATGGTGGAGGCGCCGCCCGCCGTGCACCGCTTCGACGACGGCGCCGAGCTGGCGCTGCCCACCGAGCGCGGGCGGCAGTTCGCGGTGCTGAGCGGGCGGTACGGAGAGGGTGTCGCGGAGCGGTGGCGCGACCTCCTCGACTCCCTCGACGGGGCCTGGCTGGCCGCGCGGCGGTTCGGCGTGGAGCGGCCGGACGCGCCCCGGACCGCGGAGGACCGGCGGGCGCTGCTGCTGGACCGCCCGCTCGCCGATGTCGCGGACCGGGCGGGGCATCCGCACCTGGCGCGGATCGTGCTGGACCTGGCGCCGGTGGCCGGCACGCGGTCGCGGCGGGCGCCCGGGCTGCTGGCCACCCGGCTGGTGGTGGAGCGCACGTTCGGGCGGTGGCAGGTGATCGACGACGCCGGCCGCGCGCAGCCGGGCGGGCGCCTGATCGAACTGCTCGAGGGGCGCCTGGCCACGCGCCGGGTGGAGATCGTCGACGGGGTGGCCGGTGAGCCCGCCGTCGACTGCCTCCCCCGTCGGCCCCGGTGGGGGCGGGCCGCGCTGGCCCCCGCCGTCGGGCAGGCGGAGGTGGATGTCGCGGGCGAGGGGGCGGCCGAAACGGTGGACCACACCGGGCCGGCGCCGGTGCCGGGCTGGCGGATTCCCGGGCGCGAGCTGACGTGGGACTTCAGCCGGGCACTGCCTGATGTCGAATGGGGGGTGGAGCCGCGGTCCGCGCGGGCCGTGCTGCGGCGGGCGCCGGTGGCTTCGGGGAGGCCGGCCGCGTCGTCGTGCTCACCCGCCGGTCCGGAGCCCTGGGCGGAGCTGGCCAGCGCCGCGTTGGCCGTCTACGAGGTGCACGAGCGCCTCACCGGCGAGGACGCGCGCCCGACGAATCGGGCGCGGCGGTAGCCTCACTCCGCGCGGCGGCTGATCCGGCGGTCGTCGTTGACATGGGCGTAGTAGATGCCGATCAGCACGCCGCCGCCGATGAAGTTGCCCACCAGCGCTATCGCCACGTTGCCCATGGCGGGCAACACGTCGATCCCCTGGGTGAAGCCCACGATGGTGAACAGGATGGTGTTGGCCACCGAGTGCTCGAGCCCCAGGAACGCGAAGATGAACACCGACATCACCATGGTCAGCGCCATGGTGATGGAGTCCTTGAGGAAGCCGTTGTAGACCAGCAGCATCGCCACGTTGATCATGAGGTTGCAGAGGATGGCGCGGACGAACAGGTCGCCCATCCCCGACGCGGTGGTCATGTAGCCCAGCTTGATCTCCACCGCTCCCAGCATCTTCTCCCCGACGTGCCCGGAGGTCAGCGTGGAGAACCGCGCCATGGTGGCCAGCAGCAGCCCGCCGATCGCGTTGCCCAGGAAGCACAGCCCCAGCAGCATGAGCCCGCGCACCTGCCCCAGGCGTCGGTGGTAGACCGCGATGGAGGTGACCATCATGTTGGAGGTGAGGAGTTCGGACTTGGTGTAGTAGATGAACACCAGCGCCCAGCCGAACACGAAGGCGCCGACGGCCTTGCCGAGCCCGTAGCCGCCCTCGCCGAGGGACTCGATGGAGTCGAAGACGGACAGCACCGTGAAATAGGCCATGTAGAACAGGCCGATGAGGATGCCCGCCATGGCGGCCCGCTGGAGGTACTGCAGCGTGATCCGGCTGGACATTTCCGCCTTGGTGTCGGCGGCCTCCAACACGGCGTCGATGAAGAAGAGGCCGGGGAACAGGCGCTGGTGAGAAGTGTCCACGCGACAAGTTTGACATGACTAACTTCTCGAGAATAGAGGGGCCCTCACTTTCGTTTTGGGCGCATTCGCGCGCACAATTCCGGGGCTCTCGGAGGTCCTTGCGCGGTAACTCGCCCCCAGTGGCACCCACCCCACCCAGGGCTGAGCGTGGAGGCCATCACTGGGGTCCCGCTGCCGCGGTCACCCTCGGATTCGGCTGGGCTCCACCCACTCGCGACCCACACCACGAACGCCGGTGAACTCCGTGCCCATGAACCGAGTAGGCTTGACTGTCTGTCTCAACCGGAGGATGCAAAGAAGTTGACTACATCGCGCGCGGGACTCGAACAAGAGATCGCCCTGGAACAGGGCCACGTCGACAAGGTCTACGCCAACCTGTCCACCGCCACAGCGACCGCCAAGAACATGGCCCAGCAGGGAAGAGAGATCTTCCTCACCGATCGCACCAACTTCGTCCGCGAAGAGGACGGCACCGCGCTGTTCGAGCGCGACGCGTTCGCCTACCAGGCCGCCCGCCGGCTCGCGATCCTTGACGCCGAGCACGACGGCCTGGTCTTCGGCCGCATCGACCTCACCACGGAGGAGACCCGCTACATCGGCCGCATCGGGGTCCGCGACGAGGAGTACGAGCCGCTGGTGATCGACTGGCGTGCCCCCGCCGCCGAACCGTTCTACCGCGCCACGCAGACCGAGCCGATGGACGTGATCCGCCGTCGCGTCCTCCGCTGCCGCGACGACCGGGTGATCGGGCTCGAGGACGACCTCCTCGACGGCTCCGCCGAGTCCGAGCTCCCCATCTTCGGCGAGGGCGCCCTCATGGCCGCGCTCAGCCGCGCCCGCGGGCGCACCATGCGAGACATCGTCGCCACCATTCAGGCCGAGCAGGACGAGGCCATCCGCGCCCCCTACCAGGGCGTCACCGTGATCGCGGGCGGCCCCGGCACCGGCAAGACGGTGGTGGCGTTGCACCGCGCCGCCTATCTGCTCTACACCAACCGTGCCCGCCTGGAGAAGGGCGGCGTGCTGGTGGTGGGCCCGTCGAACGTGTTCATGAACTACATCGAGCGGGTCCTGCCCAGCCTCGGCGAGGACACCGTGACGCTGAAGGCCATCGGCGGGATCGCGGGCGACGTGCTGGGCCTGACCAGCGAGCGGGTCGACGAGTCGGCCGCGGCCACCCTCAAGGGCAGCCTCGGCATGCTGACGGTACTGCGGCGCCTGGTCCGCAGCCCGATGATCGCCCACCCGGAGGCGCTGCGGGTGCGGGTGACCGTCAAGGGTGAGGTGCTCGGGCTCGGCGAGTCCGAGCTGAGCCGCATCCGGGACCAGGTGCTGCACAACACCAAGCTCAACCGCGGCCGCAAGCAGGCCACGGATCTGGTGGTGAACGCCCTCATCCGGAAGTTCCCCGACGACGTGCCCATCGAGCCCGCCGAGCTGGAGGACCGGGTCCGCGAGCATCCCAGCCTGGCGATGTTCATGCACGCCTGGTGGCCCGCACTCACCGCCACCCGGGTGCTCGCCAGGTTGGCGGACCCCGCCGTCGTGGCCGAGGTGGCCCCGGAGCTGTCGGCGGAGGAGCAGTCGGCCCTGGTGCGCTCGTACGCGTGGGTCGCGGGCGGGGACGAGGGACCGGAGATCGTGCGCGGCTGGTCCGTGGCGGATATCGCGCTGCTGGACGAGCTGATCGACGTGCTGGGCGCCGCCCCGGAGGATCCGGAGCCCGAGATGGACGTGTTCATCGAGGGCGGGGACGTGCCCGAGGTGCTCAGCACCACAGATGTGCTGCGCTTCGAGCGGGTGGTGGACCCGGACGAGGATCCGCAGACCACCTACGCGCACATCCTGGTCGACGAGGGCCAGGACGTGACGCCCATGCAGTGGCGGATGCTTCGCCGACGGGGACCCCAGTCGTCGTGGACCATCGTCGGGGACCCTGCGCAGAGCTCCTACCCGGATCAGGAGGAGACGTCGCGGGCGTTGGCGGACCTCGTGGGTCGCGGGCCCAGCCGCACGTTCACGCTGAGCACCAACTACCGCTCCCCCAGCGAGGTGTACGCGCTGGCGGCGAAGGTGATCACCAAGGTGTTCCCGGACGCGGAGCTGCCGAAGGCGGTGCGCTCCACGGGCGTCGAGCCCAGGCTGGTCCACGCCACCTCCGACGCGCTGCACGGCGTGCTGCGCGACGAGCTCATCGAGTTGGCCGGGCAGGTGAACGGCACCATCGGCGTGATCTGCCCGCCGTCGCTGATCCAGGACGTGCAGCGGTTCGTGATGCAGGACGTGCGGCTGCGCGAGTTCGAGAACCGGCTCATCGTGGTGACGGCGCTGCAGGCGAAGGGGTTGGAGTACGACGGCGTGGTGGTGGTGTCGCCGGACGGGATTGTCGCGGAGGCTCCGGGAGGGGCGCGGGTGCTCTACGTGGCGTTGACGAGGGCGACGCAGCGGATGGTGACGGTCGACGTCGACACCTCCGCTTGGCGCTCCCTCCTCAGCTAGCCTCCGTGGGAGAGGCGTGAGGAGCGCAGCGACGAACCTCGAAGCCTGGAGAACGTGAGCTTGTCAGCGAGGGTTTCTTAGGCTTCGAGGCCGCTACGCGGCACCTCAGCCAGCGGTGGGCCGCTTCAGCTCGGCGAGCACCTCACGCGTTGCCTTCGAGCGGTTCTGGGTGAAGAACTGCAGCCCGGGGGCGCCGGCGTC
>DATITN010000003.1:0-37280 GCA_035467795.1 Arachnia sp. | reverse complement strand
GTGGCCACCTACCGCGCGGCGCTGCACCTCATGCGCTCCGGCGCGGCCGGCGTTCTCGTGGGCTTCGGCGGCGGCGCGACGCACACCACCGCGTCGGTGCTCGGCATCGAGGTGCCGATGGCTTCGGCGGTGGCGGACGTGGCGGAGGCCCGCCGCGACTACCTGGAGGAGTCCGGGGGCCGCTACGTGCACATCCTGGCCGACGGGGCCGTGGGCCGCTCCGGGGACATCGCCAAGGCGATCGCCTGCGGCGCGGACGCAGTCATGGTCGGCTCCCCGCTGGCGCGCGCCACGGAGGCGCCGGGCCGCGGCTGGCACTGGGGCAGCGAGGCGTGGCACGCGCGGCTCCCGCGCGGCGAGCGCTCGTTCTTCGAGCAGGTCGGCACGCTGGAGGAGGTCGTGCTGGGCCCGTCGCGGGTCCCGGACGGCACGATGAACCTGGCCGGCGGCCTGCGCAAGGCGATGGCGCTGACCGGATACACAGACCTCAAGTCCTTCCAGAGGATCGACCTGATCCTCCACTGACCCCGAGGAGCGCCGATGGACGACGCACTGACCGAGCTGAAGCGCCTGCGCGGAAGCATCGACAACATGGATTCGGCCCTCATCCACCTGCTGGCCGAGCGCTTCAAGGTGACCCAGCGTGTGGGCGAACTCAAGGCCAAGGCGGGCCTGCCGGCCGCGGACACGGCCCGGGAGGCGCAGCAGATCGCGCGGTTGCGGGCGCTGGCTGCGGATGCGGATCTGGACCCTGAGCTGGCGGAGAAGTTCCTGACCTTCATCGTCGCCGAGGTGGTTCGCCACCACGAGAAGATCGCACGCGGGGAGGGCTGACATGGCACGGATCGTCGTCGTCGGGGCGGGTTTGGCTGGCCTTCGGGCCGCGGGGCTGTTGGCGGCCTCCGGCCGGGACGTCCTGGTGCTCGAGGCGTCCGGCGCAGTCGGGGGGCGCGTGGCCACGGACGTGGTGGACGGCTTCCGCTGCGATCGCGGCTTCCAGCTGCTCAACCCGCTCTACCCAGCGGCCCGCCGCGCCCTGGACATGGGCAGGTTGGACCTGCACCGTTTCGGTCGCGGAGCTGCGCTGCGCACCGACGATGGACTCCAGGTGCTGGCGGACCCCACCCGGCACCCGCAGCACGCCCCGGGGCTGGTGCGCGGGCCCCTTACCCCGGGAGACCTGGCCGCCGTGGCGCGCTGGGTGAAGGCGTCCGGGCAGGAGAACCTCACCCTCAGTGGTGCCCTGGACGCTGCGGGCTTCTCGCCGGTTGTGCGCCGTGCCATCGAGCGGTTCTTTTCCGGGGTGACGCTGGACGCCCACGGGGCCACGTCGGCGTCCCAGGTGCGTCGCCTGGCCGGGTTCTTCGCCCTCGCCACCCCCGGGATCCCCGCCCAGGGCATGGCCGCCGTGCCCCAGCAGCTCGCCGAGTCGATCAGGGACCGGATCCGGCTCGGCGCCCGGGTGTCCGCGGTACTGCCCGGAGTGGGCGGGGTCGAGGTGCAGCTGGCCGATGGCCCCGTGGAGCGGGCAGAGACCGTGGTGCTGGCGGCCGGGCCGCTCGGCAACGCGGCGCTGCTCGGGCTCCCGGCGCCCGCGATGCTCGGCGTGACCACGTGGTGGTTCGCCGCCGACGAGGCACCCACCAGATCACCCTTCCTGCACCTCGATCTCCGTGACGGCGCCCGCCTGGCGAACGCCTGCGTTCAATCCAACGTCGCGCCGTCCTACGCCCCGGCCGGGAAGCACCTCATCCAGGTCAGCGCGGTGGGCGCCCACGCTCTGACCGACGCCGACGCGGCCAGGGAGGCGGGCATCGTGCTGGGCACAGACACCTCACGCTGGCGCCTGCTCGTGCGTCATGACATCGCGCACGCCCTCCCCGCGCTGCCGCCCGGGGCCCGCGCCCTGATGCCGGTGCCCGCCAGGGTGCTGGTGGCCGACGACCTGCCCGGCGCGTCCATCCAGGACGCCCTCGCGTCGGGGGAGCGGGCCGCCCGGGCGGTCAGCGGCTGAGCCTCAGGCGGGCACCTCGTCGCGCCAGGAGTGCTGAGGCGCGAAGCCCATCTGCTCCTTCGCGGCCCGGTTGCTGAGCAGCGTGCCGAACTCCCCGACGCTGTCTGGCACCTCGAGGCCGGGGTGGATCGCGGCCAGCGCATCCCGCGTCGGCATGTCCAGGATGATGTCGTCGGCCGCGATGACGAAGGCGTGCGAGCCGGACAGGCTGGCCGTCAGGGCGTCCTCGCAGGACTGGGCCACATCGCGGGCGTCGATGTAGCCGAAGAGGTTCCAGCGCCGCGCCTCGGGATCCCTGGCGAAGGCCGGCTGTTGCGCGTAGTCCTCGACCGTGAAGATGTTGGACAGCCGCAGCCCGATGAAGGGAATCCCCGCCCACCGCGACACCTGCTCCGCCATGGTCTCGGTCATCACCTTCGACAGCGAGTAGGTGGAGTTGGGCAGCGGGTAGTGGTCCTCGTCGACGGGGACGTAGCGCACCTCGTCGAACGGACGCCCCAGCGTGGTCTCGCTCGAGGCGTAGACCACACGCTTCAGCCCCAGCTTCCACGCTGCGATGAACACGTTGTTGTTCATGGCCATGTTGGCGTTGAGAGTGTGCGAATCGGTGTGGATCCAGTCGGCCGGGATGTTGGCCAGGTGGATGACGGCGTCCGCCCCGGCGAGCACGTCCATGGCCTCGCCGAACTGGGTCAGGTCCGCGCGGTAGAACTTGCCGCTGTACCAGGCCGGGCGGCCGGCGACATCAGTGCCGACGATCTCGTGGGCGGAGTCGACGAAGTGGCGGAGGGTGGCCTGGCCGGCTTTGCCCGAGGCCCCGGTGATAACGATACGCATGGCCCCAGTCTAGGGTCGCGGGGACACGGAAAGGGGGCGCCCCGACCGCAGGACGCCCCTTTCCGGCCGGTCACTTCTCGAGCAGGCCCTCGAACAGGACGGTGGAGAGGTAGCGCTCGCCGAACGACGGGATGATCACCACGATGGTCTTGCCGGCGTTCTCGGGGCGGGCCGCGACCTCGATCGCAGCGGACAGCGCGGCGCCGGAGGACAGGCCCACGAGGAGGCCCTCCTCCTGGGCGGCGCGGCGCGCGAACTCGACGGACTGGTCGATGTTGCGGGGGAGCACCTCGTCGATGACGGAGCGGTCCAGGATCTCCGGCACGAAGTTGGCGCCGATGCCCTGGATCTTGTGGGGGCCGGGCTGGCCGCCGGAGAGGATGGGGGACTCCTGCGGCTCCACGGCGACGATCTTCACCTCGGGCTTGCGCTCCTTCAGCACCTGGCCCACGCCGGTGATGGTGCCGCCGGTGCCGACGCCCGCCACCACGATGTCGACGGTGCCGTCGGTGTCGTCCCAGATCTCCACTGCGGTGGTGGTGCGGTGGATCTCCACGTTGGCCGGGTTCGCGAACTGGCGGGCCAGGACTCCGCCGCGCTCAGCCGCGATCTCCTCGGCCTTCTCGACGGCGCCCCGCATGCCCTGCGGGCCAGGCGTGAGTACCAGTTCGGCGCCGTAGGCGCGCAGCAGTGCGCGACGCTCCAGCGACATCGTCTCCGGCATGGTCAGCACCACCTTGTAGCCGCGGGCTGCCCCCACCATGGCCAGCGCGATGCCGGTGTTGCCGGAGGTGCCCTCGACGATGGTCCCGCCGGGCTGCAGCTGGCCGGAGGCCTCGGCCGCGTCGATGATCGAGACGCCGATGCGGTCCTTGACCGAATTGGCGGGGTTGTAGAACTCGAGCTTGGCCAGGACTGTCGCGTTGTCGCCGGCGATGCGGTTGAGCCGGACCAGGGGCGTGCGCCCGATGAGGGCGGTCACGTCAGAGTAAATGTTCATGTCGTCGCCAACCTTCGCCACCGCCCGGATATTCCCGCCGACGGCGACGAAAAGTTGTTCCGGCAGAAAGGCAATAGACTCCCTCCCATGACTGCCCAGCACGAGAAGGTCCTCGTCGTAGACTTCGGGGCGCAGTACGCGCAACTCATCGCGCGGCGCGTCCGCGAGGCGAACGTCTACTCCGAGATCGTCAGCTCCACTCTTGACGCCGACGCGATCCTCGCGTTGCGTCCTGCCGCCATCATCCTCTCCGGTGGGCCGTCGTCGGTCTACGAGGAGGGTGCGCCTGGGCTGGACACCAGGATCCTCGAGGCGGGCGTGCCCGTGCTGGGCATCTGCTACGGCTTTCAGGTGATGGCACAGGCGCTGGGCGGCACCGTCACCAAGACGGGGCAGCGGGAGTACGGCCGCACGTCGCTGTCCATCCACGACGGTGGGTGCCTGCTCGGCAGCCTGCCCAACACGCTCAACGTCTGGATGAGCCACGGGGATTCGGTCAGCCGGGCACCGAAGGGGTTCCGCGTGCTCGCCCGCACCGCCGGTGCGCCGGTGGCGGCGTTCGAGGACCTGGCCCGCAAGCTGGCGGGCGTCCAATGGCACCCCGAGGTGCTGCACTCCCAGTGGGGCCAGCAGGTGCTGGAGCACTTCCTGTTCAACATCGCCGGGCTCACCCCGGACTGGACCGCCGAGAACATGGTCACCGAGAGCATCGACGCGGTGCGCGCCAAGGTGGGGGACAGCCGCGTGCTGTGCGCGCTGTCCGGCGGGGTGGACTCGGCGGTCGCGGCCGCGCTGGTGCAGCGGGCCATCGGCAAGCAGTTGACCTGCGTGTTCGTAGACCACGGGCTGCTGCGTGAGGGCGAGGCGGAGCAGGTCAAGGAGGACTTCGTGGCCGCCACGGGCGTGGACCTCGTCGTGGCAGACGAGCGCGCTCGCTTCCTCGGCGCCCTGTCGGGGGTGACGGACCCGGAGGAGAAGCGCAAGATCATCGGCCGCGAGTTCATCCGCACGTTCGAGGCGACAGCGCGGGACCTGGCAGGGGAGCGGGGGATCGACTTCCTCGTCCAGGGCACGCTCTACCCGGACGTGGTGGAGTCCGGTGGCGGCGAGGGCACCGCCAACATCAAGAGCCACCACAACGTGGGCGGACTGCCCGATGACCTTGAGTTCACCCTGATCGAGCCGCTGCGCCAGATGTTCAAGGACGAGGTGCGAGCCGTGGGGGAGCAGCTGGGACTGCCGGAGGAGATGGTGTGGCGCCACCCGTTCCCCGGCCCCGGGCTGGCCATCCGGATCATCGGTGAGGTCACCGAGGACCGGCTCAACATTCTTCGCCAGGCAGACGCGATCGCCCGCCACGAGCTGGCCGTGGCCAAGCTCGAGCGGGCGATCTGGCAGTTCCCCGTGGTGCTCCTCGCGGATGTGAGGTCCGTCGGGGTGCAGGGCGATGGCCGGACCTACGGCCACCCGATCGTCCTGCGGCCCGTGGTGTCGGATGACGCCATGACCGCGGACTGGGCCCGGCTGCCCTACGAGGTGATCGAGAAGATCTCCTCCCGGATCACCAACGAATGCCACGAGGTCAACAGGGTGGTCGTCGACGTCACGAGCAAGCCGCCGGGCACCATCGAGTGGGAGTAGCCTCCCGGCTCAGATGTCGTACGGGGGCTCCTTGGGGGAGTCCGTCTTGCGGGTGTCGTACCACTGGCGGGCCTTGTCGAACCCCTCCTCGGCGAGCGAGCCGCCCTCGTCCTTGGGCATGACGGCCCACAGGATGAGGTAGGCCAGGACGCCGCTGCCGCCGAAGACGGCGATCAGGACGAAGGCGATCCGGACGATCGTCACATCGAGGTTGAGGTAGCGCGCGATGCCTGCGCAGACGCCGCCGATCATGGCGCCGGTGCTGGGACGGGTGAGCTTCATGGAAGTTCCTTTCGGGGATTCGTGCGGCCGCGGGAGGAGAGGAGACCGATCGTGCCTGCGGCCACGAGGATGACGGCGAGGATCGGTTGGACAAAGGGCGCCGAGAGGCTCGGCGAGACGATCAGCACGATCCCGAAGCCGACGGCGGCGAGGCCGACGGCCAGGGCGGCCAGATCGAGCGGTGGGCGGTTCATGGTGCTGTCTCCAGTGTGACGTCTGAGAGGGTCGCATCTACCGAGACGGTGAGATCCAGTGCTGCATCCGTGTCGTCGGTCAGGTCGGTGACATCGCTGAGGAACTCGTTTGTGGTCACCGACTGCGGGGCGCCAGGAAGAACGATGGTGAGGTCCGAGGCGATCGCCTCCACCCTGATGTGTTCGATGCCCGCCAGGTCGCTCTCACCGATCAGTTCGACCACCCGGTCCTCCCCGACGACCTTGAGGGTCAGCACAGAGGCGTCGGCCGGCGGCGGACTCGCGGGTTCGGCGGCCCGCGGAGCGAGCCAGCCGCCCGCCACCATCGCGATCACCAGCACGCCGAGCAGAGGCCGCGGCACCCGCTTGGATCGTGCGATGGCCGCGTAGAGCACCGCAAGCGAACCGCCTGCCACGAGCGCGGCTCCGAGGGCCAGCCCCGGGCCGGCGCCGAGGAGCACGGCCATCCCGGCGCCGGTGGCGAGCATCGCCACGAGGATGCCGAGTCCGATCAGCCAGGCGGCCTTCGGGCGGGGCACCGACGGGATGGCGCGCGGGGGCTCAGGGGCGTAGAGGTCCACGACGGGCAGGCCGTCCGGAGCGCGCCCGGCGGCGGCCTGCATCTGGGAGCGCCAGCGGGCCACCAGGGCGTCGTCGCTCACGGCACCGGCGCTCGTGTTTGTGTTCGTGTTCTGCGGCTGAGGCGCGGCGGGTGGGGACCACGTGCCGCCGAGCCGGCCCCGGCGGGCCAGCACCAGCAGCGCCAGGAGGAGCACCCCGGGTCCCCATGGAAGTGGGCTGATCGAGCTGACCAGCCCGACCGCGGCCAGCGTGGTGAGGATGACGACGACCTTCTGGGCCGTGGGGGTCCAGCGGGCGAAGGCGGGGAGGAGCGCGTCCATGGGGCGCACGCCGGTTGGGCTGCGGGTGAGCGCAGTGCCCCAGGCGTACAGGGCCACGCCCAGGCCCCCGCTGAGCGCCAGCAGCGCGAAGGCGACCCGCACCAGGACCACGTCGACGCCCATCCTTGTGGCGATGGCGGCACAGAGACCGGAGCCCATGCCGGACTCCTGGCGCTGCAACGCGCCGAGGCTCGGATCGAGCCACCCCAGATCAAGCTCAGTGGACATGGACACCAGTCTGCTTCGGTGGCCGCGGGCTCGCCATCGGGTGACCCCCTGAGGGGCACCTGAGTTGTGGCGCTGGGGACCCTGGAAAGGACCCTGGACGCTGGCCTCGCCGTCGTCAGCGTGTCAGGCTGGGTCCATGACTGAGCTGCCGGTTCCCATCGCGCCCGCGCGGGTTCCGCTGCGCCGCCAGAGTGAGGGCAAGGTCATCGCGGGCGTCGCGACAGGCCTGGCATCGCACCTCGGTGTCCGGGTGGCGCACGTGCGGCTCGGGTTCCTGGTCTTAGCCCTCTTCTCCGGTGCGGGGGTGCTGGCGTACGGCGCGCTGTGGGTCCTCATGCCGCGTGCGACGGGCGAGGGCGAGCCCGTGGGCCTCGCCGCGGCCAGCCGCAGCGGGATGCGGCCGCAGCGCGTGGAGACGCCGGCGGCGGACTCAGACCTCCTCGTCGCTGGCGGGATGCTCGTGGTAGGGCTCCTGTGGCTGTTCGTCTCGGGCGGGATCATCTCCACCGCGCTGTTCTGGCCCATGGTCGTGGGCGGCGTGGGTGTCATCGTGATCTGGCTGCAGGTCGACGAGCGGGTCACGCCCCGCCCGGGCAGGCCTGGGCGCGGGGGGCTGTGGTCGCGGGTGGCACGCGGAGGCGGGGCGATGAGCATCGTCCGGTTGGTGGGAGGTCTCCTCCTGGTGGGGGCCGGCACGAGTTGGATCCTGGCCACGCAGGTGGGGCTGTCGCAACTCCCCGGCGTGCTGGGCGCCTCGGGGGTACTGCTGGCCGGTGTGCTGGTGGTGGCGGCCCCGTGGCTGTACCAGCAGCGAGGACGGGTCCGGCGGGCCGACGCGGAGCGGCTACGCGCGGAGGCGCGGGCCGACATGGCGGCACACCTCCACGATTCGGTCCTCCAGACCCTGGCGCTCATCCAACGCCAGGCCTCCGACCCCGTCACGGTCGCCGGGCTTGCGAGGCGCCAGGAGCGTGAGCTGCGCACCTGGCTCTACGGCGAGTCCACCCGGGCCGCCTCTTTCCGTTCCGCCCTGCGCGGCGTGGTCGCCGACGTCGAGGCGGACTTCGCCGTCGACGTCGAGCTGGTGTGCGTGGGTGACGTCGCCGTCGATGACCGCGTGGAGGCGCTGGTGCTGGCCGTCGGAGAGGCCGTGACGAACGCGGCGAAGCACTCCGGCTCGCCGAGGGTGGACGTCTACGCCGAGGTCGACGGCCCGCGGATCGAGGTGTTCATCCGGGACCGTGGACGGGGTTTCGACGTTGAGGCGGTTCCGGAGGGGCGGATGGGCGTGCGAGAATCGATCAAGGCCCGGATGGATCGCTACGGCGGCAGCGCCGCGATCCGCTCGGGGCCCGAGGGTACCGAGGTGAAAGTGGAGATCGCCATATGAGCGAGGCAGCCGGACCGAATCTGTTGCGCGTGGTCATCGTCGATGATCACGCCATGTTCCGTGCGGGGGTGCGGCATGAGATCGGGCCGCACTGCGACGTGGTGGGTGAAGGCGAGGATGTCGACACGGCCGTCGCGGCCATCGCTGCCACCGTGCCGGACGTGGTGCTGCTCGATGTGCACCTCCCGGGGGGAGGCGGTGCAGAGGTGATCAGGCAGGTGCTGCCATTGACGCCCCAGGTCAAGTTCCTGGCGCTCTCGGTCTCGGATGCGGCACAGGACGTGATCGGGGTGATCCGAGCCGGCGCGCGCGGCTACGTCACCAAGTCGATCAGCTCGGAGGAGCTCCTTGAGGGCATCGCGCGCGTGGCCGCCGGCGATGCGGTGTTCTCCCCGCGCCTGGCCGGGTTCGTCCTGGACGCCTTCTCAGGCGCCGTCGACGTGTCCGGCATCGACGAGGAGCTGGACCGGTTGAGCGTCCGCGAACGTGAGGTGATGAAGCTGATCGCGCGCGGATATTCCTACAAGGAGGTGGCGCGCGAGCTGTTCATCTCCATCAAGACGGTCGAGACACATGTGTCCTCCGTGCTGCGCAAACTGCAGTTGTCTAATCGGCATCAATTGACGAAGTGGGCCACGGACCGTCACCTGATCTGATCCTGAAAGAAACACGAAGAAAAGAGGCGGCGCCGGATGTGTCCGGCACCGCCCCTTTTGTTGAACTGCGGGGTGTGATCAGGCGTTGCGCTTCTGCATGAACCCGTAGATGGCGAGGATGAGCAGCGCGCCGAGGACCGAGAAGATCAGGCCCGAGACGGAGAAGATGTCCGAGTAGGACACGTTGAAGATCAGCCCGCCCAGGAAGCCGCCGATCAGGGCGCCGGCGATGCCGAGGAGGATGGTGACGACCCAGCCCCCGCCCTGACGGCCGGGGAGGATGGCCTTGGCGATAGCCCCGCCGAGGAGGCCGATGACGATGTAAGCAATGATTGTTCCCATATGACAAGCATGCACCATATGGCGCGGATGGACAACTTGAGGCTCATTGGTCCGGGTGAACTCGGGGTGAATTCAGGTGACTCCCGGGTGGGATAACCTCACTGCATGGAATTGATTCATGACTTGTTGGTGCTACTACACTTCGTCGGATTTGCGGCGCTTTTCGGCGGCGCTTTTGTGCAGGTGAAGGGCCCGTCGCGCGTCGTCAATGCGGCAATGGTGCACGGCGTGCTCACCCAATTGGTCACGGGTCTGCTGCTCGTGGGCCTGGCCGAGATGGGCGACGCGCAGGTCAACCACCTCAAGGTGGGGATCAAGCTCGCCGTCCTGGTGGCTGTGGCGGTTCTGGTCTTCATGAACCGAAGGAAGGAAGCGCTCGGAGGCGCCCAGTTCTGGTCCATCTTCGGCCTGACCCTGGTCAACACCGCCGTCGCCGTTCTCGTCTGAGCGGTCAGAAGAGAGGCCGCCACGGGCTGAGGAAGAGCTCCGTGGCCTTCGCCACGGGGGACCGTTCCCGCCACCTCGCCTCGGTCAGCTCGACGCAGTTCGACTCGTCGGTGAGGAACACGTCCTCCATGAAGGCGGCCACGCCCTCGTCGGTGACCTCGAGGTTGACTTCGTAGTTGCCCAGCAGGCTGAGGCGGTCCAGGTTGGCGGTGCCGATGGTGGACCACTGTCCGTCGATGGTGGCGGTCTTGGAGTGCACCATGGCCCCCTGGAACAGGTAGAGCCTGATCCCGGAGCGCAGCAACTCGGCGTAGAAGCCGCGGGAGAGCCAGTCCGCCACCACGTGGTTGGAGCGTGCGGGCACGATGATGCGGACGTCCACGCCACGCCGTACCGCGTCGCGAAGCGCGCTCACGAGGTCGTCGTCGGGGATGAGGTAGGCGTGGGTGAGCCAGATGTGGTGGCTGGCGCGGTCGATGGCCTCGAGGTACATGTTGCGGATGGGGTAGACCTGGATGCGGGGGGTGTTGCGGTGCACCCGGACGGTGGGCTCCCACTCGCGATGAGGGTTGTGCTCGATCCGGTCGCGCACCTTGCTGGGGTGCATGTTCCAGAAGTCGACGAAGGCGTTCTCAAGCTCCGCCACCCCGTCGCCGACGATGCGGGCGTGGGTGTCGCGCCAGCCCGTGGCGTACAGGGAGCCGATGTTGTAGCCGCCGATGAACCCGACCCGACCGTCGACGGTGAGCAGCTTGCGATGGTCGCGGCCCCAGCTGCGTGGTGACCAGGGCAACGGGAATGCCGGGTGGGGCATGGTGTTGACGCTCGAGGGAATGGCCCGGAAGAACCCGCGCGGCACCACCAGGTTTGCGAACTCGTCCCAGACCGCGTGCACGCGCACTCCACGAGCCGCCGCGCGGGCCAGCGCCGCACGGAAACGGAGCCCCTCTGCGTCGCCCTTCCAGATGAAGGTCTCGAAGTAGACGTGCTGCTCGGCCCCGTCGATGGCCTCGATCATCGCGTCGTAGACGTGTTCGCCGTAGGTGTAGACCGTCACCTCGTCGGCCCCGACGCCCATGGGCTCGGGTTTGGTGATGGGGAATTTGCGCAGCTTGCGCTGCTTCTTCCGGAGTGACTCGACGAGGGTGAGGGCCACCATCGAGATGATCTGGGCCAGCAACACAGCGGTGGTGATCCGGCCGAAGATCACCCGGCCCCGGGAGAAGGCGTCACGCATGCCGCCAGCATATCGGCGGGAGGAGCGCCTGAGCGGGCGGTAGTGTTGGCCCCCGACATGAGTGACTCGCTGTTCCCGGACCTGTTCGCCGCGTTCCAGCCGGACCAGGCGCCGCCCGCCCGTTCCGGGGAGGAGCGGCCCGAGCGGCGCGCCTCGGCCAAGAAGGTCTCCGAGGAGCAGCTCCTCGAGGGGCTCAATCCTCCGCAGCGGGAGGCGGTGCTGCATGCCGGCTCACCTGTCCTGGTGGTGGCTGGCGCAGGCTCGGGGAAGACGCGGGTGCTGACGCGGCGCATCGCCCATCTGGTCTCGCAGCGCAATGTCCACCCGGGGTCCGTGCTGGCGATCACCTTCACCAACAAGGCGGCTGCCGAGATGCGTGAGCGCGTCGTGGAGCTGGTGGGGAACCGCGCCAAGCTGATGTGGGTCTCCACCTTCCACTCGGCGTGCGTGCGCATCCTGCGCCAGGACATCGACCGCTTCGGCCTCACCAAGAGCTTCTCCATCTATGACGACACCGACGCCAAACGCCTCATGTCTCTGGTGTGCCGGGATCAGGAACTGGACCCCAAGCGCTACCCCGTCCGAGCGGTGATGAACAAGGTCAGCACCTTCAAGAACGAGCTGGTGGACTTCGAGCGGGCCGCCCAGGAGGCGGTGTCCCCGCCGCAGAAGGTCTATGCCGAGGCCTACGCCGAGTACCAGTCCCGGCTGGTGGCGGCCAACGCCTTGGACTTCGACGACCTGATCATGACGGCGGTGCACCTCCTGCAGGCGTTTCCGGACATCCGGGAGAAGTACCGCCGCCGATTCCGGCACGTGCTCGTCGACGAGTACCAGGACACCAACCACGCGCAGTACGCGCTGGTCCGGGAGCTGTGTGCCGGTGACGTCGGCGGCGTGGTGGACGGCTCCCCCCTGGTCGAGCCGGCAGAGCTGATGGTGGTGGGGGACTCGGACCAGTCGATCTACGCGTTCCGCGGCGCCACCATCCGCAACATCCTGGACTTCGAGAAGGATTATCCGGGCGCCCGGACTGTGGTGCTGGACCAGAACTACCGCTCCACGCAGAACGTCCTCACCGCGGCCAACTCGGTGATCTCGCGCAACCAGTCCAGGCGCGACAAGCACCTGTGGTCGGATCTCGGCGAGGGTGAGCTGATTGTCGGCTGGGTGGCCGACAGTGAGACGGACGAGGCGCAGTTCGTGGCCGACGAGATCGACCGGCTGAGTGACGCGGGCCTGTCCCAGTACGGCGACACGGCCGTCTTCTACCGCACGAACGCACAGTCGAGGGCCTTCGAGGAGGTGTTCATCCGCGTCGGGATGCCGTACAAGGTGGTGGGCGGCGTGCGCTTCTACGAGCGTCGGGAGATCCGCGACGCGATCGCCTACCTGCGGGCCATCGTGAACCCGGCAGACGACGTGTCCGTGCGCCGCATCCTCAACGTGCCCAAGCGTGGCATCGGGGACCGGGCCGCGGCCGCGGTGTCCACCCTGGCCACCGGCCACCGGCTGAGCTTCTTCGACGCCCTGCAGCGCGCCTCTGAGGCCCCAGGGCTGGCCTCCCGGTCGCTGAAGCAGATCCAGGGCTTCGTCGATCTGATGAACCTGCACCGGGCCATGCTGGCCCAGGGTAAGCCGGCCGATGAAGTGCTGACGTCGATTCTCAAGGAGTCCGGCTACCTGCCCGAGCTTCAGGCGTCGGTCGATCCGCAGGACCAGACCCGCATCGAGAACCTGATCGAGCTGGTCTCGGTGGCGGCGGAGTTCGTTGCGGCGGCCAACACGATCGACCTCGACGACGAGTCGGTCGAGTCCGGCCTCGTCGCGGGGATGCCTGAGCCGGACGACTCCCTGCCCGCCTTCCTGGAGCGGATCGCCCTGGTGGCGGACTCGGACCAGGTGCCGGACCACGAGGAAGGCAAGGGCGTGGTGACGCTGATGACGCTCCACACCGCCAAGGGCCTGGAGTTCGACACGGTGTTCCTCACCGGTATGGAGGAGGGAATGTTCCCGCACATGCGCGCCCTGACGGATCCGGAGGAGCTGGAGGAGGAGCGCCGACTGGCCTACGTGGGCATCACGCGGGCGCGCAGGAGGCTGTTCCTCAGCAGGTCCCAGGTGCGGGTGGTGTTCGGATCCCCGCAGTACAACCCGCCGTCGCGATTCTTCGACGAGGTGCCCCCGCATGTGCTGGACTGGCGCCGCACCGGCGCCGCGACAACGACATGGGCCAGCTCCGCGGCCACCCGCAACCGTCAGACCTCGGCGTCTGTGGCGAGCTTCGGATCAGGGCAGGGGCCGCTCAAGACCGTGTTCAGCGTGGCCACGGGGGATCGGGTGCTGCACGCGGCCTTCGGCATGGGTGACGTGCTGGCCGTTCACGGGGCGGGCGACGCCACGAAGGTGGACGTGGACTTCGGGTCCGCGGGCACGAAGAGGCTGAGCCTCAAGCACGCCCCGATGGAGAAGCTTTAGCCAACGCCCAGCGAGCGGAGGAAGCTCATCGGGTTCGACGCGGAGTACACGTCGCCGGGGGTCACGCCCGGCTTGTAGTACTCGAAGTGGAGGTGGGCGCCGAAGGAGCGGCCGGTGTTACCGACGTAGCCGATCAGCTGCCCGGGGCTCACGGTCTCGCCGGCGCCGACCACCTTGCGGCTCATGTGCGCGTAGAGGGTGGAGCCCCCGTTGCTGTGCTGGATCACAACGTTGATGCCCGCCCAGCCGCCGGCGGTGGGGCTGAGCACAACACCCGAGGCTGCCGCGTAGATGGGGGTGCCGACGGGGGCCGGGAAGTCCTGGCCGGTGTGGTAGCGCGACCAGCTTCCCGTGGCGCCGAATCCAGCGCCGATGCGGTAGTTGGACTTGACGGGCATCGAGCCGCCCTTGGTCGTGAGGTTGGTCACGTCCTGGGAGCTGAGGTTCTTCTTCTCGGCCGCTGCTGCGGCGGCGGCCTTCTTGGCCTCCTCGAGGCGCTTGGCTGCCTCTTCGGCTTCCTTCTTCAGCTTCGCGCCCTGCGCGGCCACGAGCGTCATGTCCTCGTCCATGAGGCGCTGACGCTCGGTGGAGTTGGTCATCCACTCGGTCTGCGCGGCGGACTCGACGGAAGCGCCCAGGGTCTCGTCGCGCTCCTTGGCGGCCTCGTCTGCGACCGCCTCGGTCAGGTTGGCGCGCACCGCGGTGCGGCTTACCTCCTGGGAGCGGTCGGCGAAGCCCATGGCCGCGGCTGATGCGGCGGCGGCGGGCACGGCGGCGTCGAGAGACTCGCTCGCGGTGTCGCCACCGTCACGCGCGGTGAAGGCGAAGGCGAACAGGGCGCTCACGGACAGGGCACCGGCCACGCCGAGCGCGACAATCCGGCGGCTGACGGCAAACGGCAGGGCGTGCGTGGAACGGCGTGCTGCGTGGGCGTCAATCTCGACGATTTCGTCGATATCCGCGGCGCGACGGGGGTTGCGCACTGGCGTGGCGTCGTTCACCTGGCTCCTAGCCTTGTTCGGGGGGTTCTGAGAAAACCTTAACAGTTCTCAGGATTCTCTCAAAGTTGAGCTGTGGAGGTGGTCCGAGTCGTGAGACGAGACGCTGTCGAGACCACGTTTGGCTGCCGCAGCAGCGAGCAACAGGAGCCAGGTCGAGCTGGGCCGGGCCGACCCGTCAGGCCCTTCCGTCCCTTCGGGCCGCCGGGTAGTCTGGCGGAGTTTGATCGACCAACCGAAGGACCACCGTGGATCTCCTCGAGTATCAAGCCCGCGACCTGTTCGAACAGTTCGACGTGCCCGTCCTCCCCGGCCGCATCGCCACCACCCCTGAGGAGGCTCGCGCGGCCTACGTGGAACTCGGCGCGGACCTCGTGGTGATCAAGGCGCAGGTCCGCACGGGCGGCCGCGGAAAGGCCGGCGGCGTGAAGCTCGCCCGCGGAGAGGACGCCGTCACGAAGACGGCGGGCGAGGTGCTCGGCCTGGACATCAAGGGTCACGTGGTGGAGACCGTCATGCTCAGCCCCGGGGCCGACATCGCGGAGGAGTTCTACTTCTCCATCCTCCTGGACCGCGCCGCCGGCGGGTTCATCGCGATGTGCAGCATCGAGGGCGGGGTGGACATCGAGACCTTGGCGGTGGAGCGGCCGGAGGCGCTGCTGCGCCTGGAGCTGGACCCCGTCGAGGGGATCTCGCCTGCCGTGGCTCAGCGCCTCGTGACGGACGCGGGCTTCATGCCCGAGGACCACCAGAAGGTGTCTGCGGTGCTCAGGAAGCTGTGGCGGGTCTTCAAGGAATCCGACGCCACACTGGTGGAGGTCAATCCGTTGGTGAAGACCGGCGCCGGCGACATCATCGCCCTCGACGGCAAGGTCACCCTGGACGGCAACGCCGACTTCCGTCACCCGGAGTGGGAGCGCTACGACGAGACCACCGGGGACGTGGATCTCGAACGTCAGGCCCGCGACCTGGACCTCAACTACGTCAAGCTCGACGGCAGCATCGGCGTGATCGGCAACGGCGCCGGCCTCGTGATGAGCAGCCTCGACGTGGTGGCGGCCGCAGGCGAGGAGCTGCCCGGCCGTCCGCGCCCCGCGAACTTCCTCGACATCGGCGGTGGTGCCTCGGCCAACGTGATGGCCAACGGGTTGCGCATCATCATGAGCGACCCACAGGTCAAGAGCGTCTTCGTCAACATCTTCGGCGGAATCACCGCCTGCAGCGACGTGGCCAACGGCATCGTCAACGCGCTGGACATGCTGGGCGCCGAGGCGCGCCTGCCCATCGTGGTGCGCCTCGACGGTAACTCCGTCGACGTCGGCAAGGCCATCCTCGCTGAAGCCAATCATCCGTTGATCACTGTCAAGAACACCATGGACGAGGCGGCCCGGACGGCCGCCCGGTTCGCGGCGGAAGGGAACTGACTCCGATGTCGATCTTCATCAACGCGTCCTCGCGCGTCCTGGTCCAGGGCATGACGGGCAAGGAGGGACGCAAGCACACGCAGCGCATGATCATGTCGGGCACCCGCATCGTGGGCGGCGTCACACCCGGCAGGGCGGGGGAGGCGGTCCTGTTCGAGGAGGACCCGGTGCCCGTGTTCGGGTCCATGGTGGAGGCGGTCGCGGCCACCCATGCTGATGTGTCGGTGGTGTTCGTGCCGCCGAAGTTCGCCAAGGAGGCAGTCCTGGAGGCAGTGGAGGCCGAGGTGGGCCTCTGCGTGGTGATCACCGAGGGGATCCCGGTGCACGACGCCGTGGAGTTCCATGCGGCGGCCCGCGGTTCGCGGACCCGGATCATCGGCCCCAACTGCCCCGGCCTCATCTCTCCCGGCAAGTCCAACGTGGGCATCATCCCCGCCCACATCTCGGGACCGGGGCGCATCGGGCTGGTCTCGAAGTCGGGCACGCTCACCTATCAGATGATGTACGAGCTGCGCGATCACGGCTTCTCAACGGCGGTGGGCATCGGCGGGGACCCTGTGGTGGGCACCAGGCACATCGACGTGTTGCAGGCCTTCGAGGAGGACCCGGACACGGACCTCATCGTCATGATCGGTGAGATCGGCGGCGATGCGGAGGAGCGTGCGGCGGCCTACATCGCGGACCACATCACCAAGCCCGTGATCGGCTACGTGGCCGGTTTCACCGCGCCGCCCGGACGGACGATGGGCCACGCCGGTGCCATCATCACCGGATCGGCCGGTACCGCGCAGGCGAAGAAGGCGGCGTTGGAGGCCGCGGGGGTGCTGGTGGGGGAGACCCCGTCGCTGACCGCTGGACTGGTGCGCGACGCCATAGCGCACCTGCGCCACAGCCTGGCCTGACGGGGAGCGGGTCAGCCCTGGCTGGCCCGCACCGGGATGCGCAGCGCCAGCTCCGTGAGCTGCGCGTCGGTGAACGTGTAGTCCGCCGTCACGGTGATGATGGTGTAGGACACCTGCTCCCCGGCGGCGCTGACGACGAGCCGGTAGGGCACGCCCGTGTCGTCGGCAGTGGCCTGCGTGACGGAGAAGAGGCGCGAGGAGACCGGCAGGTCCGCCTCGCCGGTGCCCGTCACTGCGGGTAGCTCGCTGACTGTGGCGGTGTTGACGCGGTCCTTGCAGCTGGCGATCGCGTTGCCCAGCTTGGTGGCGAAGGCCGTGGCGCCGGCGGCGTCGGGGAACGTGAAGCGCAGCTCGTCCACGCCGAACGTGTCCGGCGCCTGATCGTCCTGGGTCATCAGGTATGTGGCCTGCCGCCGCTCGGTGGGGCCGGGCTCGCTGACCAGCGTCAGGTTCTCGCACCCCATCCCGGCGCTCGTGAGGTCTGTGGGGTCCGAGGCCGTCCACCGGCCGGACCCGGGCCTGATCCGGGGGAGGTCCGAGGGGATCAGCCAGCCGACGGGCTCGGCCGCTGGCACCACTGCGTCGGTGACGGTGGGCTCCGGGGCGCAGGTGGCGGCCTCGATAGTGCAGAGGGTGCCCTGCGGGCGGGCGAGGGCGCCGGCCGCGAGCTGCGCTTCGACGGGGCTGCTGGTCCGGGCCAGATCCATCAACTGGATGGCGCTGCCCACGCGCGTCATCAGCAGTGTGTGGTACCGGATGGGCACGTCCTCGAACACCACTGAGATCTGGAAGGCCTCGTCGCCCATCCCCTCGACCGAGGTCGCCCGGACGATCCGGGCCGGGATCTCGTCGCAGCTCGACAGCGTGGTGCTCCGGTTAGCGAACACCTGCTGCGCCGCGGCCGGGGAGGCGTAGGTCTCTATCCGGTGCAGCGCGGCGAGCTGGTCCTCTTCTGCGGTGGCGAGGGTGCGCTGCAGTGAGGCGGTGGGGTTCTGATCCTCGGTCTGCGTGCTCAGGCAGGCGACGCGGCCCTCATGGTCCGCGGCGGCGGTGCTGGTGTGGGTTACCGACCACGAGGCGGCTGGCGCGATGCCCGCCAGATCCTCGCCTGTGACGAGGTCCTCCGGCGCGGCGACCACGGTGGGGCTCGCGCTCGCCGACGCCGCAGCCGAGCCGCTTGGCGAGGCGCTCTGCGAGGCGGACGGCTCTGCTCCCCGCGAGGCGTAGAAGGCGATCATGCCGACGACCAGTGCCCCCACCAGCCCTCCCAGAGCCCAGACGGCGAGGCCCGGCCGCGCGGGCTGCGTGTGCGGAGGCGCCGCGGTCGGCTCGGCCTCGACGGGAGTGGATGAGGACAGGGCGGACCTTCGTGGCGCGGGGCTGGGGCTGTCTGCCACCTCGCCGGCCGAGCGCGGGAACACGGGGGCAGGGATCGGAGTCTCGCCCTGCGGCTCGTCGGAGTCCGGGCGCGAGAATGCGGTGGCGTCGTCTGTGGAGCCGCGTCGCGGGCGGAAGATGTCATCTGCTGGGGTAGGGTCCGTGTCCGGCGGGGATGAGGTGTCCGCGTCCGAGGCCCAGGCCCGTCGGGGACTTCCTTGGCTCTCAGACATCCTCATTCACCTCCCAGTGGCCGCGACAGCGGGTTTCGTGGGGCAACACTACCGCCGTCGGCAACACGAAGGCGCAGATCCACGAGGGGACTTCAGAGATGGCGAAACGCACAGCGACCCACCGGACTGTCGCGGTGGACGTGGACGCGCAGGAACCCGCCACCGTCCGTGAGTGGCCCTGGCCCTGGTATGTGGCGGCCGTCGGAGGACCGCTGGCCGTACTGGCTGCGGGATGGCTGGTGCTCAGCGCTTTGACGATGCTGGGGTGGCTGACGTCGCCCGAGGCTCAGATCTCCGACGCGCTGGGGCTCTCCACCGGGGTGCTGGTGCTGGCGCACGGAGCGCCCGTGGTGATCGGAGGTCTGCAGGTGTCGGTGGCGCCTCTGGGGCTCACCGTCGCGCTGGTGTTCCTCGCCCTCCCGCTGGCCTCCATGGCAGCCAGGCAGGCGGCGCGGCACGAGGCCCTCCCCGACGATACGGGGAGAATCTGGGCCGACACCGAGGCGATCGTCACCCGGGTGGGCGGCACCTTCGGGGCGGTCTACGGCGCGGCCCTCTCACTCCTGGCCGCCTCGATCGGCGCAGGGTCCCTACGCGCGGTGGTGGGCGGGCTGGTGGTCGGCGGCATCGCCGGGCTCTGGGGCGCCTCGCGTGGGGTGGGCCACGATCCCACTGCCGAGTGGCCGGTGTGGCTGCGCGCCGCACCGAAGGCGTTGGGGGCGGCCATGCTCACCGTCATGGCCGGCTCGTCGGCGGTGCTGGTGGTGGCACTGGTCCAGGGCCGCGACACCATTACCGCGATCGTCGAGGGGCTCGACGGCGGCGGGGTGGGACTCTTCCTGCTTGTGATACTGCATTTCGCCTACCTGCCCAACCTGCTCCTCGTGTGCGCGTCCTGGATGCTGGGCGCCGGCGTGACGGTGGGCGACGGCTCCCTGATCAGCATGGCCACCACGGACGTCGGACTCCTCCCCGCGATCCCGGCGTTCGGCCTCGTCCCGGTGGGGGCTGATGGCTCCATAGCGTCGTTCTGGTGGCTGCTGGTCGGGGTGGCGGCCGGGGCGGTGGCCGGACTCGCCGTCGCCTGGGCAAGGCCTCGCGCCCGGTTTGACCAGACGGCCCTGGTGGGAGGCCTGTCCGGCGTCGCCGCCGGGGCCGCGGTCACCGTCCTCGCCGCGCTGGGCTCCGGAGGCTTGGGCGTCGACAGGCTCGCCCTCGTGGGGGCCCGGGTGGCGGAACTCGCCATCTTCGCGCCGACCCTCCTGGGGCTCTCGGGCATGGTGACGGGACTGATCGTCGGCCTGATCCGCCGGCCGGTCGCCCAGCCGGCTGAGGCCGGCCCCACCCCTTAGGATGAGCGGGTGACCACCCACGTCGTCGTCCTGCTGTCCGGCTCCGGCACCCTCTGCACGGCGCTGCTCGACGCGATCGACGCCGGGGAGCTGGACGCCCGGGTGGTCGCCGTCGTGTCTGACCGTGAGGCTGCACAGGGCCTGGCTCGCGCGCGAGAGCGCGGCATCCCCGCGGTGGCCCATCCGCTTGTCGCAGGGGCCGACCGGGCGGCGTGGGACGCGGCGCTGCGCGACATCGTCGAGGCCTACGATCCGGACATGGTGGCCTCCGCGGGCTTCATGAAGCTGCTCGGCCCGGCCTTCCTCGACCGATTCGGCGGACGCACCATCAACACGCATCCGGCGCTTCTGCCGAGCTTCCCAGGCATACACGGCCCCCGCGACGCGCTCCGCGCCGGGGTGAAGGTTTCCGGCGCCACCGTCTTCGTCGTCGACGCCGGGGTGGACACCGGTAGGATCCTGCTGCAGCGCGCCGTGGACGTGCTGCCGGACGACGACGTGGATTCTCTCCACGAACGCATCAAAGTGGCCGAGCGCCGCCTGCTCATCCAGGCCGTGGCCGAATGGAAAGAGGACAAACCGTGACCGATCTCATCCCGCTGCGCCGAGCTCTGGTCTCGGTCTACGACAAGACGGGGCTGGCGGACCTGGGCCGCGAGCTGCACGCCTCCGGCATCGAGATCGTGTCCACCGGCTCCACGGCCAAGACCCTGGCGGGCGCCGGCGTGCCGGTGACGCCCGTGGAACAGGTCACCGGGTTCCCTGAGTGCCTCGACGGTCGGGTCAAGACTCTGCACCCGCACGTGCACGCCGGCATCCTGGCCGACCGCCGTCTCGAGGCCCACCGCAGCCAGCTCGAGGAGTTGGGCGTGGCGCCGTTCGACCTCGTCATCACCAACCTGTACCCCTTCGCCGCCACCGTGGCCTCCGGCGCCTCGGAGGACGAGTGCGTGGAGCAGATCGACATCGGCGGCCCCACCATGGTGCGCGCCGCCGCCAAGAACCACCAGAGCGTTGCCGTGATCACCTCAGCGGAGCAGTACCCCATGCTCCGGGCGGCGCTCGCGGCCGGGGGGTTCACCCTTGAGCAGCGCAAGCAGCTCGCCGCGGCCGCCTTCGTGCACACCGCCACCTACGACGTTGCGGTTGCCTCCTGGATGGGCAACGTGGTCACCGATACCTCTGGCGGCTCCGGCTTCCCGGCCTGGGTGGGGGCCACGTGGCACAAGGTGGCGGACCTGCGCTACGGCGAGAACTCGCACCAGTTGGCCGCGGTGTACCGCAACGGCGACGGCACCGACGGCCTGGCGGATGCCACGCAGCTCCACGGCAAGGAGATGAGCTACAACAACTACGTGGACGCGGACGCCGCGCGCCGCGCCGCCTACGACTTCGACGGCCCCGCCGTGGCCATCATCAAGCACGCCAACCCGTGCGGCATCGCAGTCGGGCTGGACGTCGCAGACGCACATCGCAAGGCCCACGCCTGCGACCCGGTCTCGGCGTTCGGCGGCGTCATCGCCGCGAACCGGCCCGTCAGCGTGGAGATGGCGAGGCAGGTCTCCGAGGTGTTCACCGAGGTGATCGTGGCGCCCGGCTACGAGGAGGGCGCCGTCGAGGTGCTCGCCGCGAAGAAGAACCTCCGCATCCTGCTGGCGCAGGACGCCACCAACGCGGGCACCGCGCTGCGGCAGATCGACGGGGGCCTCCTGCTGCAGCAGACAGACGCCATCGACGCACCCGGCGACGACCCGTCGGCCTGGACCCTCGCGGCGGGCGAGCCGGCGGACGCGCAGACGCTCGCCGACCTCGAGTTCGCGTGGCGGGCCGTGCGCGCCGTCAAGTCCAACGCCATCCTGCTGGCCTCCGACGGCGCCTCCGTGGGCGTCGGCATGGGCCAGGTCAACCGGGTGGATTCCTGCCATCTGGCCGTGACCCGGGCCGGCGAGCGTGCCGCCGGATCGGTGGCCGCCTCGGACGCCTTCTTCCCCTTCGCCGACGGCGCCCAGGTCCTCCTCGACGGCGGCGTCCGCGCCATCGTGCAGCCGGGCGGATCGGTGCGTGACCAGGAGGTCATCGACGCAGTCGCCGCCGCTGGGGTCACCATGTACCTCACCGGCACCCGCCACTTCTTCCACTGACACCAGGAGGCACCGTGACCGCCCAGAGACTCGACGGCAAGGCCACCGCCGCCGCCATCAAGGCCGAACTCGCAGTCCGGGTGGCGGCCCTTCGGGACCGCGGCGTGGTGCCGGGGTTGGCCACGGTGCTCGTCGGTGAGGATCCGGCCAGCCAGAGCTACGTGAAGATGAAGCACCGCGACTGCGAGGAGGTGGGTATCGCCTCGATCCGGGTGCACCTCCCCGCTGACGCCACGAAGGCCCAGCTGCAGGAGGCCATCGAGTCGCTCAACGCGGACGAGGCGGTCACCGGCTACATCGTGCAGCTGCCCATCCCCAAGCACCTCGACGAGAACTGGGCGCTCGGCCTCATCGACCCGGACAAGGACGCCGACGGCCTGCACCCGATCAACCTCGGCCGCCTGGTCCTGAACGAGCCCGCCACCCTCCCGTGCACGCCGCGCGGCATCGTCGAGCTGCTGCGCCGCCACGGCGTGGAGCTGCGCGGCGCCGAGGTGTGCGTCGTGGGTCGCGGCATCACGGTGGGCCGGCCGCTCGGGCTGATCCTCACCCGCCGCAGCGAGAACTCGACCGTGACCCTGTGCCACACCGGGACGCGGGACCTCGCGGCCCACACCCGGGCCGCGGACGTGGTGGTGGCCGCCGCCGGCGTGCCCGGGATGATCACCGCCGACATGATCCGCGACGGCGCCGTGCTGGTGGACGTCGGCGTCAGCCGGGTCGACGGCAAGACCGTCGGCGACCTCGCGCCGGACGTCTGGGAGAAGGCGGCCTGGGTCACGCCCAACCCGGGCGGGGTTGGCCCGATGACCCGCGCCATGCTGCTGAGCAACGTCGTTGACCGCGCGGAAGCGCTGCATGCCGGATAGGCCGGACAAGCCCGCCGAGTCCTACCCGAGCAACCCGTGGCCTCTGCTCGGGGTGTTGGCGGTGGTGGGCGTCGGCGTGGGCTACGCCGCGCTGGGGCACTGGCGGCGGGCCGCGCTTCTGGTGGCCGGAGCGCTGCTGGTGGGTGCGCTGCTCCGGCTCGTCCTGTCCACGGAGATGGCGGGGCTGCTGGCGGTCCGGCGGAGGTGGTTCGACGTCGCGGTGATGGCGTTCATGGGACTGGCGATCACAGTGGTGGCCCTGTTGGTGCCCCCCTCGAGCTGACGCGCGCGACGGCCCGCTGGGCCAGTCTGGCTACGATGGGCCCCATGGAAACCACGGTCCACGAGGACGACACCGACGCCCCCGAGGACCGTCCCAGCTCCCGGTCACGCACCGTGCTGTTCCTGGAGATGCTGGTGTTCGCCACGCTCAGCCTCATCGCCTCCTTCGTGCTGTCCTACGACGCCATCCTCATCGCGCAGAATCCCGACGTGGTGCTGAGCTGCTCCATCAACGCCGTGTTCGACTGTGTCACGGTGGGCTCCACGTGGCAGGCCAACGTGTTCGGGTTCCCCAACGCGTTCCTGGGCCTCATCGCCGAACCGGTGGTGATGACCATCGCCGTGGCCTCGTTGGCACGCACCCGGTTCCCCCGCTGGTTCATGTTCACCGCCAACATCATCTACTTCCTCGGCGTCATCTTCGCCTACTGGCTGCTGTTCCAGTCGACGTTCGTGATCGGCGCGCTGTGCCCCTGGTGCATCCTCGTCACCCTGGCCACCACCTTCGTGTTCACCTCGATGACGCACTGGAACATCCTGGAGGGCAACCTGTTCCTCTCACCGTCGGCGCAGGCCAAGGCGCTGGGTTTCGTGCGGGGTGGGTGGCTGACGATCACCCTGATGGTGTGGCTGGCGATCGTGGTGTTCATCGAGATCGCTCACTGGGTATTCCGCATCATCTGAGACCCGCCCCGCCCAACCGGCCTAGCCGCAACCCCGGTAGAGTCAGTTTCGTCAGACGACAAGGACCGTCACGAGAGGAAACGAAGTGAGCACTGCCGCTCCCGTCAAGATCGCCGTCACCGGCGCCGCAGGCCAGATCTGCTACAGCCTGCTGTTCCGCATCGCCAGTGGATCGCTGCTGGGCGACACTCCCATCGAGCTGCGCCTGCTGGAGATCACCCCTGCGCTCAAGGCGCTGGAGGGCGTTGTCATGGAGCTCCAGGACTGCGCCTTCGGCAACCTGGTCAACATCGAGATCGGCGACGATCCCAACAAGGTCTTCGACGGCGTCAACCTGGCCATGCTGGTCGGCGCGATGCCCCGCAAGGCAGGCATGGAGCGTGGCGACCTGCTCTCGGCCAACGGCGCCATCTTCACCGCCCAGGGCAAGGCGCTCAACTCCGCCGCGGCGGACGACGTCAAGGTCCTGGTCACCGGCAACCCGGCCAACACCAATGCGCTCATCGCGCAGCGCAACGCGCCCGACATCCCGGCAGAGCGGTTCAACGCGCTGACCCGCCTGGACCACAACCGCGCACTCTCGCAGCTGGCCGCGAAGCTCGGCCGCCCGGTCACCGACATCAGCCACATGACCATCTGGGGCAACCACTCGGCCACCCAGTACCCGGACCTGTTCAACGCCAAGGTGGACGGCCAGAGCGCCGCCGCACTGGTCAACGACCAGGAGTGGCTGGAGAACACCTTCATCCCCACGGTCGCCAAGCGTGGCGCGGCCATCATCGAGGCCCGCGGGCTGTCGTCGGCCGCCTCGGCAGCCAACGCCACCGTCGAGCACATGCGCGACTGGGTGCTGGGAACCGCCGAGGGCGAGTGGGTCTCCATGGCGGTCCCGTCCGACGGCTCCTACGGCGTGCCGGAGGGACTCATCTCGTCGTTCCCGTGCACGGTCAAGGACGGCAAGTACGAGATCGTCCAGGGCCTCGAGCTCAACGACTTCTCGCGTGGCAAGATCGACGCCTCGGTCGCCGAGCTGGTCGACGAGCGCAACGCGGTCACCGAACTCGGCCTCATCTGAGTTCAGCCCGGACAGCCGGAGAGGCCCGCCCCCATCCTTGGATTCAAGGGGGCGGGCCTCTCCGCGTGCCAGGGGGATCAGTGGTCGATCGCGCCCTCGGCGCCGGCGCCGGTCATGGAGCGCACCTCCATCTCCGCAGCCCGATCGGCCACCTCCGGGCCGTCAGGCTTGACCACGGAACCCAGCCAGCCGAGGAAGAACCCCATCGGGACCGACACGATGGCCGGGCTGTCGATCGGGAACCAGGCGAAGTCCGCGTTCGGGAACATCGACGTCGGCAGGCCCGACACCGCCGGGGAGAACACGATCAACGTCACGGCCGTGATCAGGCCGCCGAAGATCGACCACACGGCCCCCGCCGTCGAGAACCTCCGCCAGTACAGGGAGAAGAGGATCGAGGGCAGATTGGCGGAGGCTGCCACCGCGAATGCCAGCGCCACCAGGAAGGCCACGTTCTGACCGTTGGCGACGATGCCGCCGACGATGGCGACCAGGCCGATGGTCACCGACGTGATGCGGGCGACCCGCACCTCCTTGGCCGGGTCGGCCTTGCCGTCCTTGAGGACCGAGTTGTAGATGTCGTGCGCGAACGACGCCGACGCGGTGATGGTGAGGCCGGCCACCACCGCCAGGATGGTGGCGAACGCCACGCCGGCGATGACGGCCATCAGCACGGTGCCGCCGAGCTCGTAGGCGAGCGCGGGGGCGGCCGCGTTCGCCCCACCGGGCATCTCCGAGATGGCCTTCGGGCCGACGAGCCACGCGGCCCCGTAGCCCAGCACCATGGTGAACAGATAGAAGGCGCCGATGAGGCCGATGGCCCAGGTCACGGACCGGCGGGCTTCCTTGGCGGTGGGGACCGTGTAGAAGCGCATCAGCACGTGCGGGAGGCCCGAGGCGCCCAGCACCAGTGCCAGGCCCATCGAGATCAGCGCCAGGGGGTCCTTGTAGCGCTGCATGGGCGCGAGCAGATCCACGGTGGACCCGTCAGCCGCGGACCTGGCGATCGCCTCGCCCAGCAGCGTCGACCTGTTGAACCCTGCGAAGGCCAGTACCCAGATGGTCATCGCCCCGGCGCCCAGGATCAGCAGCACCGCCTTGATCATCTGCACCCAGGTGGTGCCCTTCATGCCGCCGATCAGCACGTAGCCCACCATGAGCAGGCCGACGATGGCGATGACGATGTTCTGGCCGAGCGGCGAGGCGATGCCCAGGAGCAGCGACACCAGGGCCCCGGCGCCGGCCATCTGCGCCAGCAGGTAGAAGAACGACACGGCCAGGGTTGAGGTGGCGGCGGCCAGGCGCACCGGCTTCTGCCGCATGCGGAAGCTCAGCACGTCGGCCATCGTGTACTTGCCGGTGTTGCGCAGCGGCTCGGCCACCAATAGGAGGGCCACGAGCCAGGCCACGAGGAAGCCGACGGAGTAGAGCAGGCCGTCGTAGCCGTAGAGGGCCACCGCCCCGACGATGCCGAGGAACGAGGCGGCGGACAGGTAGTCGCCGGCGATGGCGAAGCCGTTCTGGCGGCCGTCGAACTGGGCGCCTCCCGTGTAGAAGTCTCCGGCCTTCTTCTTTCCGCCGCGGGTGACGCGGATCACCACCGCCATGGTGAACACGACGAAGGCGGCGAAGATGGCGATGTTGATGATCGGGTTGCCGAGCTGTTGGGTCTCCAGGAGCCTCATCGCGCGCTCGCCTCCAGGTCCTCACGCAGGGCCCTCGCCAGCGGGTCCACGTTCTTGACCGAGTGGCGGATGTAGAGCCAGGTGATCAGGAACGTGCTGACGAACTGGCCGAGGCCGAACAGGATGCCGACGGTGAGGTTGCCGGCCACGCTGGTCATCATCAGGTCCTTGGCGAAGATGGAGCCGAGGACGTAGGCGAAGTACCACAGCAGGAACACCGCGGTCATCGGGAAGGCGAAGGACCGGAACGTCCGCTTCAGGTGGGCGAACTCCGGCGACTGCTGGACTCTGTGGAAGTCCTCGGCCGGGATCTCGCCGGCCGGCGCGTCGGGGGTGCTGTCATGCATGGATGGGCGTCTCCTCTGGGCTGTGCGTCGTTGCATCAGGTCGAGCCGCGCGTCGTTGCGCGATCGCAGAGTAACAAGTTCGCGGTCCAGGTGCGTCATCGCCCAAAATCAGTGACCGATGGTGACCCGCTAGCATGGCGCCATGCACCAGCTCGTCGTCACGCTTGACTGCCCCGACCGCCCCGGGATCGTGCACGCGATCACCGGCGGCATCGTCGCGGCCGACGGCAATATCACCGAGCTGCAGCAGTTCTCCTCGCCGGACACCGGCCATTTCTTCACCCGGATCGAGGTCCACGGCGCCGAGCCGGAGTCCCTGGCGGCGGCGGTGGGCGCCGCGGCCGCGGACCTGGATGCGCGGTTCCGCGTCGACGATGTGGCCCGCCCAGTGCGCACGCTGATCCTCGCGTCGAAGGCCGGCCACGTGGTCAACGACCTGCTCTTCCGGTGGCGTGCGGGGGACCTCCCCATCGATGTGGTGGGGATCATGGCCAACCATGAGGTCCTGGCCCCCATGGCCGAGTTCTTCGGCGTCCCGTTCACGCACCGGGCTGTCACCGCCGAGACCAAGCCCGAGTTCGAGGCGGAGGTACGCCGACGCGTCGAGCAGGAGGGCATCGAGCTCGTGGTCCTGGCGCGGTACATGCAGATACTCAGCCCCGAGCTCTGCGAGTTCCTCGCCGGGCGCGCCATCAACATCCACCACTCGTTCCTGCCCGGGTTCAAGGGGGCCAACCCCTACCGCCAGGCGCACACCCGCGGCGTGAAGCTGATCGGCGCCACCGCGCACTTCGTCACCGGCGACCTGGATGAGGGCCCCATCATCGAGCAGAACGTGGTGCGCGTGGATCACACCATGGACGTGGCGAAACTGGTCCGCAAGGGCCAGGCCCAGGAGTCGCAGACCCTGGCCGAGGCAGTGCGCCTCGTCGCCGAGCATCGCGTCCTTGCCGACGGTGACCGCACCGTCATCTTCCGCTGACTGAGGAGCCCAGCCTCGTGCTGACCGACATCGCCCTGATCGCCCTGTTCATCATCATCGGCGGCACCTTCGCCGCGGCCGAGATGGCGCTCATCACGCTGCGCGAGAGCCAGGTCAAGCAGCTTGCCGGCAAGGGGAAGCGCGGGCGCGCCATCGAGCGCCTGACCGGCAACCCCAACCGGTTCCTGTCCTCCGTGCAGATCGGCGTGACGCTGTCGGGCTTCCTGTCGGCCGCCTTCGGCGGCGCCACCATCGCCGAGGCGCTGTCCACTGAGCTTCAGTCGAGGGGCCTGGCCGAGCCCATCTCGGGCACGCTCTCGCTGGTCCTGGTCACGGTGGTCATCTCCTACTTCTCGATCGTCGTGGGTGAGCTGACCGCCAAACGGCTTGCCATGCAGCGCGCCGAGAGCTTTGCACTCGCCCTGGCGCCGCTGGTCTCCGGTATCGCGACGCTGACCCGGCCACTCATCTGGTTCCTCGGCGTCTCCACCGATGCGCTCGTGCGGATCCTCGGGGGCGACCCGACGCTCTCCCGCAACGCCGTCACCGACGAGGAGCTGCGTGCCATGGTGGTGGGGTCATCCACGCTCGGCAAGGAGGAGCGGCGCATCGTCGACGAGGTCTTCGACGCCGGCGAACGCTCCCTGCGCGAGGTCATGGTGCCCCGCACCGAGGTGGACTTCCTGCCTGCCGACATGCCGATCGGGTTGGCCTACCGCGAAGTGCGGGGCGCGCCCCACTCCCGCTATCCGGTCACCGAGGGCTCGCCGGACCGGATCGTCGGCTTCATCCACGTGCGCGACCTCATGGACATCGAGGGCACCGCCCGCGACAGCGACGTCGGCAGCATCGCGCGCGAGGTGCTGTTCCTCCCGGAGACCGTCAAGATCCTCCGCGCGCTCACCGCGATGCGCGCCGCCCGCTCCCATCTCGCCATCGTCCGCGACGAGTACGGCGGCACGGCCGGCATCGTCACGCTCGAGGACCTGATGGAGGAGCTGATCGGCGACATCACCGACGAGTACGACCTGCCGTCCTCGTCGGTGCCCCGCCAGATCGACGAGGTGGACGGCCTCACCACCATCGAGGAGTTCGCCGAACTGACCGGCTACGTGATCCCTGAGGGGCCCTACGACACGGTGGCCGGCTTCTTCATGGCCGTGCTAGGCGAGCTGCCGCACCTCGGGGCGAAGGCCACTGTGGCACTCAGCCCGGACAATGACGCCGACGGCGCCCGCGGCTGGTTCACCCTGGAGGCCACGCAGATGGACGGCCGACGCGCGGCCTGGTTCTCGATCCGGCGCGACATGCTACCTGAGGACGAGACGGATGCCTGACGACGGGCTCGGCCTTCTCACGGGCCCCCGCGTGGAGCCGCTGCTGCGCGCCGCCGTCGAGCATCAGGGCGGCCGGCTCCTCACCTGGGCGATCGAGCACGTCGATGCGGCCCCGGAGCACTCCACCACCGCCACGTACCTCGCCACGGTGGCGTGGCCGCACGGGGAGCGCACAGAACTGCTGGGCGTGAGCGCCCGCACCGGCGAGCTGCTCCCCTCGGACTCACGGGCCGAGATCTTCGAAGACGGCAGCCGCCGGGTCGCGGTGTGGCTGTACCCCGATGATCCGGACCTGCCGGGGCTGCCACGGGCCGCCTTCCCGGAGCGGATGGCCGAGACACTCAACGCGGGCGGTGTGCTCGCCCACCCGGTGGCCGCGGATCAGCTGACGCTGGCCATGGTGGGCTACCGCCCCCGGCGGCGAGCGGTGGTGAAGGTGAGCGTCGCGGACCCGCCCCAGGTGTTCTACGTCAAGGTGCTGCGGGAGCGGGTGTTCGCCGACGTCCACGCCAAGCACCTCATGCTCCGCAGGGCAGGGGTCCCGGCCCCGGAGGTGGCGCTGGCCACGCCCGATCACCTTCTCATCCTCCGGGAACTCCCGGGAACCGCCCTCGCCAGCGCCCTGTTCGCCCCGGGCGACCCATGCAGCCCCGAGCAGCTGATCGACCTGCTCGATGCGATGCCCGCCTCGGTTGCCTCGCTGGAGCGCCGGGCGCCGTGGGCGGACGCGGTGGCGCACTACTCGACCATGGTGTCGGCCACCCTGCCCGAGCTCGGCGAGGAGCTCGGTGCGCTGGTGGAGGCGATCACCTCCGGCCTGTCGGGGTTTGCCGCCGGGGACGAGCCCACGCACGGTGACTTTCACGAGGGCCAGATCCGAGTGGCCGAGGGACGGGTGGTGGGCCTGCTCGACGTGGACACCATCGGCCCCGGGCGTCGCGCGGACGACCTGGCCTGCCTGATCGGGCACCTGTCCACCATTCAGCGGATGAACCCGGCTCAGGCGGACAAGGTCAGAGACCTTCTGGCCAGGTGGGTGCCGGTGTTCGACCGGCGGGTAGACCCTGTGGAGCTGCGGCTGCGCGCGGCGGCCGTGGTCATCTCGCTGGCCACCGGCCCGTACAGGAGCCAGGACCTGGACTGGAGGCAACAGACCGTGTCGATGGTGCGGTCCGCCGGCGCATTGGTGCGGCAGGTGGCCCGAGGATGAGCCCTTCTGTTGCAGGTTTATAACGATCAAGTTTCGGGTGCAGGAGTCTTCCGCGCCGCAGGCTAAAGTCTGTGGCGCAACTAATTCTCCTCCAGAAGGATCTTTCGTGAAGAAGCCCCTGCTGAGCGTCGTGGCGCTGTCCGCGTCCTCGCTCCTTGCCCTGGCCGGCTGCGCCCAGCCGCCGAGTGCCGCCGATCAGGCCGCCCAGGCCACCGAGGCCGCGTCGGCCTCAGCGTCGGCCAGCGCCGCGTCCTCGGCCCCCGCCGAGTCCGATTTCACCGCCTGCATGGTCTCCGATGCCGGCGGCTTCGACGACAAGTCGTTCAACGAGACCGCCCACAACGGCATGATGCAGGCCCAGGACGAGCTCGGCGTCCAGACCAAGCAGATCGAGTCCAACGCCGAGGGCGAGTACGCCGGCAACGTGCAGTCGATGATCGACGCCAACTGCGACATCATCGTCACGGTCGGCTTCGCGCTCGCCACCGCCACAGAGGCCGCGGCGAAGCAGAACCCCGAGGTCAACTTCGCCATCGTCGACAACTCCTCCTTTGCAGGCGTGGACAACGCCAAGGGCCTCGTCTTCAACACGGCACAGCCGTCCTTCATGGCCGGCTACCTCGCCGCGGGCATGACCGAGACCGGCACCGTCGGCACCTTCGGCGGCGCCAAGTACCCCACCGTGAGCATCTTCATGGACGGCTTCGCGCAGGGCATCGCCTACTACAACGAGCAGAAGGGCGAGGACGTCACCCTGATCGGGTGGGACGAGGCCGCGCAGGACGGCCAGTTCGTCGGCGGCAACAACCCGTTCGGTGACATCCCCGGCGGCAAGAACACCGCCAGCACCCTCATCGCGCAGGGCGCTGACGTCATCCTCCCCGTCGCCGGCCCCGCCGGCCTCGGCGCGCTCCAGGCGGCCAAGGAATCGGCCGGCAAGGTCAACGCCATCTGGGTGGACACAGACGGCTTCGTCTCGGCCCCCGAGTTCGGCCCGCAGATCATGACCTCGGTGGAGAAGGGCATGGACGTCGCGGTGTTCGAGGCCATCAAGGCCGCCATGGACGGCACGTTCACGTCGGATCCCTACGTGGGCACCCTCGAGAACGACGGCGTCTCACTCGCCCCGTTCCACGACTTCGATGACAAGGTCTCCGACGAGCTGAAGGCGGAGCTGGAGGCCATCAAGGCCGACATCATCAGCGGCACGATCACCATCACCTCGCCCAGCCAGCCGCAGGACATCCAGGCCGGCTGACCAGGACATGAGAGCAGCGGGAGGGGTGCTTCGGCGCCCCTCCCGCTACTCTTTCTGACGCGCCGACGGCGGCGAAGGAGGAGCAGTGTCAGTGATGACAACCACCCAGGTCCCGGTGCTGTCCCTGCGGGGGATCACCAAACGCTTCGGCGCGCTGACCGCCAACGACTCCATCAGCATCGACGCCGTGCCGGGCCGGATCCACTGTCTTCTCGGTGAGAACGGCGCCGGCAAGTCGACATTAATGAACATCCTGTTCGGGCTGCTCCAACCGGACTCCGGCGAGATCCTCCTCGGCGAGACGGTGCTGACCCTCACCAACCCCAAGCAGGCCATGGCCGCCGGCATCGGCATGGTCCACCAGCACTTCATGCTGATCCCGGTGTTCACCGTCGCGGAGAACATGGTGCTCGGCCACGAGCCCGGCAGGGGCGGGCTGCTGGACATCGGGGCCGCGCGGGCCCTGGTGCGGGAGCTCAGCGCGCGCTACAAGCTCGACGTGGATCCCGACGTGCTCGTCGAGGATCTCCCCGTCGGCATCCAGCAGCGGGTGGAGATCCTCAAGGCACTGGCCAACGACGCCACCTACCTCATCTTCGACGAACCCACCGCCGTGCTGACGCCGCAGGAGATCACCGAGCTGATGGCCGTCATGCAGGCCCTGCGCGATGAGGGCCGAGCCATCATCTTCATCACCCACAAGCTTCGCGAGGTGCGCGAGGTGGCAGACGACATCACCGTCATCCGCCGGGGCAAGGTCGTGGGCAGCCCGGACCCGGGAGCCTCGGAGGCGGAGCTCGCCTCGATGATGGTGGGCCGAGCCGTGGACCTGACCGTGGACAAGAAGCCGGCCGAGCCGGGAGACGACAGGCTGGTGGTCGAGGACCTGACCGTGGCCAGCCCGTCGGGTGCCGTCGCGGTGGACCGCCTCTCGATGAGGGTGCGCGGCGGCGAGATCGTGTGCATCGCCGGCGTTCAGGGCAACGGGCAGACCGAGCTCGCCGAGGCGCTGTTGGGCACCATGCGCCCGCTGTCCGGGCGCGCCACCCTCGACGGTGTCGACATCACCCACGGCAGGCCCGCCGACACCATCAAGGCAGGCCTCGGCTACGTGCCCGAGGACCGCCACCGCCACGGGTTCGTCGGTGAGTTCTCCATCGCGCTGAACCTCGTCCTGAACAACCTCGACGCCTATTCCAGGTTCGGCGCGCTGGACCTCAGGAAGATCGCGGACAACGCCCAGGCCCGCATCACGGAGTTCGACATCCGCGGCGGGGGGAGCCACGAGCAGGAGGTGAGCTCCCTGTCGGGCGGCAACCAGCAGAAGGTGGTCCTGGCCCGCGAGCTGTCGCGGCCGTTGTCGCTGCTCATCGCGAGCCAGCCCACCCGAGGGGTCGACGTCGGCGCCATCGAGTTCCTGCACAGCCGAATCGTCGAGGAACGGGACCGGGGGACCGCGGTGCTCATCATCTCCACCGAGCTGGAGGAGGTCGAGTCGCTGGCGGACAGGATCGCGGTGATGTACCGGGGGCGCATCGTCGGCGTCGTCGATCCGGACACCCCGCGTGACGTCCTGGGCCTCATGATGGCCGGCATCGGCTACGACGAGGCCGTCGCTACCACTCAGGGGGCCCGCGCATGAGCGAAGGCAGAACCGTCAGGCGGCGCCCCGAGTGGGTGAGCACGCTGATCATCACCGTCGCGTCCCTGGTGCTGGCCTTCCTGGTCAGCTCCCTGGTGATGGTGTTCACGGACGCGGAGATCGCGGCGAAGTGGGCCTACTTCTTCGCCCAACCCGGCGATGCACTCTCGGCCAGCTGGGACAAGGTCGCCACCACCCTGCACGCCATGTGGATCGGCTCCATGGGCTCCTGGGTGGCCATCACCAACACGACGGCGGAGGCGGCTCCGCTGATCGCCGCGGGCCTGGGTGTCGCGGTGGCGTTCCGTGCCGGGCTGTTCAACATCGGTGCCCAGGGGCAGGCCATGATGGGTGCGCTGACCGGCGCCTTCGTCGGCTTCACCGTCAAGGGCCTGCCGATCTTCCTGCATCTCCCCCTCGTGATCGCGGTCGGTCTGCTCGCCGGCGCCATCTGGGGCGGCATCGTGGGGCTGCTCAAGGCCCGCACCGGCGCCCACGAGGTCATCGTGACCATCATGATGAACTACATCGCGGGCAGCCTGCTGGCCTTCTTCATGCTCCAGGAGGCGTTCCAGGCTCCGGGTCGGGCGGACCCAATCTCGCCGGTCCTTCAGTGGAGCGCCACCATGCCGCGCATCGACGGCACCCGCCTCCACCTCGGCTTCGGGTTGGCGCTGCTCGCCGCGGTGGGCGTCTGGTGGCTCCTTGAGCGCACGAAGTTCGGCATCCACCTCAAGGCGGTGGGCTTCAACCCGCACGCGGCCGCCACGGCCGGCGCAAGCGTCTCCACTGTGTCGGTGCTGACGATGGCGCTGGCGGGCGGACTCGCCGGGCTGGGAGGCGTCCTCGTCGTCACCGCCCCCGAGCTGCTGACCGGATTTCCGCCGCAGATGACGGGCACCATCATCGGCACCCTCGGCTTCGACGCCATCACCGTGGCTCTGCTGGGCCGGTCGCGTCCCCTCGGCGTGGTCCTCGCAGGGCTCCTGTTCGGTGCGCTGAAGGCGTCGCGGCGCACGATGGTGACGATGGCTGAGACGCCGGACCGGCTCACCGACCTCATCCAGGCGCTCATCGTGCTGTTCGTGGCCGCCCCGGCCTTCGTCGTGTGGCTGCTGCCGTTCCTGCGCGAGCGCACGGTCACGCGCGAATCCGTCCCGACCGCGAAGGTGGCCCAAGCGTGAGCGCCGACATCATCCCCACGACGGTGGCCAGGACCATCGTCGAGTCCCCGGAGAAGCGCTCCCAGCGGCGGTCCACGGGCGTGCTCATCACGGTGATCGGGGCGCTGCTGCTGTGGATGGCCTTCACGGTGGATCAACCCGGGCGGATCGCCCTGTCCGATGCGTTCGCCGACGTCAAGCTGCCCACCGTCGAGCTGCCCGGCACCGCGACGGTCCTCGTCTGCGCGCTGCTTGTGCTCGGGTCAGGCATCGGTTTCCTCTCAGGGCGGCTCAGCCCTCGGCTGCGGACCTGGGCCGGGGCGGCGGCCGGCGTGGGTGTGCTCGTCGGGTTCATCGTGTGGGCCGCGGCCAGCTCGTCGCTGCCGTTCACGCTCACCAGCCAGCTCAACCTCACCCTGGAGTACGCCACGCCGCTCCTGTTCGGGGTCCTCGCCGGCGTCCTGGCCGAGCGCGCGGGCGTGGTGAACATCGCCATCGAGGGCATGTTCCTCACGGCCGCCTTCGCCGCGTCGTTGACGTTCTCGATCACGCAGTCCTTCGTCGCGGCCCTGTTCGCCGCCGCGCTGGCCGGCGTCATGATGGCAGGGGTCCTCGCCCTGTTCACGCTGCGCTACCTCGTGGACCACGTCATCATCGGCGTGGTGATCAACCTGCTGGCCGCCGGCCTGACCGGGTTCATCTACCAGCAGCTCGTGGTCGAGGACCTGGCCGCGTTCGGCAACGTGCAACCCATGCAGGCGTGGCGCATCCCCGGCCTGGAGTCGATCCCCTTCCTCGGGCCCATCCTGTTCACCCAGAAGCCGCTCACCTACCTGGGCATCCTGGCCGTGCCGCTGGTGTGGTTCCTGCTGTTCCGCACCATCTGGGGCCTCCGCGTCCGGTCGGTGGGGGAGCACCCCCACGCGGCGGACACCGTCGGCATCAACGTCATCTGGACCAAGGCCTCGGCGGTGCTCCTGGGCGGCGTGTTCGCCGGCCTCGGCGGCGCCTACTTCACCATCGGCTCGGTGGGGGCCTTCCAGGACAACAATCCGACGGCGGGCAACGGCTTCATCGCCCTGGCCGCGGTGATCATGGGCCGCTGGAACCCCGTCCTGGCCGCGCTGATGGCGCTGTTCTTCGGCTTCGCCCGCGCGCTGGCGCAGACCACCAAGCTGATGCAGCTGCCCATCCCGAGCGACTTCATCGAGATGCTGCCGTACCTGGCCACCATCATCGCCGTCGCCGGCCTCGTGGGACGCGTCCGGGCACCGGCAGCCGACGGCGTGCACTTCGTGAAGGGACACTGATGCAGGTCAACTGGGATCGGCTGCGGGCAGTGGCCGTCGATGTCGCGGGGCGGGCTTACGCGCCCTACTCGAAGTATCGCGTGGGGGCCGCGGCGCTCGTCGACGACGGGCGCACCATCAGCGGCTGCAACGTCGAGAATGCGGCCTACGGGGTCACCCTGTGCGCCGAGTGCGGGCTGATCTCGGACCTCGTGGCGGGCGGCGGTGGCCGCCTCGTGGCGTTCACCTGCGTCAACGGTGAGGGGGACGTCATCACCCCGTGCGGCCGCTGCCGGCAGCTGCTGTTCGAGCATGGCGGGCGCGGCCTGCTCATGGAGACACCGGCCGGGGTCCTGACCCTGGCGGACATGCTCCCGCAGGCGTTCGGCCCGGACGACCTCGACGCGATCGCCCCGCCCGCCCCCTGACGGTAGCGTGGGCGCATGCTCACCATCGATGACCTGAGGGCCCTGCCCAAAGTGGCCCTCCACGACCACCTCGACGGCGGCCTGCGCCCGGAGACCGTGATCGAGCACTGCGCCGAGAACGGCCACGAGCTGCCCGCCACGGACCCGGATGAGCTGCGCCACTGGTTCTTCGAGGCCGCGGACTCCGGCTCGCTGGAGCGCTACCTCGAGACGTTCGAGCACACCGTCGCCGCGATGCAGACTGCCGAGCAGCTGAGCCGCGTGGCTCACGAGTTCGTGGTGGACCAGGCCGCCGACGGCGTCGTCTACGCGGAGGCGCGCTACGCACCCCGACAGCATCAGCGTCAGGGCCTCACCCTCGAGGCCATCGTCGAGGCGGTCCGCGACGGTCTGGCCTCCGGCATGGCCGTGGCGGCCGCTGCCGGGCGGCTGATCGTCGCCCAGCAGATCCTCACCTCGATGAGGCACTCCGAGCCCTCCACCGACGTCGCCGAACTGGCGTTGGCCTACCGCGACGACTCCGTCTGCGGCTTCGACATCGCTGGAGCAGAGGACGGCTTTCCCCCGTCGCGATTCCTCGACGCGTTCCGCCACCTCAAGCACAACAACATGTTCTTCACCATCCATGCGGGCGAGGCGTTCGGACTGCCGTCGATCTGGGAGGCGGTGCAGGTGTGCGGCGCGTCCCGCCTCGGGCACGGTGTGCGGATCGCCGACGACATCGACGTCACGGACGACGGGGCACGCCTCGGCCGGCTCGCCAACTACGTCCGCGACGCCCGCATCGCGCTGGAGGTCTCCCCGTCGTCGAACCTGCAGACCGGGATCGCCCAGACGATGGCGAGCCACCCCGTGGACATGCTGCACCGGCTGGGATTCAACGTGAGCGTCAACTGCGACAACCGGCTGATGAGCGCCACGACGATGTCGCGGGAGTTCGCGCTGCTCAGCGAG
>DATITN010000002.1:0-11948 GCA_035467795.1 Arachnia sp. | reverse complement strand
GATCTTGTGTGCCGACATGCTCATCAGATCCACCCCACTGGCTCCGAAGTCCACCGGCAGATGCCCCAACGCCTGCACCGCATCGGTGTGCATCCACGCCCCCACCGCCCCGGCCAACTCACGCACCGCAGACACAGGCTGCACAACCCCCGTCTCGTTGTTCACCCACATCACCGACACCACCGCAACGTTCTCGTCCAGCAGCGATGAGACCCCATCCAGCGACAACACGCCCTCAGCGCCAACCGGCAACACCTCAGCCCCCCGCGACACCGCCCCGAGCACCGCCGGATGCTCCACCGCCGAGACCAGACACCGCCCGCGACCCCGCGACCGTCCCGCCTCCCAACCCCCCAGCACCGCGATCGTGTCCGCCTCCGACCCTCCCGAGGTGAAAATCACCTCCGACGGTTGGGCCCCGACAGAGGCCGCCAACTCTTCGCGCGCCTCCTCCAACCGGCGCCGGGCGCGCTGCCCCGGCCGGTGCAACGACGAGGCGTTCCCCACCAGCCCCGAGGCGGCGACGAAGGCCTCCAACGCCTCCGGGCGCAGCGGGGAGGTGGCGGCATGGTCGAGATAGACGGACTCCACAGCTCCCCCTCGTTCAGGCCCCGCACACGCGACTCCCGCCGTCCATGCTAGCCAGGCCGTGACTACGGCATACCCCCCAGCGAAGTGGAGTTTGTGCCAGATAGTGGCACAATGGGGCGCTGTCGAAAAAATCGATTCCAGGAAGCTACCGATGACATCCCTCAACCCGCCTGATTCGAGCGCCCTCGGCGCCCGCATCACCGCCTATGGCGTGCGTTTCGGCCTGTGGGCCCCGCGTGCCACCGGGGTTGAGCTGGCACTCATCGATCCGCTCAATCAGCAGCACAACATCGAGATGTCCCGCGACGAGCACGGCATCTGGACCGTCGAGGTGCCCGGCGTGGACGCCGAGCAGCACTACGGCTTCCGCGTGCACGGGCCGTGGGACCCGTCGTCGGGCAGCCGATTCAATCCCGCGCGGCTCCTGCTGGACCCCTACGCCCGCGCCATCAGCGGCGGCGTGGACTTCCGCGGCCCCATCCTGGACCACATCCCCGGCAGCCCGTTCAGCATCTCCACCAGGGACTCCTTCGGTGCCGTGCCGCTCAGCGTGGTGGTGGCGGACACGCCCCCGCCCAGGCCCATCGCCCGCCGTCGGCCCATGTCGGAGACCATCATCTACGAGGCGCACCTGCGCGGCTTCACGAAGCTGCACCCTCAGGTCCCCGAGCACCTCCGCGGCTCCTATCGGGCGCTGGCGGACCCGTCGGTCCTCGAATACCTGACCGGACTCGGGATCACCGCCATCCAGCTGCTGCCCGTGCACCACTTCGTCTCGGAACCCTTCGTGGCGAACAAAGGGCTGCGCAACTACTGGGGATACAACTCGCTGGGCTTCTTCGCCCCGCACGCCTACTACGCCACCCGTGGCACCGTCGGAAACCAGGTGGCGGACTTCAAGCAGATGGTCAGCGCGCTGCACGAGGCCGGCATCGAGGTGATCCTCGACGTGGTCTACAACCACACCGGCGAGGGCGGCCACGAGGGACCCACACTGTCCATGCGCGGCCTGGACCACGACGCCTACTACCGCCTCACAAACGACCGCCGCGATGACTACGACGTCACGGGCTGCGGCAACTCGGTCAACACCTCGCACCCCATGGTTCTGCAGCTGGTGCTGGATTCGATGCGCTACTGGGTCACCGAAATGGGCGTCGACGGGTTCCGCTTCGACCTGGCCACCACGCTGATCCGCGATGAGCAGCACCACGTGGACCACAACCACGCGTTCAAGCGGCTGGTCGAGTCCGATCCCGCGTTCGGGGGCATCAAGATGATCGCCGAGCCGTGGGACATCGGCCCGTACGGCTACCAGGTGGGCGCCTGGGGTCCCGCCTGGTACGAGTGGAACGACCGCTTCAGGGACCACATCCGGGACTATTGGCGAGGCGCCGTGCACGGCGTCCAGGAACTCGCCACGCGCCTGGCCGGCTCCCCGGACATCTTCGATGCTCCGGGCCGCTCCCCGCAGGCGAGCATCAACTTCATCACAGCCCATGACGGCTTCACCCTCCGGGACCTGGTGAGCTACGACGTCAAGCACAACCTGGACAACGGCGAGGCCAACCGCGACGGCTCAGACAACAACCGCTCCTGGAACCACGGCTGGGAGGGCGAGACCGAGGACCCCGAGATCAACGCGATGCGCCGTCGCCAGGTCCTCAACCTGATGGCCACCCAGCTGCTGGCCGCCGGCACGCCCATGCTCACCGCGGGGGACGAGTTCGGCCGCACGCAGAAGGGCAACAACAACGCCTACTGCCAGGACTCCCCCCTCTCGTGGGTCAGTTGGGACATCCCGTTCGAGTGGCTGGAGGTGCAGAGCCGCATCGCCGCGCTGATCAGGCTGCGCCAGAGCCACACGGTGCTCCGCCCGGTGGACTTCGCCTACCACACCGAGATCATCACCGAGTACAGCGAGAACCTTCAGCGCGTGGACCTCACCTGGATGGACGGCGAGTTCGGCGAGATGAGCCACGACGCCTGGCACGACGGCGGCCGCCGCCTGCTCGGCATGTACGTCTCAGACGAAACCGAGGCGTTCCTCACCTGGTTCAACTCGGGCGCCGCGCCGGTGCCGCTGACGCTGCCCACCCTGCCGTGGGGCTACGGCTACGAGATCGTGTGGCACAGCGCCGAGTCCCACGAGCTGCCCGGCGGGGTCCTGCCGGCCCTGGCCGAGATGACGATGCCCGCCCGGTCCGTGGTGGTGATGCGGGTCCAGGTGCCCACCAGCACCCGCGAACTGCTCGCCCTTCAGGCGGAGGCCGAGCCGTCGTCGCTGGATCTGCTCTCCTGAACCGCGCAAGCAGGGCGCCCCGGCAGCTAGGCTGACGGGCGTGAGTGCGGATTACCCAACCATGTCCCTCAAGCGCATCGTTCGGACCGAAGGCGGCCTCGGCCGCATTCCGGTCACCGGCGCTTCCCCCGTGATCGAGGGCGGGGTCTACCCCGTCAAGTCCGTCGTCCATGAACGGCTCCTCATTCAGGCCAACGTCTTCCGGGAGGGTCACGACTCGGTGAACGCGTCGGTGATCCTGACCTCACCGGGCGGCACCCAGCGACGCATCGACATGAAGCAGGTCGAGCCCAAGGGCCTGGACATCTGGCAGGCGTACGTCCGGATGGCCGCCGAGGGTGACTGGACCTACCGCATCGAGGGCTGGAGCGACCCGTGGGGCACCTGGCGCCACCACGCAGAGGCGAAGCTGCCGGTGTCCATGGACGTGGAGCTGGTCTGCCTCGAGGGCCGGGACCTCCTCACCCGTTCCGCGCAGCAGGCCGATTCGATGCGCGTGCCGGGGGCCGCCAACCTCCTCCGCGCGGCCGCGGAGACGCTCAACCCGGAGACGGACGTCGAGGAGATCCTCGAGCTCATCACGTCCGCGCCCATCACGCGGGCGATGGCGCGTTTCGGCCCCCGCGAGATGGTCTCCCCCACCGCCGAGTTCCCCATCCGCGTGGAGCGCCGCAGGGCGCTCTACTCGTCGTGGTACGAGTTCTTCCCCCGCTCGCAGGGCGCCTGGCAGGACGACGACGGCCACTGGCACTCCGGCACGTTCAACTCCTCGCACGAGCGCCTCGAGGCCGCCGCCGCGATGGGCTTCAACGTGGTCTACCTGCCGCCCATCCACCCCATCGGCACCGCGTTCCGCAAGGGAAAGAACAACACGCTGAACCCCGGCCCGGAGGATCCCGGCTCGCCGTGGGCCATCGGCTCCCCGGACGGCGGCCACGACGCGATCCACCCGGACCTGGGTGACTTCGACGACTTCGACGCCTTCGTGTCGAAGGCCCGCTCGCTCGGCCTGGAGATCGCCATCGACCTGGCGCTGCAGGCCTCCCCGGATCACCCGTGGGTGGTGGAGCACCCGGAGTGGTTCAGCACCCGCCTCGACGGCACCATCGCCTACGCGGAGAACCCGCCGAAGAAGTACCAGGACATCTATCCCATCAACTTCGACAACGACCCGGTGGGCATCTACTACGAGGTGCTGCGGATCGTGCGGTTCTGGATCGACCACGGGGTCTCCATCTTCCGGGTCGACAACCCGCACACCAAGCCGGTGGAGTTCTGGGACTGGCTGATGGAGCGCGTCCACGAGACCAACCCGGAGGTCATCTTCCTCGCCGAGGCGTTCACCCGCCCCCAGATGATGGCGGCCCTCGGGAAGGTGGGCTTCCAGCAGAGCTACACCTACTTCACGTGGCGCAACCTCAAGTGGGAGCTCACCGAGTACCTCACCGAGCTGTCGCAGGAGATGGCGTCCTACTACCGGCCCAACTTCTTCGTCAACACCCCGGACATCAACCCGTTCTTCCTGCAGTCGGGCAACCCGGCGGCGTTCTCCATCCGCGCCATCCTCGCCGCGACGATGTCGCCCACGTGGGGCGTCTACTCCGGCTTCGAGCTCTTCGAGCATGAGGCGCTGGCCCCGGGCAAGGAGGAATACCTCAACTCGGAGAAGTTCGAGTACCGCCCGCGGGACTTCAACGCCCAGCCCAACCTCAACCTGCTGCTCGGCAAGCTCAACCAGATCCGCGACGCGCACCCCGCCCTCCAGCAGCTGCGCGACATCCACTTCCACCACGCGCCCCACGATTCGGTGATCGTCTTCTCCAAGAACGACGGCGCGGACACGGTGCTGGTGGTGTGCTCGCTGGACCCGGACAACACGGTGGCCTCGGACATCATGCTGGACTTCGGCGCCCTCGGCGTCCAGGGTCAGGGCAGTGTGCGGGTGGTCGACGAGCTCACGGGTGAGGAGTACGTCTGGGGCGAGCGGTCCTGGGTGCAGCTGTGGCCCGGGAAGCCGGCGCACGTCTTCCACGTGGTGGCTGAGTGAGCGCGGAGCTGCAGCAGCAGCTGTGGGACCTGGCGCTCAGCTCGCGCTGGTTCTCAGGGCGCAGCGGGCGCCCGGTCGGCGTCGAGCTCGGCCCGTGGGCCGGGCCTGCGCTGCGCCCCGCGCTGCTCGTCGTCGAGTTCGACGACGGCCACCAGGAGCGCTTCCACGTCCCGCTGCTCTACCGCGACGGGGAGCCCACCGACGCCTGCGACGAGGGCGGCGTCCTGCTGCGCGCCCTCCACGACGAGGCCCCCGGCTTCGAGCGGTACCGGGCGGTGGCGCCCGGACTGCCCGCCCGTCGCTACGCCGGCGAGCAGTCCAACACCTCGGTCTTCTTCGGCGACGAGCTGCTGGTGAAGGTGTTCCGGCGCGTGGAGCCCGGCCGCTCGGTGGACGTGGAGCTGCACGCCGCGCTGGCCGGCACCGGCGTGGTGGCGGAGCTGTACGGGGCGTGGACCTGGGACGGCACAGACCTGGCGGTCTTCCTCGAGGCGTTGCCGGAGCCCACCGACGGCTACGTCCTGGCCTGCGAGTACGCCCGCGAGGGGCGAAGTTTCGCGGAGCACGCGCATGCCCTGGGCGAGGCACTGGCCACCGTGCACAGGGTCCTCGCCGAGCGGCTGGCCACGGCCACCGTCGACGGCGCCGCCCTGGCCGCGGACTGCCGCCGTCGCTTCGCCGCGGTGGTCGCCGAGGTGGACGAGGTGGCGCCCTACGCGGACGCCGCAGAGGCCGTGTTCGCCGCCATCGACCACGCCCGCCTGCCCGCGCAGCGCGTGCATGGGGACTGCCACCTGGGTCAGGTACTCCTCAGCGAGGGCCGGTGGCGCTACGTGGACTTCGAGGGCGAGCCTCTCAAATCCATGGAGGAGCGCCGGCTTCCCGATTCGCCCCTGCGTGACGTGGCCGGGATGCTGCGCTCGTTCGCCTACGCCCGCGCCGCCGGCGGCGCCTCCGCTGGGTGGCTGGACGAGTGCCGATCCGCATTCCTGCGCGGCTACGGCATCGACGCGGACGCCGGGGACCCGGTGCTGGCCGCCTACGAGACGGACAAGGCCGGATACGAGGCCGTCTACGAGGCCCGGTTCCGCCCGCACCTGCTGCAGGTCCCCCTCCAGCACCTCGAATCGTTGATAACGATCCCATAACCCGCGCCCGCGGAACCGCCGCGGTGCGGCGTCAGTCCGCCCGCGGCGACGCTCGGCACGCTAGATTGGCGCGCAAACGACATCGCTTCGAAGGAGTCAAGAAAATGGCGCACGACCGCTTCGGTGGACTGACCGGTTGGGACTTCGAAGGGTTCCATGGTGGTGGAGACACCGAGCTGTGGAAGCGCCTCGGCAGCGAGGTGGTCACAGTCGAGGACGACGAAAAGGGCACCGTCACCGGGGTGCGCTTCGCCCTGTGGGCCCCCAACGCGAAGTCGGTCTCCATCATCGGCGACTTCAACTGGTGGACCGGCGACGCGATGGAGCTCATCCCCGGCTCCGGCATCTGGGGCGCGTTCATCGAGGGCCTCGACGAGGGCACCCTGTACAAGTTCCGCATCGAGACCCAGGACGGCCAGTGGATCGAGAAGGTCGACCCGATGGCCAAGTTCAGCGAGCAGGCGCCGGCCAACGCGTCGATCGTCTACGAGTCGAAGTACGTCTGGGACGACGACGAGTGGATCGCCAAGCGACGCGCCTCCAAGGCCCACGCCGAGCCGATGAGCGTCTACGAGGTGCACCTGGGCGGCTGGCGCAAGGGCAAGAGCTACCTCGATCTGGCCGAGGAGCTCGTCAGCTACGTCAAGTGGCAGGGCTACACCCACGTCGAGTTCATGCCGCTGTCGGAGCACCCGTTCGAGCCCAGCTGGGGCTACCAGGTTTCCGGCTACTTCGCCCCCACGTCACGCTTCGGCAAGCCTGACGACCTCCGCTACCTCGTGGACAGGCTTCACCAGGCCGGCATCGGCGTGATCATTGACTGGGTGCCCGGCCACTTCCCCAAGGACGACTGGGCGCTGGGCCGCTTCGACGGCACCGCCCTGTACGAGCACGCGGACCCTCGCCAGGGTGAGCACCAGGACTGGGGCACCTACATCTTCAACTACGGCCGCAACGAGGTGAAGAGCTTCCTCGTCTCCAACGCGCTGTACTGGATCCAGGAGTTCCACATCGACGGCCTGCGGGTGGACGCCGTCGCCTCCATGCTCTACCTGGACTACTCCCGCGAAGACGGCGAATGGGTGCCCAACCAGTACGGCGGCCGCGAGAACCTCGAGGCCATCGACTTCCTGCGGTACTGCAACCGTCACCTCTACGAGCGCGAGCCCGGCGTGCTGATGATCGCGGAGGAGTCCACCAGCTTCGGCGGCGTCACCAAGCCCGTCCACGAGGGCGGCCTCGGCTTCGGCTTCAAGTGGAACATGGGCTGGATGAACGACACGCTGCGCTACCTGCAGCTGGACCCGGTCTACCGCCAGTACGAGCACAACCTGCTCACCTTCGCCATGGTCTACGCCTACTCGGAGAACTTCGTGCTGCCCATCAGCCACGACGAGGTGGTCCACGGCAAGGGATCCATGATCAACAAGGTCCCGCAGGACGATTGGCGCAAGTTCGCCACTCTGCGCGCCTACTACTCCTTCATGTGGAGCTTCCCCGGCAAGCAGCTGATCTTCATGGGCTGCGAGTTCGGACAGCGGCCCGAGTTCAACGAGTCCGTCTCCCTCGAATGGTGGGTCAGCGAGCTGTGGGGCCACGGTGGCCTGCAGCGTCTCTTCCGGGACCTCAACCACATCTACAAGTCCAACCGCCCCCTCTACGAGCTGGACAGCTCGCCGAAGGGCTTCAGCTGGATCAACGCCGACGACGCGGGCCGCAACGCCCTCTCCTGGGTGCGCCACGACGAGGACTACAACCACATCGCGTGCGTGACGAACTTCTCTCCGGAGCCGCTGCGCGACTACGAGATCGGGCTGCCCACGGCCGGTGCGTGGGAGGAGATCCTCAACACGGATTCGCCCACCTACGACGGGTCCGGCGAGTTCGGCAACCTCGGCGAGGTCACCGCCCACGACGAGCCGTGGGGCCACTTCCCCGCCCGCGCACGCGTCACGGTGCCCCCGCTGGGCTCCATCTGGCTGCGTCGGCAGGCCGACTGACCCGTCTCCCCGGTGGGTGGCCCCGTGTCGCGTGGCGCGGGACCCACCGGGTACGGTCGTGACCGTGAGCGACTTCAAGGTGTCGGTGGACATCGTCGGCGGCGTCGGCACCCTTCGGTGGGCCGAGCAGGAGGTCGACGTGGAGACGCTGCGCCGAGCGCTCTCGCTGGCCGCCGACGACGCCATCCTCGCCCACGAGCTGCGCCGGCTGCAGGTGGAATTGCCCGAGTGGGACACGGCGGCCCGGGTGGCCCTGCACCGCTGCGGCTTTCGCCTGGAGGGGCGGCTGCGCTCGGCCGTCGAGCCGGAGCCCGGCCTCTTCCGCGACATTCTCATCTACTCGCGCCTCGCCGTGGACACGGTCTACGGCCCGCACGGATTCTCCGGGGTCCTGGACTCCATCCTTCCCACCAAGCGGGTGATCTCCCACGCCCTGTTCCGCGACGAGCAGGGCCTGGTGCTCCTGCTTGAGACCTCCTACAAGGAGGACTGGGAGCTCCCCGGCGGCGTGGTGGAGCCACACGAGACCCCCCGCGCCGGGGGCGAGCGGGAGACGATGGAGGAGCTCGGCATCGAGGTCACGTTCGGGCAGCCGCTGCTGACCGACTGGATGCCGCCCTACCTCGGGTGGTCCGATGCCGTGGAGTTCATCTTCGACGGCGGGGTCCTGGCGCCGGAGGTCGCGGCCGAGCTGGGCACAGACGACCGCGAGATCCGCGCCATCCACTGGGTGCGGCCTGAGGACGTGCACCGCCACGTGACGGACCTGTCCGCGCGGAGGATCGCCCTGATGCTGACGGGCTTTCGCGGCATGACCGAGAACGGGCACCCCGTGCCCCCCACCGTCCACTAGCGGGGACACAATGGGGCTATGCCCCTGGCAACACGCGACGTCACCCTCCTTCCCTCCGACGAGGTGGCCCTCGCCCTGAGCGTGGACCCCTCGGTCGGGCTGAGCGCCCCCGAGGTGGCCGCCCGCCAGGACCTGTACGGGCGCAACGAGCTGCGGGTCACTCCCCCGGACCCGGCCTGGCGACGGTTCCTGCGCCAATTCGCCGACCCCCTGATCTACCTCCTCCTGGCCGCCATCGTCATCTCGATCATCGCCTGGGTGGTGGAGGGCGGCACCGGGCTCCCCGTGGACGCGATCGTCATCGCCGTCATCGTGGTGGCCAACGCCGTCATCGGCTTCGTCCAGGAGAATCGCGCCGAACGCGCCGTCGCCGCCCTGGCCGGCATGACCGCCACCCGCGCCACCGTGCTGCGCGACGGACTCCTCGCCTCCGTCCCCTCCGCGGAGCTGGTCCCCGGGGACGTGCTCGTCCTCGCCGAAGGCGACGCCGTGGGCGCGGACTCCCGCCTCCTCACCGCCTCGTCGCTCCTCACGCAGGAGGCCTCGCTGACCGGCGAATCCGAGGCCACCCAGAAGGACCCGGCCGCCCTTCCGGAGCCCGCGGCCATCGGCGACCGCCGCAACATGGTGTTCAAGGGCACCTCCGTGGCCCGCGGCGTGGGCCGCGCCGTGGTCACCACCACCGGCATGGACACCGAGATGGGGCGCATCGCCACCCTGTTGGACGAGACGGAGGCCGAGCCCAGCCCGCTGCAGGAGGAGATCGGCAGGATCTCCCGGACGTTGGGCCTGCTGGTGGTCGGGATAGCCGTGGTGGTGATGCTCACCACCGCATGGGTCAACAGTGTCAACACGCTCGAGGGTGCCGTCGAGATCCTGTTGATGGGCGTCTCGCTGGCCGTGGCCGCCGTCCCGGAGGGCCTGCCCGCGATCCTGTCGCTCGTCCTCGCCATCGGGGTCCAGGCCATGGCGCGCCGCAACGCGGTGATGAAGGACCTCCACTCGGTGGAGACGCTGGGGTCCGTCTCAGTGATCTGCTCCGACAAGACCGGCACCCTCACCCGCAACGAGATGACGCTGCGCGAGGTGGTGACGGCCTCCGGCAGGGTCACCCTCGGCGGCACCGGGTACACGCCGGTGGGCGAGGTGCTGGTGGAGGGCGACGTCGAACGCACCCTGGACGAGGCCCGGCGGGCGCTGGTGGCCGGGTCCGTGGCCAACGACGCCCAGCTCACGCACCTGGAGGGCTCCTGGGAGATCCAGGGCGACCCGACGGAAGCCGCGTTCCTCGTCGGCGCCCGCAAGCTCGACGGCGCAGCCGAGCTCATCTCGGGCCACGCGCGCACCGCCGAGGTGCCGTTCACGTCCGAGCGCAAGATGATGTCCGTCCTCAGCACGCACCCCTCGCGGGGCCACGTGCTCTACGCCAAGGGGGCCCCGGACGTGCTGCTGGAGCGCTGCACCGACGAACAGGTGGGCGAGGGCACCGCCCCGCTCACGCCGGCCCGACGCGACGAGCTGGCCCACACGATCGAGGGGCTCGGGGCCGAGGGCTACCGGACACTGGGCGTGGCGTGGCGCGGCGCCACCGCGGCCGAGTCGAACACCTTCGGAGAGACGGCTGAGCGCAACCTCACCTTCCTCGGCGTCGTCGCCCTGCTGGACCCGCCACGCGAGGAGGTCGCCGCGGCCATCGCAGAGGCGCACCGGGCCGGCATCCGCACGGTGATGATCACCGGGGATCACCCCGTCACCGCGGCCCGGATCGCCGCGGACCTGGGCATCTCGGGCACCGACAGCCCCGTCGTGGTCACCGGTCGCCAGGTCGACGAATCCGACGACGAGGAGCTGGCCCGCGCCGCCGTCGACGCCCGCGTGTATGCGCGCGTGGACCCCGAGCACAAGCTTCGGGTGGTTGACGCGCTGCAGGCCGGACGGCAGATCGTGGCGATGACCGGCGACGGCGTCAACGACGCGCCGGCGCTGAAATCCGCAGACATCGGCGTGGCGATGGGCATCACCGGCACGGACGTCACCAAGGAAGCCGGGCAGATGATCCTCGGCGACGACAACTACGCCACCATCGTGGCCGCGGTCCGCCAGGGACGGGTCATCTTCGACAACATCCGCAAATTCATGCGATACCTGCTGAGCTCCAACATGGGCGAGATCGCCACCGTGTTCCTGGGCGTGACGCTGGGCGGCGTCATCGGCCTGGCGGACCCGTCGGCGCCGGGCGCCGCGGTGGTGCCCCTGCTGGCCACGCAGATCCTGTGGATCAACCTGGTCACGGACTCGGGCCCGGCCTTGGCGATGGGGGTGGATCCGGAGATCGACGACGTGATGGGCCGCCCGCCGCGCCGCTTCGACGATCGCATCATCGACCGCCACATGTGGCAGCGCATCCTCGTCATCGGCACCCTGATGGGCCTGCTCAGCCTGGTGGCCTACGACCTCACCCTGCCCGGGGGGCTGATCGGCGGCCTCGAGCACCTGGCGCCCGCCGGGGGCGAGCTCGACCTCGCACGGACCACCGTGTTCACCTCGTTGGTGGTGATGCAGCTGGCCAACGCGCTCAACAGCCGCTCGGACAAGGCTAGCGTCGTGGATCACCTCTTCACCAACGCCTGGCTCTGGCTTTCGCTGGCCGGCGCGCTCCTCGCACAGGTTGCGGTGGTCTACATTCCGGTGCTGCAGAACGCCTTCGGCACAGCGTCGCTCGGCTGGGCGCACTGGGGTGTCGCGGCCGGGGCCGGGCTGGTGGTGATCCTCGTCGAGGAGGCGGTCAAGGCGGTGCGCAGGGCGCGCAGCTGATCGACTCAGGCGGCGTGGCCTTCTAGTGTGGGGGTGTGACAGCCACCCCAGCCTCCACGTACAGACTCCAACTGAACGCGTCCTTCACGTTCGACGACGCCGCGGCGCAGGTGCCGTACCTGGCCTCGCTGGGGGTGACCCACCTGTTCTGCTCCCCCATCCTGCAGGCGGCCCCCGGGTCCGTGCACGGCTA
>DATITN010000001.1:0-2790 GCA_035467795.1 Arachnia sp. | reverse complement strand
GGGGCCAGATTCCGTCTGGACGCCGTCTCGATTGCACTCTTCAGTGGCCGGAGTTGAGCGAACGCCTGCTCGCGGAGACTGGGGAGCCGCAGTTGTTCTGCGTCCAGGGCTTCCTGAAGGTGGGTGATCGCTTCTCGTGTGCTTGCGGCCGCTCTGAGGGACAAGGTGAGGTAGGTCGTGCAGTCCTCTGTGAGTTGGCTGGCCCGGTACACGGTCAGGCCGTCTATTGCCGCTTGGTGGCTGGCGTCGAGTTGCCTGAGGTGGTGGCGCAGCATGTCCCGGTGGTGCTGGTGGTGTGTGGCGGTCGAGTGGAGCAGGACTGGCACCTCAGGGCCGACGGTTGTCGCCAGGCGTTCGTGGACGTGCTCCAGTACCTCGGGACTGCTGCACGTCTGGGCCAGGCTGAGGGCCGCATTTGCCTCCATCTGATCCGCAACCACATGGCAGTCATCCGGTCTCGTTTGTGCGGTCGAGGTATTTCTTGATGCAGTGAACCGCTCCGAGATTCTCCGCGAAGGGGTGGAAGTCACCCAGGAGGGTGACGGAGAAGCCGAGTTCCGTCCAGATGTCCCGGTTGGCTCGGTCGGTCTCCTGCAGGGCGGTCCAGTCACCGTGGCCGTAGGTGGGGAGCCACACCCGTCGGCCGGCCTTTCCGCTGATCTGGACGAGGGCGTTGTTGGCAGTGGCGAAGTACCACGTTCTCATGCGTGACTGGGGGTCGTCCATGTAGGCGAGGGGGAGGGGGTTGCGGATGACCTTGAAACCCTGGCGTTGGAGTCCCTGTGCGATGTTGTCGAACGCTTCCTGCATGCTGTGTGGCCAGAGCGGGACCTGCAGCACCTCGGCGGCCAGGCGAGGGCTCCCCACCAGCACCTGGTAGGCGCCGTCGTTGTCGCGTCCCGCGAGGCTGATGAACATGTCGATGTGGAAGACGGGCTGCACTGTGCCGGCCGCATTCCCGAAGTAGAGGAGCTCTGTCCAGTCCTCACCGTCGATCGTCAACGGCCGCCGCTGTTCCGATGGCACAGGAATGGTGCTCCCGACGTAGACGAGTTCTCGGCCTGTGTCCAGGTACTCGCGGTACAGGCGGTGCACGGTGGCGGCGGGCGCTTCACCGGGGGCCGGGACGATGACACGGTTGAGGTAGCGCCTCAAGGTGTTGGCCGGGTAGTCGGCTCCGATGAGGAAGAAGCGATCGCCTACCAGGACGTTCCCGCCCTGGAAATAGAGCGGGGCTTGGTTGCCCAACAGTTCACTCTGGTTGCGAACCAGGTCGGCAATAAGGCTGTCGCCGAAGCGTGGGAACTCGTAGGGCTCCACCAGATAGCGACTGGCGGTCTGTGTGTCCTCCACGACGACGTAGCCGTCCTCAGCCCATACGGAGAAGTTGAGGTGATCCGGAGCCGGGATCACGACGGCACGTTCGAGAAGCCCAGCCTCCGCCAGCCAGCTCTCGACCTCCTGCCCCACCGCCTCGTGTGTCACGACAATGGTCCGAATACCGTTGGGCAGCTTCATGAGCAGGTCACGATATGACGCTGAGAGCGGGTTCGGCAGCCCGGCTGCGGCCCTCACCGCATAGGCCGGGATGGTCAGCAGGATTTGGGTGATCTCGCCGTGCGCGCTCGAGATGAGGCGGGGCTCCACAGGTGAAGGAGCGCGTGACTCGCGCAAGAACTCAAGTCCGAAGGATCGACGCTCCGCCGCTTCGGTTGTGACATCGGAACTCGTTCGAGGAACCAGCTCGCTCACTCTGTTGTAGTGGCGATGAACGACCGGATCGCCAATCGCACCCGAGTTGGACATGACGCCCTCCCTGTGATCATCGGACCTGCCTATCGTGCTCCGGCGCACGCGGAAGGTCCAGGCCGATCGAGGGCGGACATCCGCCATTGCCACAGGTAGGCGATCGGCCCGGAGAACCTCAAGCTATGTGTGCTGGCCCACGGACGACCTCCGGCCAACCGTCGCAGGATGGGCCTCACAACGTCCCACGCAGGGCGCCCGCTCGACCAAAGGAGAATCCAATGAGCATCGCAGGAACCACAAACGCCGCGACCGCCACTACAACGACCGATCCGACCATGATGGCCAGGCTGATCCGCGGGGTCGTCGGCGGCTTGGCCGGCGGCCTGGTGTTCGGGGCAATGATGCAGATGATGGGAGCCATCCCGATGATCGCCATGCTCGTCGGGAGCGAGTCAACCGCCGTCGGCTGGCTGGTCCACCTGGGCATTTCTGCCGCGCTGGGCTTCGGCTTCGGGCTCGTCGTCGGCAACAGGCTCACCTCGCTGCTCGTCACCGTCGGGCTCGGCGTGGGCTACGGGGTCGTGTGGTGGGTGCTCGGCGCGCTCATCGCCATGCCTGTCGCGCTGGGAATGCCGGCCTTCACCCTCGACACCATGGCCTGGCTGTCGCTGATGGGACACATGATCTACGGGGCGGTCCTCGCATTGGTGGCATTCATGCTTGCCCGTCGCGCCTGAAGGCGACCACCATCCCACCGCCGAAGCCACGCTTGCTTGTTCTGGTCACCTCGAGCTGTGGCGGATGCGGGACGGCAACCGAAATGGCCGCTGAATTCGCCCGCGAACGACCCGACGGACTGACCTCGACGACCGGCGGACGCCGCCACTGACACTGAGATCCCCGCTCCCCATCTCCGCTTATGGATGCGGGTCCCAGGGCGGCGAGTGCGGCTCGGAGGGCGAGGTGGGTGTCGGCCTCGACGCCACAGCCCCGGCATCAGTCGAGGTGTTCCACAGCCAGGCTGGACTCTGCGGGACCCGC